>JAEZJW010000153.1 GCA_023415595.1 Bacillota bacterium
CACCTGTAGTTCCGCCTGTAGTAGGTTTGGCACCGTTGTTGTTATTATCTGTAGCTGAATTATTAGTGCCATTGCCATTGTTCGTACCGTCATCTGTCGCACACGCGGTAAAAGCTATTAAGACTACACAGCATAATGCTATAAATATGCATAATCTTCTTTTCATCAATACTCCTCCTATAAAGTTATTTATTTTACGTGGATAGTATGTCACGGAATATTGTTATTATACATAATTAAAACATGCATAAAGTCTCAGTAAACAATTTACGGCATTAATATAACACGTATTATTTTTATTTTTTATTTGAAGCATTATCCATTTTCCGCTGATCGGTATCGGTTACAATGATCCTGCTGAAACCCGGAACTCAGTCATATCACTTCTAAAGCGCAGCGGAAGATTATTACGCTGAAGCTTCAGATTCGTACGTTCCTGTATGGTGATATGCTTGAAGAATATCTTCCATAGATCCTGATACTCATCCTCTTCATAGGATGATATACCAAAGTCATAGCTCCCATAATTATCCATTCCCGCCAGTATCCAGGGCTTCCCGGGGATATGAATCGAAGCGATATTCCTATTGCCATCATAAATAATAAATCGTTCTCTTGGCAGCCGATCAACAAAATGCGGGGTTACCATGGACAGCACATTATTCTTAGGATGGATCATACTGGCAAGCAGCCCGTTCTCCTGCTCAGAGAAACGGATAAAGCCCAGCAAATGGTGCACCTCATTGCCCACAAATCGGCTGATCTTGAAGATGCTTGCAACAACTTCATTGCTTAAATGCTGTATAATACCCGGACCAGCTGCAAAGCCAAGAATCATGAACCGGTAAATCAAATCAGCTTTCCCCTGATGATCGGATAATGCCACTCTGCAGATCATCTCAAAGGCTTCCTCTGATATTTTCTCTTTCACCGCCCTAGCTACCTTCAGAGATAAGCCGTAATCCGTCTCTACCTGGATGTATTCAGAGAACAGTTCGATATTCGAATAATGATTTTGGTCACATTTCTCTTCAAGTTTGATGTACGCATGCCCATAGCCCGAACTCCAGGCTTGGTAAACCGCAGTAAATATTCCGTCAATACTGTCCTCACATACATAAATCCTGGTCAGCTTCATCATATCACTTCCTTTATCAAAATCAATCAGCAATTACATTATCTCCCATCTATAACAACACATCTCTCATAAGTACTAAAATATTGGACAGCCTATCTTCATTAAAATTCAGACTTTGGCCAGCTTCAAATAGGATTTCTGATCCGTCTGGAAACGGACATCGTCGAACAGGGAGAGCTGGCGATAGGTAATATCCTTATCCACCCCGAAGGGAAGCTGATCCTTCAAAGCCAGCAGCTGTCTGGTAATGAAGTTCTCTTCAATCTTAATCGGATACATCATCCTTCCGTTACAGGTAATAAAATAGATCGCTCTCTTCAGTACAATTCCCAACCGCTTAAGATCGTTAAAATCAAGTACAGCACTTTTTCTTGCCATTAGGATTCGCTGTGCCGAATTCGTTCCAATTCCGGGTACTCTGAGCAAAGTGTAGTAATCCGCTTTATTCACTTCAACAGGGTATTGCTCAAGATGTCTGAGTGCCCAGTCACATTTAGGATCCAGAAAAACATTAAAATTAGGGTTCTTCTCATCCAGAAGCTCCATGGTCCGAAAGCCATAGAACCTAAGCAGCCAGTCAGCCTGATACAGGCGGTGTTCCCTCAAAAGCGGCGGTCCTCCTGCCGTGGCAGGAAGACGGCTGTCCTGGTTCACGTTCATAAAGGCAGAATAGAACACTCTTTTTAAATCAAAATTATCATATAGCGCTTCGGAAACCGACATAATCTGATAATCACTTTCCTTCGTGGCACCGATAATCATCTGTGTACTCTGACCGGCAGGAACAAACCTGCGGTGGGCTACCGGCTGTTTCTGATAGGGCACGATACCGGTATCCGAGGTAATAATCTCCTTGATATCCGGATCATTACTGGTGGACAAAAGCTTTCTCACTCCTCCAGAATCCTGATAACGATCTGTTATCCCAAGATATCGCCCGCTATTATCTCTTCTGATTTGAATCTGACGGATTGGTTTCAGAATATTCTTTCGGCTCTTATGGGGAGCCAGTTCCTTCAGACTCTCCGCTGTCGGAAGCTCCAGATTGATGCTCATCCGGTCTGAATACCAGCCAAGCAGCTCAATCAGAGCGGGATCAGCGCCAGGAATGGCCTTGCAGTGAATATACCCGTTAAAATGGTAGACCTCGCGCAGCATTCTTAAAGCCTCTAAAATCAACTCCATCGTATGATTCGGGCTGATCAGGATTCCCGAGCTCAAAAATAAGCCTTCAATATAATTCCTTCTGTAGAACTCCATGGTAAGCTCGCATAATTCCTGAGGAGTAAAGGAAGCCCGGACAACATCATTCGAGGAGCGATTGGCACAATATTTACAGTCGAATATGCATTCATTTGTAAATAAAACCTTCAGTAATGAAATACATCTTCCGTCCGCAGAAAAGCTGTGACAGATTCCGCAGGCAAGGCTGTTTCCCATGCCGTTCTGGTTCCCCTTACGGTCAACACCGCTGGAGGTACAGGCCACATCGTATTTTGCAGCATCGGATAAAACCTCAAGCTTTCTCTGGATTGACATATTCTCCTGAATAACCATATTTCCCTCCATCAGTCCAAACATCTGTTCTATATTATTGTACCAAAGAGCAAATTATATGTCAACATGAATCCAAACAATTGTTCTATTTTTTGGCAAAAAAATATTTCAAAATTTTCGATTGACAAGACCATATATTAGTGATAAAATACAAAATTGTGCAATTGTAATGTTGCATAGAAATCAGATAAGTGTTATATGTATCCATTTTCACTAGTTAGTACTGACTTCCGCACCGTGTTTTGACGTTATTTTACTAGTATATTTTTATGGATGAAGTAACTGAGGTTTATTTCGGAACGTTTATTGTTAAGGAGTACTAATGAACAAAAGATACGAAGATTTAAAAATCATTCTTAGACGAGGTGTAATTGTCGTCTTTTTATTTTGTCTTTCTTTATTGTCTGTATTACTATCCATGCTGCTATTGCTTTTAGATGTAAGTACAGGTACGGCCAGTATATGCCTGGCTGTTTTTGGAGTGCTGATTTTCCTCGCTTCCCTGCTTCTACTAAGGAAGAACATGGGAAAAATTAAAGAGCTGCAGGATTATTTCTTCAGTACTATGGCAAATACGGACACCAAAAAATTCAAACAATTTA
This sequence comes from Bacillota bacterium, assembly GCA_023415595.1. Lineage (GTDB taxonomy): Bacteria > Bacillota > Clostridia > Lachnospirales > Lachnospiraceae > Mobilitalea. The sequence goes on from JAEZJW010000153.1 coordinate 3,298, forward strand.
ACCGCTTAGTCGATGAGAACCTGTTCCAATACCACTTCCAGCCTATTGTAAATGCCAAAACAGGAGAGGTATTCGCCTACGAAGCCTTAATGCGTACCGATGAAACCATTGCCCTGACTCCAAATGAAATACTTTCAATTGCGGAGAGGGAAAACAGACTATATGACATTGAAAAGCTTACCTTTACCAACACACTTCGGATTATGGGTGAGAATCTGAATACCTTCGGATTCAAAAAATTATTCATTAATAGTATCTCTAATCATCTGATGAAGGATGATGACTTCGACCGTTTATATATGGAATACGGACCATTATTTGATAATGTCGTTCTGGAAATCACAGAATCCTCTTTTATCGATGACATCGGGGTCCGTTCCATCCGAAAAAGGCTCAGGAATTCCGGATGCCAGCTGGCTCTGGATGATTATGGCTCGGGCTATTCCAATGAAGCTATTCTTTTGAATACCAGTCCGAACTATGTTAAGATCGACCAGTCCATTTTACGAAATATCAATGATGATCCGAAAAAGCAGCATCTGGTTTCCAACATCATCAGCTTCGCTGCTAAGAACCATATTAAGACGATTGCAGAAGGAATTGAGACTTTAGATGAATTCGTTTATGTGATCAGGCTCGGTGTCGACTATATCCAGGGTTATTATACCGGCCGTCCGAAACCTGTGCTTATTCAGACCATACCGGACGAGTGTCTGGATACTGTGTATGCAATGAATAAGAAATCTTATCAGGAATCTCTCTCGAAGAAGGTTTTTGAGACTGCCAATGATTCTGTCATTCTATCCTTAACCGAGCTGATAAAAAAGGAGTACTCAGAAATCTTTATCAACGATAAAGAGATTACGTTAAAGGGTGAAGAGGATAATGTATTGAATTTCAGAGTGCATGTTACCGATCATCTGAAATGCCAGATTACACTCGACTCGGTCAGCTTAAGAGCCAGTGAACCAACAATATCCCTCGGCGAAAACTGCAGTGTAATCCTGAAGCTGAAGGGTGATAATTATCTGTTCCATGATGGCATCCATGTACCAGAATCCTCTGACCTGACCATCATTGGAGATGGAAATCTGACCATAAAATCAAACCGGAGATTCGGAACCGGGATTGGAGGTACTGCAGAGGAAGACCAGGTGCAGGCACCTCGACTAGAGGATGATTTCCGCCTGCTTCAAGATAGATCCAGTCATCCTCTCTCCATACAAACTTCTGAATCGCAGTTTCACGCCCAAGTGTGCAGCGGCCTCTGGAAGGAATCGGTCTGCCACAGAGATGTGCCATATACCATTCACCGTCAGCAGTCTCCACTAAACTTCCGTGCCCTGCTCTCTGAAGCAATAAAGAAGGATCCGTCCAGGAGGTTAGAATCGGGTTCTGCGGATGAACCTCGTAAGGCCCGTCCAGGTTACGGGAGCGGGCAAAGGTGACTGCATGCTTGAACCTCGTTCCCCCTTCCGCTGTCAGCAGATAATAATACCCGTTCCTCTTATACAGATGAGGGCCTTCCACGAGTCCGAGCTCTGTCCCCTTAAAGATATTCTTAATCGGACCGATCAGCCTTTTTTCTTCCGGGGAATACTCCTGAAGTACAATACCTGCAAACTGATTTCTTCCCTTTCTGTGATCCCATAGTTGGTTCACCAACCATTTGCGGCCATCCTCATCATGGAACAGGGACGGATCGAAGCCGCTGCTGTTCAGATAGATCGGCTCAGACCATTCTCCTGTAATATCCGTAGCGGTCACAAGATAATTATGCAGGTCCCTGGCACTGCCATAGGTCCAAAGCTTAACATTCGTATAGATCAAGTAGAATATTCCGTTATCATAGGTCAGGCAGGGCGCCCATACTCCTTCCGAGGGTGCTGCTCCTGTCATATCCAGCTGTGACATCCTGTTCAACGGGCGAGCGATCAGCTTCCAATGGATCAGATCCCTGGAATGATGAATCTGTACACCGGGAAACCATTCGAAGGTCGAGGTTGCAATATAATAGTCATCTCCCACCCGAAGTATGGATGGATCAGGATTAAACCCTTTCAGAATCGGATTCATGATTGTATTCACGTTAAGTCCTCCTTACATATGATAAGCATTTAGTATATCCTAATATGAAAATTCAAGTTACGTATGTATATTCTACCATGTCCAACAAAGTTTCGGAAAGCTTTCGTTTTTAAACCGAAGTAAGTGCTTCGCACTGACGCAACCGTAGAAACTCGCTTCGCGAGTTCCCACGGTTCGTGGGTGCGCTCGCTTTCCCTTTCTTCACAGAACCGAAGTAAGTACTTCGCACTTCTTCGCAATTATATGCCAACCCGCCACAGCAAGTAAACTTGCGTGGCCGAATTGGCATATAATTACGGAAACGCTTCTCGTTTCCGGTTCTGTGAAGAAATTTGCTCACTTTGCCTTCACGCAAATGTGCCACCGGTCAAAGTTTTGAACCGGTGGCATGAATAAGAGAGAGGAGTAAATTTTATTTCGTAATTGTATTATAGCTTACTGAAAGTCGGCTGATAAGATAGAATTATCGTACGACTTTTTCGGATTTTTTCTGTCCGGGATAGTATCAGGTTGTATCTTTTATACATCCAGCTGCAACATAAACTATATCTTTTCCCATATCATGGATAAAAAAACCTGCCGATATTTCGGCAGGCTAAAATTTTCACAGGATGCAGTTATAATGCTTGTTGGCTTTTACGCTTACTGACCACCAAGGCAATTGTGATGATGGCTATGGCGAAACCTAGCTGGATTACCATACTCGTGAAGATTCCGGATAAGCTTTCAAAGTTGAACTTCGTTAAACCGGATATTGCATTGTTCGCTTTCACATACCAGAAAGAAGGTGTAAAGCTGGCAAGCTTAAGTACCGGCTCACCTAAAAGCTGCTGTGGAACAAACATCCCGCTGATAAATGCCAGGCCTAAGGAAAGCATCGTCGATAATGCCTGAACCGCATTCTTACCTTTGACGGTAATTCCGATCAGATAACTGATACTTAAAACTGTCAGCGCAAACAGAACTACATTTCCCCATGTCAGCAGAAGGTTAAGATCCAGCTTCCGGTTGGGATTACAGAGATAGCCTGCTATCATAAATACCACCAGATAACACATTACAAATACCAGGTTAGCGATAATCAACTGAGCATTATAGCTTCTGCTTGACAAAGGAGAGGCAAAGTGCTTTCTTCTGATATCCATTCCGTGGAAGGAAAGCATAACTGTGCTTATTGCCAGGATGAAACAGGTAACCATGATGTATCCCAGATAATTATAATAATAGCTGTTAAATGCCCAGGAGATTAAATCCGATTTCTTCTGTTTCGAATCAATGGAAACAGGAGTGTCCTCTGCCATCGTGCTGTTGATATGGGCATTCAGCTCTTCCATGCTGCTTCCTGGGAAATACTTGATATAAAGCTTTGCAGTATTCAGATAATTGTTGATGGCAGTATCCACGGAGATTGCATCTGCCGTATTAGGTACGATCTGTTTGGTCAGAAGAACATCCTTACCGGTCAGCATTTCCTCTGTAAACCCATTAGGGATTGTAAGGATATAGGATACTTCCCCGCTGAACAAGGCATCCTTTTTCGCTTTTTCCCCTTCCCCTATTTGCTTAAAGTTAACATATTTTTTCAGATAAGCGGTGAAATTCTCAATCAGGGAACTGTTTGAATCCTCATTTACAAGCAGCACAGGTACCTTGGAAGTTTTAAACTGGGGGGTACTGCTTTCTTTATTGAATACAGCAAAGGTAAGGAAGATATTTAGTACCAGAAACATAGCACCATACAGGAGGACAGCAGTCATTTGCTTTCTCATGACTTTAAAATAGGTTTTAAATACTTGCATAGGTTTTCCTCCTTAATCCGAGATAAGATAATATGCCCATCAATAATACCATGCTGCATAAAATAGCCATATTCAGGTAAAAATGCTCATAGGTATCATAGTAATACAGGCTGTACAAGGAATCCGATACCAGGTTGACGGGATTAATGTAGCTTAAGATTGGAGCGTTCGTAGCAATAATATACTTCATTTTGTCAAACATCATTCCGGATAAGAAGGATCCTCCCATTATAACGGTGGTTAAGATCGCTGATTTTACACTTACCTTCTTTTTTACCCACACTCCGACTGTTGCTCCTAAGAACATACCTACTAAAGATCCAACAAAGCAGGTCACGAAAATGTAAATCAGGTTGTCGCCAAATTTAACTCCTAATATATTATTCATATAGATAAATAGCAGTATAACGCTGAGCATATGGATCGTAAAGCCGGCCATGATATTACTAAGGAACAGCTTCATCTTGCGGACCGGAGCCACATTCACCCTGGCTCCTCTGCCGGATTGATCTGCCTGAACATTGACAACCTCGTCAAGGCCGATATTCACGGAAAATAAACAGGTCAGTGCTATTAATGAGTAGAAGTATACCAGTATCACATCCGGGTTCTTTTCGTTTTTTACTTCTTTTACAAATTCCTTCTGCTGCAGCAGATCCTGCATCAGTCCCTGACTCATAGCTTCGGGTTTCTCGGAGAGGATGATTTGTCTCGCTGCCATGGTCCGTTTATAGCTGTCCAGGAAGGATTTTATGATCGTTTCGTTCAGTTCACTGTTCTTCACATACAGTTTCGGATCTGCACTTCCTACGATATAAGCCTCGATCTTATTCTTATCCAACAAACTGCTTGCTTCCTCACTGTCGGTGTAGGTTACCTGAAACATCTTCGTACCTGCCGTTATCTCGGTCTGTTCCAATGCTGTCTTTAGCGGTTCCTGCTCCTCGCCGTCACTGACGTAAGCAACATTGATTGTCTTGAAGTATTCAACACTCCATAGATTATTAAAGGCAAAGAAGAAACAGGTAGCCAGGGCAATCGGGAATGCAAAGCTCCAGAAGATACCCTCCTTATTTCTCAATAAACACTTGAGCCTTGTTTTATATAAATTAAAACTCATATATTACCTCCATACTGCCGACACCCGCGTGCTTAGGCGTCAGCACAATATTTGCAAAGTGAATAAATCAATTCACTTTATGAAGCCATGCTGCAATCCGCAGCTGGCTGATTACAAGTAATGTTAATGATTCAAGCCAACAATTAATCCCTTAATTCTTTCCCTGTAATTTCCAGGAATACATCATTGAGTGTAGGTAGCTCAGTAATGATCCGTCCAAAGTTCATATTCTGCTCCGACATGAAGTGGAGCACCTGGACCAGGTTGTTCTTGCCCCTTCCCGATTTAATCTCAAGCAGGTTATCATGGTATTCCACGGAATAGATATTCGGGAGGCTCTTCAGGCTGCTTAACTGCTGTTCGGTGATTTGATAAGCTTCCACTGTAATCTTCTCACCGATGGAAATCATCGCCTTCAGCTCCTCTTTGGTACCCTGAGCTATAACCCTTCCCTTATCAATGATTGCGATATTGCTGCAGATCTGCTCTACTTCCTCCATGTAATGGGAGGTATAGATAATTGTAGCTCCCTTCTCGTTCAGCTTCTTGATGCCCTCCAGAATCTTATTCCGGCTCTGGGGGTCAACCGCTACTGTCGGCTCATCCAGGATAATCAGCTTCGGCTTGTGTACGATACCACAGGCGATATTCAGTCTTCTTAAGAGACCTCCGCTTAATTTCTTCGGATGGAACTTCTTATAATCTTCCAGGGAGACGAATTCGATCGCCTCCTCCGTCAGACGTTTCACTTCTGCTTTATCCTTAATGTACAGGCTGCAGAAATAGGATATATTCTCATATACAGTCAGCTCATCGAATACTGCTACATTCTGCATAATGATTCCGATATCCTTCTTCAGCTGATATTCATCCGGCCCCATTGGCTTATCGAAGATTTCTATGGTACCCTTATCATACTTTAATAGAGACAGAATGCAGTTTATTGCTGTCGTCTTGCCGGAGCCGTTCGGTCCCAGTAATCCAAAGATTTCTCCCTCCTTTACCTCCAGGTCCAGGTAATCCAGGGCAACCAGTTTATCATAACGCTTTACTAATCCATGTACTTTAACTATCATAACTTACCTCCTGCGAACTCTCATTCATACGCTTGGCGTATCATCTGACTACATCATATAAAATCAGGAGGGCATTTGGAAGTGAACTCCGTCACGAGATAGAATGACAAATGTCATTTCAATATGCTTAGAATGATGAATGTAACTATACTTCCGCACAAAAAGAAGCATAAAACTGCTGCCATGCCTGGCAGCAGTTTTATGCTTCTTATCAAAATAACATTTAATGTTCAAATTCAAACACAACTTACTATGGTCCGGATATTCTTCTTTACTGAAAACAATTATTTAATTAGACCTGATATTATTTTGAACACCTCAGTCTTCGCAACTCTGGTCAGCTCAAACAGAATGGATTCACAGGTCGTTATCACAGCACCCTCTGCCTCAGCCCTCCGGACAGCTACCACTCTGTCATTTTCTCTTCTGGAACCGATGCAGTCCTCCACCAGAACCACATTATAACCCTTTGTGATCAGGTCAATCGCGGTCTGCAGCACACAGATATGTGCTTCTATTCCACACAGGATAATATTCTTCCTGCCGGTTTCACTGATTGTATGGAGTAACTCCTCATCCTCGGCACAGCTGAAGGTGACCTTATCCAGGTAGGCAAACTCCTCGCCTGCTGCTTCAGCAATTGCAGGAACCGTCATTCCAATTCCCTTCGTATACTGTTGGGATACCACCATCGGAATTCCAAGAGCCTTCAGACCTTTCACCAATATACTGCTCTTACGGATCAGCTCCTCCGAATTATTAATCACAGGAACCAGCCGTTCCTGATAATCGATGACTAAAGCCATAGTTTCTTCTGCTAATATTCTCATATAGATCCTCTCCTGCCTTTTAAGTCTCTGGGTTAGCTAGCCGAGGCGACCTTCCCGCTGAATTCTTATTCAGCCAGTTTCTATAGGCCTTTCGACTTTCCTATCATATAACAGCAGTTAACTCTTGTAAACATCTAATTCCTTACCAGAAAATCAATTGACATAAAAAGCCTGCCATGTAATACTACTGGTGTAACCATATTATAGAATTTTCCTCTGCCTAAAGCAGTGGTCAGTTCTTAATATACCGGAGGCCTTCATGTACGAAATCATCGATAAAATATTATTAATGGTCTGCTGTCTGGCTTTATATCTCCTGCAGGTAGGTTTCAGCTATGCGGTTGTACCGCTGATTCTAAGCGTTGCCCTCAGCTGTCTCTCCATGTATGTGGAGAATGATAAGCTGCGATTCATCGGTATCCTCTTATTTACCATACTGTGTTTCTTCATGCCGGGATATATGATCCTGCTGCCGTTGCTACTCTATGACCTTTTTCAAACCCGCTATCAATATGCGGCTGTCGTAGTTCCGGCACTAATTCTTGCTCATCAGCAGCTTTATGAACTACCCGTCGTTATTTTTTCGATAATATTCCTGGCTGTCTCTTTTCTGCTTAAGCTGAAAACCAATAAATTAAACCATCTCCGTGAGGAATACAATGAGCTGCGTGATACCTCCTCCTCTTATTCACAGCTGATGGAAGAGAAGAACCGCAGCATATTAAAAAATCAGGATTACGAAATCAACCTAGCTACCTTGAACGAGCGGAACCGTATTTCCAAGGAAATCCACGATAACATCGGTCACATGCTGTCCCGGGCACTGTTGCAGGTCGGGGCTCTGTTAACTATTTCAAAGGAGGATACCGTAAAGGAAGGTCTGTCTGCCCTAAAGGAATCCCTCTCCTCCGGAATGGATGATATCCGCAGCAGTATCCATAAGATGTATGATGAATCAATCGATCTGTATGCACAGGTGGAGCAGCTATGTAAGGAGTTTACCTTCTGTCCGATCACCTATGAATATGATATCAAGCTCTCCCCACCTCTCGTACTGAAGCACAGCATGATCGCTATCATTAAGGAAGCTCTGGCAAATATCATGAAGCATTCCAACGCCACGAAGGCAAGTATACTTCTCAGAGAGCATCCTGCGATGTACCAGCTGATCATTCTGGATAACGGTACAATGGAGGAACGGAAAAAGGGTCGTATGATGAAAACCCTTCAGAGTCCGGATAATGAAGAAGGTATGGGCTTACGCAATATCACGGACAGAGTAAAGGGCTTTGATGGGAACATTAACGTCTCCCTGGAAAATGGCTTCAAGTTGTTTATTACGATACCGAAGAAATAAAAAACGCCTGATACTCAGGCTTATGGGGGTAAATTATGAAACTGATATTAATCGATGATGATAAATTGGTCTGTTCTTCCTTAAAGGTAATTCTCTCTGCCGATCCGGACATCCATGTCGTCGGGATGGGTTATTCGGGTAAGGATGGTGTCGAGCTGTTCCGTAAACACAGGCCGGATGTACTTCTTATGGATATCCGTATGGAGATTATGAGCGGCCTGGAAGCCGGTGAGAAGATCCTTGCGGAATATCCCGATGCAAGGATTCTGTATCTCACCACCTTCCTGGATGATGATTATATCATAAGGGCTTTGAGGATCGGTGCAAAGGGTTACATGCTCAAGCAGAATTTTGATTCCATCATTCCGGCATTAAAGGCTGTACACATGGGACAGAATGTCTATGGGGAAGAGATCATCACGAAGCTCCCCCACCTGATCGGAAAAGCCAATGAGGAGAAGAATCTCACTCACTACGGCATAACAGAGAAGGAATATGACATCATCACGAAAATCGCAGACGGACTCTCCAACAAGGAAATCTCGGAGCTTCTGTATCTGAGTGAGGGAACGGTCCGAAACAATATCAGCACCATTCTTGAAAAGCTGAACCTTCGGGACCGTACCCAGATCGCTATCTTCTATTATAAGAATCTGCAATAGTATGAATTCTTATAGCATTTCTGTTCCTATGAGGTAGGAAGCCTTTCCGATTATCCTCTTTTCCTTGGCATCAGATGGATTGCCATACCCTCCACATCCTCCAGTGCTTCCGTAATGGCCTCGCTGTAGGTAGGATGTGGCCGGATCACTGACGCCAGTTCCTTCACAGTCAGTCCGTTTACAATGGCTGATGCAAATTCACTGACCATATCGGTGGCACGGTCGCAGAGCAGAACTGCTCCCAAGAGCTTGTCGGTCTCAGTATCACTGATTACCTTGATGAAACCCCTCTCTCCCATTGATAACAGGGTCTTGCTGTTACCAAGCATCGGATATTTTCCTGTCTTAACCGTATAACCCTTCTCCAATGCCTCAACTTCATCCAGACCGACCACAGCAACCTCTGGAGATGTATAGATACAGGAGGGAATCACCTCCAAGTCAATCGACGCTTCTTTACCGCACATCCTCTCCACTGCAACAATTCCCTGAGCTGAAGCAGCATGAGCAAGCTGCTTTCCTCTGATGACATCACCGATGGCATAGATTCCAGATATGCTCGTTTCGAAGTTCTCATCCACCTTAATACAGGCTCCCTCCATCGCGGGGGATACTTCTTCGCTGAACAATCCTTCGGTATAGGCCCTCCTCCCGACCGACAGAAGGATACCTTCAGCAGAAACCGTCTTGCTTGTTGGAGTTCTTCGTTCCGTCGCTTCATCTCCCGACTTCCCTTCCTCCGCATATTCACATAGCAGCCCAAGCTCTCCGCCTGCTGTAATTCCGGTAACCTTAGCCTTTGTATGGATCTGGATGCCCTTCTTCTTAAGACTCATGGCAACACTCTGGGAAATCTCCTTATCCAGATTGGGGAGAATGCGGTCCATCGCTTCTATGATTTCTACCTCACAACCGAAGTCACGGTAAATCGTTGCAAACTCTACCCCAATGACTCCTCCGCCTATGATCAGAAGCTTTTGATAGAGCTTGGTTCCGTTCAGAAGCTCATCACTGGTGATCACCCCCGGCAGGTCGGCTCCCTCTACTCTTGGGATAACAGGCCTGGAGCCAGTGGCTATCAGGACCTTATCTGCCTCGTAGATAACCTTATCACCGTCAGGCCTTGTCAGTGAGATTCTATGGAGAGTCTGAGTAGCACCCATAAGTGTAGCCGTCCCTTGAAGCAGCGTTACTCCATTGGCTTCCAGCAGGCCTTGTATTCCCTGGCGGTTCTTTGCCACCACCTCATCCTTTCGGCTCAGAATCTTACCATAATCGAAGCTAAGTCCTTCGAGATTTATTCCAGCTTCTTTAAATCTAGCAGCCTCCTGGTAGAGATGGGAGCTGTGCATCAGAGTTTTCGTCGGGATACATCCTCGGTTCAGACAGGTGCCTCCGATCTCTCCCTTTTCTATTAAGGCTGTACTCATTCCAAGCTTCGCTGCCTTAATGGCTGCCACATAACCACCCGGTCCGGCCCCGATTACAATCAAATCAAAGTGCTCCTTCATCCTCTCAACCTCCAGCTTCTACAAATGTTAACCCTAAGGCTATCCGACTAAAACTCTTCTCAAATAGTGAGATAGTCAAGCTTATAATCTGTCCTACTTTCTCTATATTCCTTCGTCTTTGATCAAAGCAGTGACATCAGTAATGATGCTCTCTCTCTCGGCATCAGCTTGCAGCCCTTTCAAGGTTTCAGTCATTGCTGCTCCTCTGAACGGACAACCGTTCAGCTGATCTGCTATGGCCTCAAATAGTCCGGTTTCCAGGGCGTCCGAATATACGGCGCATTGCCTGATGATACCGTTCTCCACTGAAAACTGCAGCTCCACCTCACCCCAGGAAAATCTCCTTCCGATAGAATCGCTGAACTGAAGCTTCTTCCCGAAATTCCATTCCCAAGAAGAGAATTTCTCCTCCAGCCGCTTAAGCTCCTTAAGGTCCAAGGTTTCCTGTCTGAGAGGTTCCGCAGTCAGACCATATACCTCACCAAAGGCTGTAATCAGTTCCTCCCTCATCCCCTGGATGGTCAGGTCCGGTACATATTCTGTAAGGTTTGTTACTCTGGAACGGACAGAATCCACACCCTTGGAAACCAGCTTCTCCCGCGAAACATTCAGGTAGTGGGACAGCTTGCTCATATCCACACGGATCAGGATGGTGCCATGGTGGTAGCTGTGAATACCATCGGAATAGAAGGCATTCCCAGAGAATTTCCTATCCTCTACGGTGATATCATTTCTTCCTGACTTCATCGCAGGTATCCCCAGGTGATTAACTGCCCTGACAATGACCTCCAGCTGCTTCTCCAAATCATAGTTTTCCTTAGAGACCAGAAAGGTAAAGTTCAGGTTCCCGAGGTCATGAAAGACTGCTCCTCCTCCGGACAGCCTGCGGACCAGTTTACCGTTATCACTCTCCAGCTCCTGTACCTTACATTCCTTCCAGGGATTCTGATTCCTGCCGATGACAATGGTCCTCTCATTCTGCCAAAGGAACAATATAACTTCCGTGGGTCCGACCCGATGAAACAGATATTCCTCCATCGCCATATTCTTATAGGGATCTGTCTCTCCGGTAACAATATATCTGATCTGATTAATCAAGCTATCCCTCTTTCTTTTCGTATTTTCTTAGAAACTATATCTTAACACCGGGTTTCTCGCAGCCGTCACCTCATCCGGACGTCCCACTGCCGTGGTAACCGGGCAGGCATGCATATGCTCCGGGTCCGCTTTAGCTTCTGCATAGATCTTCTGATAGACCGCCACAGCCTCATCCAATGTCTCCCTGCTCTCCGTCTCCGTAGGCTCCACCATCAGAGCCTCATGGACAATCAGCGGGAAATACATGGTCGGGGGATGCATACCATGATCTAAGAGTGCCTTGGCAAAATCCAATGCGGAGACACCGGTTTCCTTCTTAAACTCCTCCAGGGACAATACAAATTCATGCATGCAGTATTCCGGGAACGGAACCTGGAAGGTATCCTTTAACCGTTGCAGCATATAGTTGGCATTCAGCACTGCATTTTCCGAAGCATTTTTAAGTCCGTTCCCACCCAGGGTAAGGATGTAAGTAAGAGCTCTCACCACCACCAGGAAGTTTCCGTGGAAGGCTTTCATTCTGCCGATACTTAAGTCATCCTTCACCTTCCGGGAATAGGCTCCGTCCTCGCAGACGATTTCCGGAGACGGAAGGTATTTCGCCAGAAGCTCCTTACAGCCAACGGGACCACTGCCGGGTCCTCCGCCTCCATGAGGAGTGGAGAAGGTCTTGTGAAGATTGATATGAACCACGTCAAAACCCATGTCACCAGGTCTGGCGATTCCCATAATGGCATTCAGATTAGCACCATCATAGTAATTTAAGCCCCCTGCTTCATGGATAATTCTTGTGATCTCCAATATGTTCTTATCAAATAGTCCGACTGTGTTCGGATTCGTCAGCATAAAGCCTGCCGTATCCTCCCCTACTACCTTTCTTAGTTCCTCCGGATCTACATAGCCTTCCTTCGTGGAGGCCACATTAATGACCGTGAAGCCTGCCATGGCCGCACTGGCCGGATTCGTACCATGGGCGGAATCCGGAACAATGATTTTATCCCTCTTGCTATCCTTTCGTTCCTTATGGTAAGCCCAGATCAGCTTCAAGCCTGCATATTCTCCATGAGCACCGGCTGCCGGCTGGAAATCCATACGATCCATCCCGGTCACCTCGCATAAGGAATCTTCGGCAAGCTTAATAACCTCCAGACAGCCCTGTATTGTATCGATGGGCTGCAGCGGATGTATCTCAGCAAAGCCAGGTAACTTCGCTATCTCTTCATTGATCTTCGGGTTATATTTCATAGTACAGGAGCCCAGGGGGTAGAAGCCATCATTAATACCAAAGGTCCGTTTCATTAGGCCGGTATAATGCCTGCTGATCTCAGTTTCTGAGACCTGGGGCAGATGAAGCTCCTGCTTTCTTGAAAACTTCTCACTAACCGCAGTTACCGGTACCTCACTGGGTGGGAGTAGGTCACAGCCTCTTCCTTCTCTTCCCGATTCAAATATCAGCTTCATCAGTTCCCCACCTCCTTCTGTAATTCCTTCAATAGGTCAATCAATCCGTCCAGCTCTTCTCTGGTATTCATCTCGGTAGCACACCAGAGAAGCCTGTCTTCCCTACCATCCTCGGATTTCATTGGATAGCCTCCAAGAATTCCACGGTGTTGCAGATATACAAGCACTTCTTCCACATCTCCGGGAACAGTTGTTACGAATTCATGGAAGAACTCACCGGGGTATACGGACTGATACCCGATCTCCTGCAGCCGCTCTGCCAGATAATGTGCCTTGGACATGGAGGACTCGGCAGCTGTCCTCAGTCCTGCCTGACCCATCGCACTTAAATAAACTGCTGCCGTCATCGCACAGAGCGCCTGGTTCGAGCAAATATTGCTGGAAGCCTTCTCTCTGCGGATATGCTGTTCTCTTGCCTGAAGTGTAAGGACAAAAGCCCTGTTACCGGCAGAATCCCTGGTCTCTCCGACGATTCTTCCCGGCAGTCTTCTCATCAGCTTGGCTGTGGTTGCCATAAAGCCCAAATACGGTCCGCCAAAGGAAAGAGGAATCCCTAAGGGTTGGCCTTCCCCCACAGCAATGTCTGCTCCGTATTCCGCGGGTGTCTTTAGAATTCCCAGAGAGATCGGGTTACAGCTCATGATATATTTGATATCACTATCCTTAAGCATTGTGCCAACTGCCTCTCCATCCTCCAGAAGGCCGTAGTAATTCGGCTGCTGAAGCAGTACACAGGCAGTTTCCTTGTCAAGCAGCCGCTCCAATATGGCAAAATCCGTTCTGCCCTCCTTCGATGGGATAGTGACTACCTCCATGTCCGTACCACTCAGATAGGTCCGGATGGTTTCCAGAGTCTGCGGATGGACGGTCTCTGAGATCAAGGCTTTTCTTCTCTGTCTCTCCTTGCACATAATGACTGCCTCTGCCGCTGCAGTTGCTCCATCATAGACCGAGGCATTTGATACCTCCATACCGGTCAGCTCGCAGATCATTGTCTGGTATTCGAAGATGGACTGGAGTACTCCCTGGCTGATCTCCGCCTGATAAGGAGTATAAGCAGTCACAAATTCCTCCTTCGAGGTTACCTGCTTTACTATGGAGGGTATGTAATGATGATACGCTCCACACCCACGGAAAATCGTCTGGAACACCTGATTCTTACCGGCTATCCCGGTCATCTTTCTCCTAACTTCAAACTCCGTCAGTCCATCGGGAAGCCTTAAGCCACCGGGAAGTTTAACTTCCTCCGGTATTGCCCGGAATAGTTCTCCCAAATTATTAGCGCCGACCACTGCCAGCATTTCCTGTTGTTCCTTACTCGTATTCGGTACATAAGTACCCATCTGATCAGCCTCCTGTAATCAATCGTCTGCCTGTCGCATGAATATTCCTTCCCTGCGGGGCGTAGCATAACCTATTTGCTGAGCCGGCAGTTAATTCTGCTCCCCCAGGAATCTCCGATATTCTTCTTCCGTCATAAGCTCAGCCTGCTCTGTAATATTCTCTACCTCAATGAACCATGCCCCCATGGCATCGGAATTCACATTTTCCGGTTGGTCAAGCAGCTCCTCATTGATGGCTCTGACCGTACCACTCACAGGACTATATACATTTGATACTGCCTTTACTGATTCTACATCAGCAAAAGACTCACCTAATACCACATCGTCCCCTTCCTCAGGCAGATTTATGAATACCAGATCTCCCAATTCTCTCTGTGCATAATCCGAGATGCCCACCCTGGCAGTTGTCTCATCCAGAAACTGTACCCATTCATGTGATTTCGCATATAAATATTCCTTCATAACAAAAAGCCTCCTCGTATTAATTATTATCGTTAATTTTAAACAGCTATTCCTTAGTATGATTAATCATGTCCCTATCATGCACAGGCTTAATTCTTTCCTACTTATTCATGATAACTTCTATACATCATAAAGTCTTCGCTGTTATTTCTCTCTCTTATAAAATGGCAGTGCCGTAATTTCGGCAGATATCCTTCTGCCCCTGACATCCACCTCTACTTCTGTCCCTATTTCACAATAGGAAACATCAATCAGTGCCATGGCAACAGGACGGCCGAGGTACGGACAATGGGTGCCTGAGGTCGTTGTCCCGATCAATTCATCCCCATAATATACCGGGCAATGTTCCCTGGCAATTCCTCTGCCGGTTATGTTGAGTCCGACCCTGTTTCTGTTAGGCGTACCCTTCGCAAGGATACCCGACTTTCCAATGAAGTCCTCTTTCTCAAGCTTTACCGCAAAGCCAAGACCGGTTTCCAGCGGAGTAATCGTATCATCCATCTCATGTCCATACAGCGGCATCGCAGCCTCAAGTCTCAGGGTATCCCTGGATCCCAAGCCGCAAGGAATCAATCCCTGTTCCTGTCCCGCTTCCAACAGGGCTGTCCAGAGCTTCGCTGCATCTTGGTTAGCACAGTACAGCTCATAACCGTCCTCCCCGGTATAACCGGTTTTTGATACAAGGCAGTTAATCCCGGCAACGGACACATTTTCCGTAAAGCTGTAGTATTTGACGGGAAGCAGTTCCTCTGCCACTAATTTAAGCATTATTTCCTTAGAGCGTGGTCCCTGAAGTGCCAGCTGGGCTACCTCCTCCGAGATATCCTTAAACTTTACCTTCCCTGTGAGATGGTCCTTCATCCATTGTACATCCTTGTCACGGTTAGCGGCATTAATGACAATCAGATAGGAATCGGCAGCTTTCCGATAAACCAGCAGATCATCTACAACACCGCCTTCTTCGTTGCACATCGGACTGTACTTCACCTGTCCATCCACCATCCTGCTGCAGTCGTTCGTAACCAGCCGTTGAACATTCAGAAGTGCATCTTCCCCATCCAGTGTTACTTCCCCCATATGGGAAACATCGAACAAGCCTGCAGCAGTTCTTACTGCCATATGCTCCGTGATTACACCTGTCTCATACTGAACCGGCAGAAGATATCCGGCAAATGGGACGATTTTTCCTCCTGCCTGCAGGTGACATTCGTAGAGAGGTGTCTTCTTCTCCATAAATCAAATCCTCCTGTACTCATTATAGTAAATAATTTGTAAAAAGTGATTCCTGTGAAATTTCAGACAATAAAAAAGACGTATTGAAATAAATCAATACGCCTCTGTTGGTTTACCTGAAAGATTCCTTCCCGTAATTTCTTATGTATACAGAACATACAGGACTTTGCTTCGTCGGTGCCAAATCGCTTTCCAGAGTATCGTCCAGACCTGGTCCTTCTGCCTGAGAGTTTTCGCATTCCCCTTCGGCGCTACGTAAGAGTAACCTCCCCGCAGTCTCTCCCAAATCCTTCATCCGATGTTAAATTAATTATAGTATGCCAATCGAATAAAGTCAATCCATTAAGATATTTTGAATTGAAGAATTGCTCTTTCGAGTTCATTTGCCTGTTCAGCCAGTTCTTCTGCCGATTTGCTTAATAATTCCACAGAATGGATCTGTTCTATGGCCGTTGCACTCACTTCCTCTGAGGAGGCTGCTGTCTGCTGGGATACGGCTGATATATTACGGATGGAATCCATAGCGTCATCCTTAGCCGATGCAATCCCGATTGCTCCCTCGGTAATATTATTCAGATTATTCACCAGCTCACTCACTTGACTGCTGATGCTTTCAAAAGCTGTAACCGTCTTAGAAAGTGCATCCACCTGTGATTTCACGATACCTCTTGCCTGTTTTGCGGAGGCTACCGTATCCTTTGTCTTGTCCTGCACCTGGCTGATAATACCCTTGATATGGTTGGAGGCTTCCACTGACTGCGCTGCCAGCTTTCGGACCTCCTCTGCTACTACAGCAAAGCCCCTGCCTGCTTCCCCTGCTCTGGCTGCTTCAATGGATGCATTCAGAGCGAGGAGATTCGTCTGTGAGGCAATCTCATTAATTACACTGATTACCTGTTCGATGTCATGGGACTTAAGCTCAAGTTCTTCAATCGAATGAATTACCACTCGGGTAATATCTCTGGTCGCACCTGATTTCTGACTGAGTTCATTTACAGTAACAATACCTTCATCAATAATACCCTTTGTGCTTTTTGCAATCTGTTCAATCTGATAGGAGCTATCATTTACATTGTTGATCCTATCCGATAAAGTGGCCATTAGATTGGAGCAGGTCTCAGTATCGGAAGCCTGTTGTACTACACCCTGACCGATTTCTTCAATGGCTTGTGATATATTTTTGGTTGATGCAAGTATATTGGAGGAGGTATCGGAAAGAGAATTTGCTGAGCTGCTTACCCTCGTACCGACATCCGTAACCTTACCGATCAGGGTTCTCACCCCATTTACCATTTCATTCAGGCTGCCTGTCAGAACCTGAAACTCATCCTTACGCTTCGTTGTGAATTCCGTTGTTAAGTCTCCCTTGGAGGCCCGGGACATATTCTTCGTCATTTTCTTGATCTCCTTGGCAATACCTCCGGCAAGGAGAGTACCGGTAATTGCTGCCAACGTACAAGCAAGTAAAACAAAGATTATGTTCAACGTTCTGATGCCTCCTGCTTTTCCGGTAATCGTATGCTCCGGGATCAGTACACTTAAGGTGGTGTTAGCACTGCTAATCTTACTGAACAGGAAAAGATAGTCCTTACTCTCGTACTTCTCCGATGAGTAACCGGAATCTACTCCTGCCGTTACCTTATCATAGTTCTTTAAGGTTTTAAATACATCCGTGGTGTCCATATCGACTAAGGTTTCTTTACCCCCGGGTGCAACCAACCCTATGACATAATCCTTTCCTAACTGCAATGCTTTGATGGATTTTCCCATCCAGCTTTCTGATATATCAACAACAATAAAGCCATTATTCTCCGGCAGTTTTCTGATGACGGATAAGGAATAGGCTGTCCTGCCATTTCCCAGGCTTTCATCCAAAAAGCTATGGGTTCCTGTCCAAACAACTCGTTCCGTAGAAGAAGAAACCAGCTTTCCGTCCTCAGAGGCCAGAAAACTATCATAGAAGTTTGCCGGTAACTCCCCTGCTGTTGAGAAGCTTTCTCCATTCATTCCGAAGATATGAATATTATAGATGGATTCATTCTTAGCCTTTAGAGAAACAATTCCATTCCTGATTCCCAGAAATAATGCATCCTTATCCTCTGCACTCAGAGTATCTGCATTCTTATAATAATTCTTTACCATTTCACTATTGATAAAATCGTATGCACCCTTGGCAACCTTATCAATCTCCATCGTTATGGAGCTCTTGGTTACATTTAAGATCTCAGTCGTACTGTTTTTAGCATTCGTAATAATCGCATCTGACGAAATCTTATAGGATATTACTCCAAAGATGACCATTAAAAGAATTGGGATAGCGAAGGCTGCGTAAAGCTTAGTCCGTATACCGGCTCTAAGTACTCTACTACGTACTGTCTGCAGCATCTTTGCTATCCCTGAGGAATTCGATTTCTTGAAGATTATTTTTTTTCGTTGCTTTTTCTTAAATGCAATCATATAGGCTTCTCCTTTGCCACTCGCGGGCTTATGCTAAACTATGTAGGAAAATGTATATTATAATAGATACAAATTAGCAGAATTAGTATCCTTTGTCAACATATAAAATGACAATTATATATCAAATATTGCTAATACTCTAATTCGCTAACATCATGCATTGGAATTCAATTTACGTCAAAGGGAACCTATCATTTTTCGCTTCATATAATACTGTATAAGCAAAAAAGGAGGAACAGTATGAGCGAGCTACTGAAAATTGATCATATTAGTTATTCCTATCATAGTCTTGATGGAGAAACACCGGCGTTATTCGATGTTTCTTTTCATGTGATGGAAGGTGAATTCGTA
>JAEZJW010000209.1 GCA_023415595.1 Bacillota bacterium
GTACGGACATGTCCCTCCGGGGCAAGGCCTCCGAGATCATCAAGATATCCCTGGACATCCCGGTAATCATCCATCTTCTGAACGGTTGACGGCTCCGTATCATAAGGCCCGAGATGCATCACCTGGACACAGAGACCCTCCCGGAAGCTTTCCAACCGGGCAAGCTCCACAGCCAGCTCAGGCTTTTTCTTTCTAATGGTGTCCTTGGCTGCATTGAAGATTTCCTTGGTAATAAAATCAGGTTGGCGGACCATGGAGCACCACCGGTAATTATCCTTTTTCGTAATATCCTTATTCTCCAGGTCATCAAACCACCATAAGCCCTCCAAAGGAGGTACAGTATAGTCCATATAACCTTCCAGGGTGTCAGGGGCGGCCTTTAACCCCATTTTATTCGTATAACAGAGAGAATACAGCACCTCCACTGCTCTTTGATACTCACCTCCCGGTGTATTGGGGTTACCTTTTCCGTCCACCATGATAAACTGCATCGGTGGGACATCGATGATCGAGGGAGAGGTTTTAGGAGAGTAGAGCTCCGGGTATTTCTTCTTAAGATCTAATTTATCCATGATTTTATCTTCCTTTCTTATCCCGGAGAGTTCATTCTCTAAGTGATATCTTACTCCGGATACTCTTATAAAGTGAAGATATCATAGGTAATATGACAGCTGTTTGTCATATATTATAGATTTCATTTATTTTTTTAACTCTTCTAGCTAATTCCTGTCTGACCTCTTCCGGTTCCAGAACCTCAACCTGATCCTCATAGGACAGCAGGAAACCATATAACCATGCCGCAGGCTGCATCCGGGAACGGACCAGGAAGCTTCCATCTTCCAACCTTGTCACGTCTTCCTTCGGATATTCATCATAGACACGGAATGCCATGGAAGCGGCCACCTTCAGGGTGATCAGCATCGGTTCCACGGAGTTGGGCCATTGTCTTATTTCATCCGTTCCGTCATGAGCAGGCTCCGATTTCCTGGCGGTATCAGAGGGACGAACCTCGAAGGTCTCCTCAGATACCTTTAACTCCTCCATCCGGGAAACCTTAAAATAACGTACGGACTGCTTCTCCAGACAATAACCGGACAGATACCAGGCCTGTCCCCTAAAGACAAGCTTTACAGGTTCTGCAACTCGAGAGGACTCGTGCCCATAGGAGTTATAATACCGGAACGAGATGACCTTACGATTTAAGATGGCATCCTTTAGCTGTGTGAACTTCAGACGATCCCCCTCCCTGCTGTTCCAATAGGAGAAATCCTCCTCGATCCAATTGGGATTCTCAGTCTGGAATAGGGAGCTAAGCTTAGAAAGGGTAGAAGCTGCACCTCCATAGCTGGTTGCCCCAATCCCCTGCAAAGCAGACAAAATATCTTTCTGTTCCTGCTCCGTCAGAACGGATTTATTCAGGATGAACTGATCCATCAGGCAGATTCCGCCACCCTTACCCCGGTTGGCATAGACCGGGATTCCTGCCTCGCTTAAGGTCTCGATATCCCGATAGATGGTTCTCTGGGATACTTCAAAATGTTCTGCAAGCTCCTTCGCTGTCACATTCTTTTTCTTTAACAGAATATATACGATTTCAAACAAACGATTGATTTGCATCCTATCCTCCTTGCTGCTCGGACTAACCACACTGGTATTATATTTTCACTATAATTAGTTTTAGGAAAAATTATTGTATGATCATAAATATATTTTATCAGAGTAAATATGACAATGCAATGTCATATCTGCGATACAGATTTGGAGAAACCTAAGAAAGTCGTTTCTTACGGTTTGCTGTTGATAATAAGGGTAGAAAAGCTTATGATAGAGTACAAGGAAGGGAGGTAATTCCTTATGAAAAAAATCATGATAAAACCGGCTCAAGCTTTATTCCTGCTGAAGGTAGCCATCGGCTCTGCCATCTCCATCTGGATCGCGGGCAGCTTTGGGCTTCTGTACAGTCCCTCTGCCGGTATCATTACTCTGCTTACTATTCAGAATACGAGAAGGGAGACTTTATCCATTGCAGTAAGAAGGCTATTATCTTTTCTGTTATCCATCCTTATTGCCTTCATCGTATTTTCCCTGATGGGATATAACTTTGCGGCTTTCGGAGTGTTTCTTCTGTTCTTTGTCGGCTTCTGCATCGCATTCGGTTTAAAGGACGGGATATCGATGAATGCTGTCCTGATGACACATTTTCTGATTGAAGAGCATATGAAGCCTGCCCTGATTGGAAATGAAGCTCTGCTTCTTATCATCGGCATGGGAATCGGGATTCTAATCAATATGATCATGCCAAAATACAGGGATAGAATTCGTAGGGAACAGAGAAGTAGAAGAGGAAATGAAAAGGATTATGAGTAAATTGGCAGCTTTCTTAAGGAGTAAGGATGCATGCCTGATCCAGAGCTCAGGACAAGAATCTCCCGGTGCTACCAAAAAAGATGAACTGAAATTTAATGATGCTGCCATAGTGATCGGACGCGATTCTGCCGAGGCTGTGATCCACAGGATAAAGGAGGAGTCAGAGAACAACACAGAATCTCTTTTCAACGGGCTGGATGTGATGCTGGAAGGACTGCTCATCAAAGCCTATGAGGATACCGGCAATACCGTATTGAATAATACGAAATATCTGGTCGCTTATCTGGAGATGAGAAAGCTGCAGGTAGAGGTACTGAAAAGCATAGCAGGACATATCGGTACAATTCCGGTTATCCTGCGCCAATCCCTGCCGATGGCCGATTTTATGGAGCACATCGCAGCTTCCTTCCATGAACTGAATAATGTCGTAGGACTGCTTGCAGAACTGGAAGAATTAAATCAACATTATAAGAAGGAAGCCTTACCGGTGACCCGTGAGGAATTCGAATACAGAGCTATATTATATCAGGTCCTGAAGGAACTGGAATATTTCCTGCTTTTAAAAAGAAATTTTGTCCGTGAACTTGAGAATAAGAATATGAAATCCTATTGGAGCTAAAACAGATGCATGACAATCTCTGAATAAAAGCTGTTACTTATCGCATAATACTATGGAAGATTAACTTTAGTTTTGACTAACAGGATGAAAGAGGAGAAAATCATGCAGAATGTCGGAAATAAAAATCAGAATCTCCAACAAGGAAGGGCAGGTCAGGAAGAAATCGTAAATGCCGGCCGTAAAAGAAATGACAGGCCGGAAAAGAGCGAGGAGCAGGAGAAGGTAGTCAAACAGAATGAGGACCTAAAGGATCAGAAAATCAGTGAATACGGCCAAACTGTCCTGGAGAACGGAAATAAGGAACATAAAATCCATCTGTTATCCATTATCGGTGAGATTGAAGGCCATGAGGTTCTTCCACAGCATAATAAGACTACCAAATACGAGCATGTACTTCCTCAACTAGCTGCAATCGAGGATTCTACGGATATTGACGGACTGTTAATTCTGATTAATACGGTCGGTGGAGATGTGGAAGCCGGTTTGGCAATTGCAGAAATGATTGCTTCTTTAAGTAAACCTACCGTAACCCTGGTGCTCGGAGGCAGCCATTCCATCGGCGTACCGCTTGCTGTTTCGGCCAATTATAGCTATATTGTTCCTACTGCTACGATGTTTATCCATCCGGTCAGGATGAATGGTACCGTCATCGGAGTTACCCAGACCTTTGAATATTTTGAGAAGATTCAGGATCGGATCATACGGTTCGTGGTGGACCATTCCAATATTACCTATGATGATTTCAGGAACCTGATGCTGGATACGAGCCAGCTGGCGAAGGATGTAGGATCCATTTTAGTCGGTGAGGAGACAGTGAAGAAGGGTATCATAAATGAAGTAGGCGGAATTAAAGAAGCTCTGGCAAAGATCAATTCAATGATTGACAGCAAGAATACCCAATGATTCTATAAGGAAGGGTGGGATTAGCATGTTATATACCTCGGTTCCTCTGGAAAGAATTTATCATAATTTCAGTGAAAATGATAAGCCGAAAGCAAAGGATGGCCAGACCGATCAAAAGCCGGATGCAAATGAGGATTATAAAGAAGTCATGTTGAAGCATGGCAGACTTGTTACTAAACGGGATGGAGATAATTATGTAATACAGAAGGTATATTCCACCGATATGGGGGATTACCTGAACGATCAATATTCTCCCGGGAAAATGTATAAAGAATAATTCAGACACCTGAAGGACATGAAGGATGGTAAAACATCAGACTTAGGGTGTTACTATTCAGCCTGACACTGTTATCTACAGGACCAGGGAGGAAATGTTCCCATGGATGAGACGCTCCCGCTTAGATGCATTACGTAACGGTACATAAGGTTCTGAAATACAGAACCTAAGTACCGACGAATGCATATACTCACCATGGAAATCATTTCTCCCTGGTCCTGAGCCATATACTCAGAATAAGGCTGAATAGTAACATTAACCACCACAGGTGTTTTTTTTATTGCATATCATTTTTATAAAAGGTATAATAAATTTTGTAAGCAGTCCATAAAAATGGCAGCACAGCTATCTTATGGCGCGATAACACTTTATCAGGAGGCTTTTATTATGGACTTAATTAATGCAATCATCATGGGCCTGGTGCAGGGAATAGCGGAATTCCTGCCGGTGAGCAGCTCCGGCCATCTGGCTATTATGAAGCAGATTTTACATATGAATACCGATACCGGTTTATTATTTGATGTTTTACTTCATCTGGGAACGCTGGCTGCTATTTTCGTGGCATTCTGGAAGGATATTAAGGAGCTGATTGTGGAAGGCTTCTCCATCATCGGCGATTTTATTGTAAATGTGGTACGCTTTTTTAGGAATTTAGGAGCCACTAAGAAGGTTTCCTATAAGAAGGTGATTTCAACCCCCTACAGAAGATTTGTGATGCTGATCCTTGTATCTACCATTCCTACAGGAATTATCGGTGTTGTATTTCAGGATGCGATTGAGGTTGCCGGAATGAGTCTTTTGGTTCCCGGACTATGCCTGATTCTTACCTCCCTCCTTCTCATGATTGCTGACCGAACCACTACAGGTAAGAAGAAGGAAGAGGATTCAACCTATACAGATGCCGGACTAATCGGTATCGCACAGGGAATTGCCACCTTACCGGGTCTTTCAAGATCAGGTACCACGATAACGGCCTGCCTGCTCCGCGGCTTTGACCGTTCCTTTGCAGTGAAGTACTCCTTCATTATGTCCATTCCCGCCGTTCTTGGTGCGGCTGTTCTGGAGCTGAAGGATTTCTCCATGGACCAGGTGGAATCTTCCCTCTTGTCGGGATACCTGGTGGGAACCTTGATTGCGGGTGTCGTAGGTTATATCTGTATCAAGACCATGTTAAAAATCGTGAAAGGTAAGAAGTTTAAATACTTCGCTTATTATTGCTTTGCTGCCGGCCTGATTGCCGTCATCGGGCACTTTGTAATGTAGGGGGATGTCGGATGGCTTCCAAACAAATTAAGAAAAAGACAAATAGTACACAGAAGAAAAATAACAGGGAAAGTGTCAGGCAAAGTGGTGTAGTACAGGATGAGATTATTCTGATCATAACACTGGTAGCTTCCTTGCTGTTATTTTTGAGTAATTTTGATTTGGGCGGCGTGGTCGGAGAATTTGTCAGCAAATTTCTCTTTGGTATGATCGGGCTGATGGCTTATGTATTACCGTTCCTGATTTTCTTCGGAACAGCCTTCCATCTCTCTAATATGGGTAACAGGTCTGCCGGAAGGAAGCTCTTAAGCGCAATCGTATTCTTCGTTGCATTGACAGCACTGATTCAGATGATCTCAACCTCCTATGACAGTAATGTTAAGATTTATGAATACTATACGAATGCCATGAGAGAACGAAGCGGCGGTGGCATCATCGGAGGTATTTTTGTCATGCTTCTGTGCCAGGCTTTTGGAGTGCTGGCTGCTTATATTATCCTGATTGCTGTCATGGCTATCTGCATCATCGTTATTACGGGCAAAGCCATATTTACTTACATAGCGAAGAAGAGTAAAAGCTCTCTGGAGGAACGAAGAGAATATCAGAAGCTGAAAAGAGAACAGGCCGAAGAGTATGGTTCTGATGAAGGGAACCTTCGCCGTCCTCCAAAGACCTATGTACTGGATGGCAATCTGACTTCCAAGGCTACAAAAGCTCAGGAGAAAACAAACGTCATCCCGTTAAATGATAAGAAGAATAAGAAGGGTATCACTGCGACAGAGGAACAGCTTCCTATCATTAACCTGGATCACCTCTTCCCTGAGAAGGAGGAGGAGCCGGTTCCGGCAGGAAAACAGGCTTCCATGAGTGCAAGCGGTATTCCTACCTATGAGGATGAGCTTCGGAGCAAGTTCGGCAGGCCATCGGCACAGAGCACCGAAGGAAATCAGACTTTCAATGATACTGTGATACACCTTGGGGAACCTTCTCCTATAACAGCAGCCTCGGAGTTTAAATCCGAGACAATAAAGACAGAGGGCAGAGGAACAGAGGGTGCCAAAACGGAAGGAACAAAGGCGGAAGGAAAAGGCCAATCTACTGAAGTAGAACGACTGGAAATTGACCAGACACCTGAACAGAAGGAATATGTCTTTCCTCCGATGAATCTTCTGGCAGGTCCGAAGGCTAAGCCGATAAAGGGCAGTAACGACCGAAGCCTGAAGGAAACCGCGATTAAACTCCAAAATACGTTAGAGAGCTTCGGTGTCCATGTAACGATAACAAATGTCAGCTGCGGCCCCGCAGTAACCAGATATGAGCTCCAGCCGGAACAGGGAGTCATGGTCAGCAGGATCACCAGGCTGGCTGACGATATCAAGCTGAATCTGGCAGCCTCGGATGTCAGAATCGAGGCACCGATCCCCGGCAAAGCGGCGGTAGGTATCGAGGTTCCGAATAAAGAAAACTCCATGGTTACGCTCCGTGAGATGTTTGAAAGTCCTGAATTTACCAATCATCCCTCCGATATCGCCTTTGCGGTCGGTAAGGATATCGGTGGACAAACCATCATCACGGATATTGCGAAGATGCCCCATCTGCTGATCGCAGGTGCCACCGGTTCCGGTAAATCCGTCTGTATCAATACACTGATTATGAGTATCCTGTATAAGTCCAAGCCCTCGGATGTCCGTCTGATCATGGTGGACCCGAAGGTCGTGGAGCTGAATGTATATAACGGAATTCCTCACCTGTTAATCCCGGTCGTCACCGATCCGAAGAAAGCTTCCGCAGCGCTGAACTGGGCTGTCATGGAGATGACGGAGCGGTATAAGAAGTTTGCGGATATTGGGGTAAGGGATATTAAGGGTTATAATGAGAAGGTGGCGGAGGTTGCTTACCTGAATGATGATAATTACCAGAAGCTGCCGCAGATCGTCATCATCATTGATGAGCTTGCGGACCTCATGATGGTTGCTCAGAACGAAGTAGAGGATGCCATCTGCCGTTTGGCACAGCTGGCGAGAGCTGCCGGTCTGCATCTGATCATCGCTACCCAGAGACCTTCTGTAAATGTTATTACAGGTTTGATCAAGGCAAATATTCCGTCCAGAATTGCATTTGCAGTATCCTCGCAGATCGATTCCAGGACCATCATAGATGGCTCCGGAGCGGAGAAGCTCTTAGGCAAGGGTGATATGCTGTTCTTCCCGTCCGGCTATCCGAAACCCGTGAGAATTCAGGGTGCCTTCATCTCTGATAAGGAAGTAAGCTCTGTTGTTGATTTCTTGAAGAAACACAATAACGAAGCCCAGTATAGTGAGGATGTCAAGGATAAGATCGCCAATGCAAGGCCGGGAGATTCTGGTGCAGGCATGGGCAGCGGAAATGAGCTTGATGAATACTTTGCCGAAGCAGGAAAGTTCATCATAGAGAAGGACAAGGCCTCCATCGGAATGCTACAGAGAGTTTATAAAATCGGCTTCAACCGTGCAGCGAGAATCATGGACCAGTTGGCTGAAGCAGGAGTGGTAGGCCCCGAAGAAGGAACCAAGCCCAGGAAGATCCTGATGTCCCCGGAGCAATTCGAGCAGTACCTGGAAGAGAATTAACTACCGGTGAGTATTCGTACGACTCCGGTAGAACAAGTGGTATAATATCAGTTCAGTAATTAAGCATAGTAGTGATAAGGATGATCCATATGAGCAAAGCTGCATGGCTGGTTGTAAATGAATTTCTGCAGTCTGGCAAATTTAATGAAATCCATAAGTGGCTTATGAAGGCGGCAGAAAAGTTTGGCATAAACATGATCCTGAAAACCAATGCAGAGCTGCTGGTTGACCTGCAGACGAAGGAATGCCGTAAGAAGACAGAGGAAGAGGACTGCTGCTTTCCGGCAGCTGAAAGTGAACTGGACCGGTCTGATTCTATGGAGACTAACAGCTATCGTAAGAAAACAAGAACAGAGGAACCGGAATTCATCTTGTTCTGGGACAAGGATACGAGGCTGGCAAGACATCTCGAACAGCAGGGTTACCCTGTGTTCAATTCCTCCAAAGCAATCGCTGCCTGTGATGATAAGTCACTGACGCACCTGGCTCTGATGATAGCTGGAATACCGATGCCCAGGACCATTGTGGCACCGATGACCTTCGATAATATCGGTTATACGAATACGGATTTTCTGAAGGAGGTATCCGAGCGGCTGGGATTTCCGATGGTGGTGAAGGAATGTTTCGGGTCCTTCGGACAACAGGTATATCTGGCGAAGGAACCCGAGGAACTGAAGGGCCTGGTAGACAGAATAGGTACCAAGCCCATGCTTTTTCAGGAATTTATCGCCTCCAGTTCGGGCAGGGATGTGAGACTTCAGGTAGTCGGCAGCAAAGTAATTGCAGCGATGTACCGTTATTCCTTGAATGGTGATTTTCGAGCCAACCTAACCATAGGGGGGAAGATGCTTCCCTATGAGCCGACGAAGGAGCAATGTGAGCTGGCTGTACGGTGCTGTGAGCTGCTTGGTCTGGACTACGCCGGAGTGGATTTACTGTTCGGTGAGGACG
>JAEZJW010000033.1 GCA_023415595.1 Bacillota bacterium
GTTAATATTCCATCATTGGTTAATAGGTAAATATCGCAAGTTCCGAGCTTCTTTGATGTAATATTTCCTTTTTCATCTACTTCTGCTATACTGCTGTCAGTACTATAATATCGAAGCTTAGCAACATGTAGGAGTAATTTCTTGGATGTGCTGACCTTATTTACTTTGGCCGAAATCACGGAAACATCGCCCGTTTTACTTATCAATGCTTCTTCTTCTAAAGAAATGGATTTTGTATTTGTATATTTTGAACTTACCGTTGTAATATGGATCTTTGGAGTATTCCCAAGGCTAACAACCTTGCCATCTACTTTTTTGTAGGCTACGACACAATATTTATATCTTGTATCTTTTGGTAAGTTGCTATGAGTAAATGACAGGGATGTCGATGTACCAAGCTTTTTGTATTTATTACCACATGGTGCCCCATAAATAACATAACCTTCTGCATCTTCGACCTTATTATAAGTAATCTTGACTGAATTCTTACTTACAGTTCCTTTAGCAAAAAACATAGTTTGTTGAACTGCATTAAGGCTATCTTCTTTCTTATCCTCAATTTCGATTATGACCTTACTACCACTTGCTTTTTCAACTAATGAATTTAATTCAGTCTCATCAAGGGATATTTCTTCATGTGGAAGTTTGATTACGAACTGCTTGAGACTGCTCTGTTCTTGCATCGCTTTCATAATATTGTCTATAGTTGTCTTAGTCATCTCTACTTCAGTAATGCCATCGATAGATGATAAATCTATCAAAATATCAAAATTTTTATAGCTATCAACAATCTTCGCAAGTTCATCCGAAGTAATCTCTTTTACCACAACTATTTTACTATCGATAGTAACCTTAACTTCTACCGAGGTATCTAATTTCACAGTAACTGTCTCTGTATCATCAACAGGCGTGCTTGGTGGTATATATATTACCGGAGGATTCGATGAACTCGGTGGATCTGGGTTATTGTTTGGGTCTGGTGTAATAGGTGGAGTCGGTGTGACTGTTGGAGTTGGCGTATTCGTTACACCGACATATTTGGTTGTGACGGTTATCACAATATTGCCTGTAACTTTCGTAATTCGATAAGTATTTTCTTTCAATGTTTCATCAGGCAGTTTGATATTTTTATAGTTCATTGGAGTAACTTCAACGTTGTCTACTATATATCCGCTATCTGGAATTACGGTGAAATTTACTTGTCCGGATCCACTGGAATCTAATTCTCCAGTATCAGCATTTCTAGCATATGCAGACGTCTGATTTGTCAAAGCATTCGTTGCATCCTCATAATCTTGTCTTAAGTATGTGGTAATAGAAGCATTATTTACTTCAAACTTTGCTTCGTATGCTTCCGGTGCTATTGTCGGAGTTGGAGTAACGGTAGCTTCTCCAGACCCTACCTTATAAATTGCCTCAATACTTGCATTTGGATCATTTAAGGTAAAGTACGTAATTTTGCTATAGAGATCAGATGCAATTGCTCCACTTACATCCCAGTGATCAAATACATATCCTTCCTGATCAAGCGCCGTAAGTTCAATTGGGTACTTCTTGTAATATATCCCATGAAAACCTGATTGTGTATCTGGTTTTATCGTATTGACCTTAATCGCATCCTGTGATGCAATATTATTTTTCACAGTCACATTGACTCTGTCTGAACTGTTAAGTTCGACAATATTATCTTCAAGAATCGATAAAATATAATTTGGTCGTTGAGAAAGAAAATTCTTTATCTCACTAACTCTGCCACTAACATTTCCCACATTCCATCTCTTCTTATTGCTGTCCATTAACGGCGTATAAACCGATGTATACTCATCCAGTACTTTTGCACATCTGCTATACTCAAAATTCCAGTTTCTCACATCGAGTAATGCATTCGTAAAGTCTTTTCTGAATCCTTCATTCTTAAATACTGCCGTAAATACCGGATCACCATTCGCTTCTGTTCTTCTCGCATCATTAGGATCACTCGGATCTGGTTCTCCGATTGCATGATATTTTATTGAATCATATGCAGCACCTGCCTGAGCACTTCCATATAGCCCCATAGACCATTCCGTGTCATAAAGCATATATCTCCATTTACCATCAGCATAAGGATTATTCGCTCCTCCTCTTAAAGCTTCCGCCGACGGATCTGCTACCTTCCAAAATTCTATATTATTGTGTGGTGTTTCATTATTAGTACCACTAAACCAGTCATTATTATTAATATAGATTTCGGTTGCATAATACTCAATAAAGCTTTGTAAATCAACAATATCTTTAAACTTCTGATAATTCGCAGGATCATTCATATCAAGATGACCAAGATCAAGAAGTTCTTGTAATGCGGCTCCGACAGGATCTAAGGCTTCGCCTTCATCAATCTCCATATCTTTATACACAATGACATTATTATTATCCACATCAAACTTTTCTTCCAGGTATTTATCACTATACTTTTCCGTTAGATTGTACAATCCCCAGAACTCTCCGTTGAGATATAAGATACATGGTCTGCTTCCCTGAG
>JAEZJW010000045.1 GCA_023415595.1 Bacillota bacterium
TATCTGAAGCTGTTCGAAGACACAACCTTCTGGTTCGGCCAGGACAGCCAGAATATACACACTTTGATGCAGCAGATTTTCTCGGAGCTTGAGAAAAAGCATACCGCTTATCAGAAGCAGGTAGAAACCCTGCTTTCTCAGCTTATCGTTTCCCTGGTACGAAATTATGAGAATAACCAGGATATCCAAAGCCAGACGAAACCCTCTGATCTGGCTTACAGTAAATACTTTATTATTGAAGAATATTTTCTATATGAATATCAGGATCTGTCACTCGAGACCCTGGCTTCCCGTCTCGGCTTAAGCCCGAGGCAGACGCAGCGTCTGTTAAACCAGCATTATGGCAAAAGTTTTCAGCAGAAGCGTACGGAGGCGAGAATGTCTGCCGCAGCCATCCTGTTAGCGGATCCAAATAAGAGGATAACTGAGATTGCCATAAACCTCGGATACTCCTCCGTGGAACATTTCTCCGCCGCTTTTATCAGGTATTATCATATCTCTGCAAGACAATACCGCAAAATCAATATGGATACCGAAATACCCTGATGAAACACGCTCTGCGAGCTTTAACTCAAATTAAGCTTACATTCTGATGGAATGTAAGCTTAGTAATATAACACCTTTATTCAAAACGGAAGATACTTATTCAATAAATGTGATTTTGTCCAGATCCGGTGTATGGGGTTGCTTTGCCGTGTTCTCATAGCCTATCAGGACGGAAGCACCAAAAGCAAACCCTTCCGGGAACCTTAATCTCTTGCTGAATTCCTCCGCACGCTTACCACTGGCAAAGGCAGTACCAGTTAATCCGCATATTACATTGGCTAAACCAAGAGAGGTGGCTGCCAACGCAATATTCTGACATACAATACCACAGTCGATCAATGCACCGGCATATTCGGCAGGATCAATAGCAATTAGTATCATACAGGGTGCACCATAAAAAAGCTTTCCTCCACGATCCATAATTCTATTGAAGGTTGATTTATCCTCCTGGCTTTCCAGATAGGACATTCCTTCAGCTTCCATCTCATTTATTAATTCCCTGTCCTTAACAACGATGATCCGCCAAGCCTGCCTGTTCATCCCACTGGGTGCCTGAACTGCAGCTTCTGCGATAGCCCTGAGTAACTCGTCTGCAGGCATCTCCTCCTTATAATCTCTGCAGGAATATCTTCTTGCTATTACCTGTAATGTCTCATTCATTGCATATTCTCCTTTTCTATTCTATTCGTATGAATTTATATCATTTTCATTCGTTTTGCCAGCAAAACAATAATATTTTAGCACATCTGGCATCGAAGTCAAATCAACTAATCATAGATATCCCATATAGTAATATCTTACAAATGAGAACGATTCTCACATCATAAATTTGTCCATTCTATAGAAAATTATATTTCTTACAATTTAATTGCATTTAACCCTTTTAATTATCTGATATTTGATTTATAATATAAACATCAATAAACAATAAAATGAAAAGGAGAATAATTATGCTAAAACAATTAGAATTAACATATAACTTCAGCGCTCTTGAGCCCCATATTGACGAGCTTACTATGATCACTCATTACACCAAACATCATGCAGCCTATACTGCTAATCTGAATACAGCTCTTGAAAAAGCTCCTGAACTCGCCGGGAAAACAATAGAGGAGCTACTTAGCAGTGTTGCCGATCTGTCCGATGAGTCCCTGAAAACAGTCTTGAGGAATAACGGAGGCGGATATTATAATCATAACCTATATTTTTCAACTCTGTCACCGGACGGCTTAAGGCATCCCGAGGGAGACCTCTTAAAGCAGATTGAGAAGGATTTCGGAAGCAATGATCAATTAAAGGAGAAGCTGAATAATGCCGCCGCTACCCGGTTTGGTTCCGGCTGGGCATGGTTATCCACCGACAAGTCCGGTAATCTTAGTGTATCCTCCAGTCCCAATCAGGATAATCCACTGTTTGAAACCCGCGGAGCAATCGTTCCGATCCTTGGGATTGATGTTTGGGAGCATGCATATTATCTGAAGTATAAAAATCTGCGCCTGGATTACATCAATGCCTTATATTCGGTACTTGACTGGAAGCAGATAGCTAAGAACTATCATGAGGCCAGAGCTTAGAGGGGCGCAAAGAGATTATCATAAGGTTCTAACATAAAGCCGGGGCTTTTCAATTAGCCCCGGCTTTATGATTAAATTTACTTAACTGGATCCATGTTTTCGTTATAAAAGTCTATAAACTCATGAACAGGTATGGGTCGGCTGAAATAATATCCCTGCAATTCATCGCAATCTTTCTCTAATAGTTTCTCTACCTGCTCTATTGTTTCTACTCCCTCCGCTAAGGTCTTCAGATTTAATGTCTTTGCCATTGATATGATTGAAAATGTGATGTCCCGATTATGAATTTCATCCAGTCTGCTGACAAAGGATCTGTCAATCTTCAGATAATCGATGGGGAGCCTCGTTAAATAGCTCAAGGAGGAAAAGCCTGTTCCAAAATCATCAAGAGCAATCCCAATCCCCAAGGCCTTAATTGCCTTCAAATAATCAACCGCCCGGTTAAGATCATGAATGAACATGCTTTCTGTTATTTCAATCACCAGCTGTATCTCCTGCTCGGAATAATATGATAACATTTGCTGCAGCTGCTTAATAATGTCCTCATTTTCAAACTGCTTCACTGATACGTTAATCGCCAGTTTAATCCTGATACCATGCTCCTTTAGGTACTTATCAATCCGGAAAATCTCTGTGATAATCCAGCTGCTGATCGGCAGAATAAGTCCATTCTCCTCAGCTGCCGGTATAAAATTCGATGGTGCTATCCTTTCACCGTCCCTGTTCCATCGAATCAGGGCTTCTGCACCAATGATGGTATAACGGTTATCCCTAAATTCTATCTGAGGTTGGAGGAACAACTCAAATTCCTCATTCTGTATTGCCTTATTTAGTCTGATCTGAAGCTCTAACTGCTCTTGATTTCTTTTCTCAATTTCCGCTGACGAGAAAACATACTTTCCCCTTCCTGATTCCTTGGAGTGATACATGGCGCTGTCCGCTTTTCTGAGAATTCCCTCTAGGGTTATGTCGTCATCAGGTGCAATCGCTATGCCAATACTTATTTCTATGGACACTTCTTTACCCTTTAAAACAAATGGCTTCTTTACCTGTTTAATGATATCCTCAGCAATACCTGCAGCGATCTCCGCACAGTTATTTCCTTCCATCAGAAGTGTAAATTCATCTCCTCCTAATCTGGACAGCATGTCCTCTTCACGAATTACTGACTGTATTCTTTTTGATACCTCAATGAGCAGTAGATCTCCTGCATCATGTCCCAGAGAATCATTAATTAGTTTAAAACGGTCGATATCCATAAAAAATACAGCTACCTGGGATTTATTTCTTTTCGTTCTGGCTAACGCAGTATTCAGACGATCATAAAACAGCGTTCTGTTAGGAATTCCGGTTAATGAATCATAATATGCGAGCAGATGGATATCCTGCTCAGCCTTTTTCATCTTTGTAATATCTGAGGAGATACCAATATAATTTGATATCTTACCATCCGAATCATAGATCGTTGTAATCGACATCCATTTCGGATATACTTCACCTGTTTTCCGTTTGTCCCAGATTTCACCTTCCCAGAAGCCTGCCGTATTCAACTCATCCCACATATTTCGATAGAAGAAAATATCATGATAGTCCGATTTGAAGATTTTCGGATTTTGTCCAATTAACTCTTCCTCTGAATAACCTGAAATTTTAGTCATTGATTCATTAATACGGATGATGTTATTATGTTCATCCGTAATGACGATTCCCTCCAATGCCTGGTTAATTATCTTATCTGAAATAATCAGCTCATCATTGAGCCGTAATAAACTGTTAAGCTGCTCCTTGATCTGTGTAATGTCATGCAGTAGATAGAGTCTTCCTATCTTCTTATTATCCGCATCAAAAATGTCCTCAATATGGATGCTGTAGTATGAATTTTTACTCTCAATCTGCACCACCATGATGTTCTCTTTCGCCGTATCCAGAGGCAGTGATAATTTGTTAATCATAGTGATATGTTGGACTACATCATATATTTTCCTACCAATCAGTTTACTAATATGATTTAACTTTCTTAATTCGACGTCTCCATACCTTTGGATGAATTCTATGCTTTTCGGATTAGCATCAATGATACACTCATCATTGTCTAAGACAAAAAGCAGATCCCTTATGTTTTCTATTACCAACTCTCTGGCATAGGGTATGATCATTGTTTTGGGGAGATGAAATACACCCCAATAGAACACTGATAAAGTTAATAACGTAATAATTGGTGTTGTATCAATCGGTATGATTAAAATTTCTTGAGTAATAAATAAAACATTGATGATAAAAGTTGCAGTGCAGCCTATAAAAACAAACATACTTTGTTTGCGATAAATTTTGGGAGCTTTCATTGACCTGAGGAAAAGCAGATAACACGTAATAAGAATAAGCACATAGGAGTACAAAGCATTCACATAAAAGCCAACATTCTTAGTGTATGTATAGATTGGAACACCTTTAAGATAATAAACCTCAGGTTCTGTGATAAACCGATAGGGCAGGTATCCCGTAATAACAGAAGCCAATGACAGAGTAGGTATCAAAAACATTAAGACTTTATTGATCCATCTGATCTGTTTATATTTTTTAATAAAAATCACTGTTGTTATCAGCAGAACGGGAGGTACCAGAATAACGCCTATATATTTCAATCTCTGGAGCAGAAGAACCCCATTCACGGGAACGACAAAACTAAGCAACTCCATCAATATCCAGAAGGAGACTAAAATGGACATCGATAAGAGTCTCCTGGATATATCAATCTTGCTGCTGTTAAGTAAAAAAGCAATTAAAATCATACTTAATATAAATCCGACGAAATAAATAGCTCCAAAAATCATACTCACTTCTTATAATAAAAAGCATTATAACCTTTCCTGTTTATGTTGTTATTTTAACAGAATTTACTATATTTTTCAACAAAATATGCCTAAGCACCGAACAATAAAAGTCCAGCTTCGAAGTCATGTATCTCTATGTAGTAGGGTGAGAGTCCGAGCACCCTCATCCCTTGACAGCCTAATGCATTATATTTTTATCGAAGCATTTGGTCGTTTTCGAAAAAACCCTTCCATGGGTCGTTACCACTTCGTCTCAGCAGAGCCTCCGCCATCGAGATTCCATCGGGTGCCACCGTGTCAAGCTCCTCCCAGGCGATCGGCATGGACACTCTGGCTCCTTTTCGCGCTCGCAATGAATAGGGGGCGATACTGGTAGCACCCCTCCCGTTTCTCATCCAGTCGATAAAGATCTTACCGGAGCGTCTGGCTTTTCTGCCATTACTCGTATAACGGTCCGGCCATTTATGTTCCATCACCTCGGCTACCCGCCTTGCGAAGTCGTGAAATACCTCCCAGGGTGCAACCGGCTTCAGAGGAACGACCACATGGTAACCCTTACCCCCGCTGGTCTTAAGATAGGAGGTTAATGACAGCTCGGTAAGAATATTCTTCACATCCAGCACTCCCTGGCGTACCCTGTCCAGTTCCATTCCCTCGTCCGGGTCCAAATCAAATACCAACATATCGGGCATTTCCAGTGTTTCGACGGTGCTGCCCCAGATATGAAACTCCAGGGTGCCCATCTGAGCTTCCGATACCAGACCGGCTGTGTTTTCAATATAGAAGTATTCCTCCGTCTCTCCGCTGCCGGTAGCAACCGGGATTATGATTACCTCTTTACTTCCCGGACCGGGATGCTTCTTAAAGAAGCAGGTCTGTGATATTCCCTTCGGACAGCGTATCGTACTGAGCAGCCTATGACTCACATACGGCAGCATACGCTCTGATACCTCCGCATAGTAACGGACTACATCCTCCTTACTTATCCTGAGATCCTCAAATAACACCTTATCCGGGTTTGAGATTTTTATCCCTTGGATCACGAGTCCACTTGTATTTGTCCCCATTGTATTCTCTCCCTCAGTCGTGTCTTTGGACTGTATCGCCTCATCTACTTCTTCTACATCTTCTATCTCTTCTGCTGCTTTCTCCCTTCTGATTGTCCTGGGATCCTTATCCGTACGCAAACCCTTATAGCTTGCCTGTCTTAAATGATTGTCCACAGTCCATTCAGCAAACTTTATTTCTGCAACATACTCAGGTTCCAGCCATATGATCTCTTCCTTCACCCTGAGCTTTGGTGGCGTAAGGAATGGGGAATTCATTGTCTGTATCTTCTTAAATTTATCCTCCAAATTCTTCATTTCAGCTTCGCTGATGCCTGTTCCCGCGCGTCCGGCATAAACCAGGTCTTCACCTTCATAGATACCAAGGAGAAGCGAGCTGATGCCACTGATTATTTTGTCAGATCTGGTATACCCTCCGATCACGAATTCCTGTCGTTTATCACATTTTAGTTTGATCCAGTCACCGTTTCTTGTTCCGCTATAGACTGAGTCGGCTTTCTTGCCGACGATCCCTTCCATATCTGCCTCACAGGCTACAGCAAAGCTTTCTTTCCCACTTCCTCTGATATAGCGGCTGTAATATAGATTTTTAGGAGCATCCTTCAATAGCAGCTCAAGCATTTCTTTCCGCTTTATTAGGGGATGTCCCCGAAGATCAGTCCCATCCAGTGCCAGAAGGTCAAATACGATATAGGTAAGATTTTTGCCCTTCGGGTTCTTCCTATAATTCTGAAGTGCTTGAAAATCTGTTTTACCGGCTGCATCCGTGACCGCAATCTCTCCATCCAGAACCATAGGCCTTCCGGCGGAGAAGCTGATAAGGGAGTACGCAATCTCGTGAAACCGGCTGGCATAATCATTCCCGTTCCGGGTAAGCAGCCGGGCACTGCCCGCTTCCACAAAGGCCAGGATCCTATAACCGTCATATTTCAGCTCATAGAGCCAATTCTCATCCTCGGGAATGGTCTTTACTAACTTAGCCAGCTGCACCTCTGAAGTATGAAAGGGATTTTTTATGAACTTCTCATTCTCACCCTTTTCAATTTCCTCCATGGTACGGCCGGTCCTGATACTGGTAACATAACCGGATATCCCATCCGTATCCCCCACATACTCATCCTTCTCCTTCAGTAATAGCCAGTTATCCTCTGCTTCTCCTGCCTTCCCTTTGATCCGAATCAATGCCCATTTTCCCAGAAGTCTTCTCCCTTTCAGGACAAACTTCAGCGCACCTTCCCGTAAGCCCTCTTCCACATTACCGTGAGGCTCCCAAAGGCCTTCATCCCAGAGCATGACTATCCCTCCGCCGTATTCTCCTTTGGGAATCGTACCTTCAAAATTCCTGTATTCGAGCGGATGGTCCTCCACCTGTACGGCAAGTCTCTTATCCAGCTTATGATAGGATGGACCCTTGGGCACCGCCCAGCTTAAGAGAACTCCGGCCCACTCCAGACGCAGATCATAATGCTCTTTACGTGCCATATGGTGCTGGACAACAAACCTCAGACCCTCCTCGGAGGACTCTGCTTCGCCAATGGGCTCTGAGGTTCTTTCAAAATTCCTTTTTTGATTATACTCCTGTAATTCTCCCATCATCGTTTTATGCCGTTTCTTTGTCCGTCTTAGCTTTATCGACGCTAGCTCTGAGAGCCTCCATAAGGTCAATCACCTTACCGGCGCTTACCGGTTCGGCAGCAACAACCTCCTTACCGGATATCTTCGTCTCGATCAGCTCATGAAGCCTTGCCTGGTATTCATCTTTATATTTATCAGGATCAAAGGGAGTATCCATGGAATTGATCAGAAGCTTTGCCATACTAAGCTCCTGCTCGGCTATATCCGGCTTATTGTACTGTTTTTGAAGTGCCTTTACCTCGTCGGCATAGAACATTGTGGAAATGAGTATACCTTCCTCCCGCGGAATGATTGCCATCAGGGTATCCTTGGTTCCCATGACTGTTTTCCCTATCGCAATCTTTTGCTCTGCCATCAGTGCCGACCGGAGCAGCTCGAAGGCTTTTTCGCCTCCGGCCTCAGGTGCTGCCTGATAGGTCTTATCATAATAGACAGGGGAGATCTGGTTTAACTGGGCAAAGTGCAGAATCTGGATAGACTTTTCCTTCTCTGTCTTAATCTTTTCTATTTCTTCATCCGTAATGACGACATATTTGTCCTCATCATACTCATAGCCCTTTACGATATCTTCTGCTTTAATCTCCTTACCGCAATGGCCGCAGGTCTTCTTATAGCGGATGCGGCTGTTATCCTCCTTATGCAGCTGATTAAAATGGATGTCGTTATCCTGGGTAGCAGTAAACATCGCTATCGGAATCGCAACCATACCGAAAGTTATAACTGATTTACGTGATATCAAAGAAAAATCACCTCCATTTTTATTGTTTCCAACAGGGCTGTCAGTATTCGGTATTGGAAGGTTATTCAGTTTTTCTGGGTATATTTTATCTGTCATCCGTCTTTGAAGGAATCAATGCCGGTAAAGGAAGATTATGCCTTGCCATTTGGAAATAAACTGGTAATATATGAATATGGGAAGAAACTACTCTGAAAGGAAATGATAGGATGTCATATTATAGAAGCCAGATTGCCAAGTTAACAAAGATAAATATTGAAACTATCAGATATTATGAGAACATCGGTCTTTTACCGGCTCCAACCCGAGACAACAACGGCTACCGGTTATATCATGATGACACGATAAAAAAACTGTGTATCATAAAATACGCAAAATCATGCGGGTTTACTTTGGAGGAAATCAAACTAGTCCTTACCAGTGTTGAAGACATTGAACATATTAATTATACAAAAATCATTGACTTTATTAATGGTAAGCTGGATGATATCGTTCAAAAGCAAAAAGATCTGAATACCATGACTAGCTTACTTAATCAAATAAAAAGTAACATCAATATAGGTATTCCCTGTCCGATTAAATCCACCTTTGTGAGCTCAGATTCAGTTGGATTCAATTAAATATCCCTATTGACACTGTACTATAATACAGACTTTATAATTAGAGCAAATCATAGTAGGAGGTAATTCCAATGAATGTTCTAATTATTTATGCCCATCCGAACCCAAGCAGTTTTAATCATGCGGTTCTGGAGCAGATGAAGCTCGGTTTTATTGAGGGAAACCATAATATTCAGGTGATTGATCTTTATAAAGAAAACTACAACCCGGTTTTAAACTTTAATGATGTTAATTCAAGAAGTGATCAGGAAAATACTCCCTATTTGAAGGTATATCAGAATTATATCATGGAGGCGCAGCATCTGGTCTTCCTATATCCGGTATGGTGGTATAGCATGCCTGCAATCCTTAAGGGGTTTCTGGATAGAGTATTTTCCCCGGGCTTTGCTTATTCTAAGAAGGGTAAACTTTCTAGGGGACTGCTTCAGGGTAAGACATCTTGGGTGGTCTACACCATCGATTCCCCTGTATGGTTTGTAAAACTGTTCAGGAAGAGCATCGAATGGAGATTGATGAAAACTGCCATATTAAAGTATTGCGGTATTTCCTCCGTTAAGCGGATTATGTTTGCAAACGCTACAAACAGCACTCCTCAAAAAAGAGAAAAATGGCTGTTGCATATCTACGATAAAGCCAGGAAATTCAAATCGTATGCTATGAAAAAGGGGGATTAGTATCATGAGGAGAAAATTAAATACCGTTCACTTAGTAGTGGTTCTTATAATATTAGCAGCTGCTTTCTATATCGCAAATAATAATCCGTTTATCGGGATCATGAAACAGAAAATTAGCATCACCTTACCGGACATGGCTTTTCGTTATAGTGAAGGCTATTTTTATGATTATCTGTATCGCTTAGAAGCCTCCGGAAGAGAAGCCTACCTTCAGTTTTACTGCTTTATTGATTTTATTTTTCCGGTCGTCTATTCCGTCTTAGGATATCTGTTATTCACCTTTTTCCTTCAGCGAATAAAGCCATGCTTTCTACATAAGCTTGCATTCGTAGCATTCCTATTTGGGTTATTGGATATAACAGAGAATATTCTTAACATAATTTTGATCAAGGCCTATCCGGATACATTAAGCCTGTTCAGCAGACTTTCCTCCTGGTTAACCACCTTGAAAATAATCATCGGAGCCATATTTATCCTCCTACTTCTCTACGCAGTGATTATTGTGAGCCTGTCTAAAATCAAGAAAAGCAGCCGATTATAGCAATATAAAACAAGCATCAGGTATAGACTTTACAGAGTCTATACTTGATGCTTGTAGAATACCGGATCGACAGCTTATAACAACTTTCTGACTGCTTACGTATCCTATGGAGAAGTGTTATTTATTTTCATAAACCTCTCTTTTTAATAAACCAACAAAAGGCAGATTTCTATATTTCTCGGCGTAATCTATACCATATCCTATAATGAATTCATCAGGTACTTCAAATCCCCTATAATCAATATTGATCTCCTTTTCCCTTCTTGCGGGTTTATCCAAAAGGGTACAGATTTTTAATGATTTTGGATGACGGCTTAATAGGTTTTGCCTTAAGTATGCTAAGGTCAGTCCTGTATCAATAATATCTTCTACGATAATAATATTTTTTCCTTCAATATTATCCTCTAAGTCTTTTATTATTCGGACTACCCCGCTGGTTTCTGCAGAATTACCATAGCTCGAGACTACCATATAATCAATATAAGCAGGTAGACTGATCTGCCTGATCAGATCTGACAGAAATACGCTTGCACCCTTTAGGATTCCTACAAGCATAACCTCCTCACCGGCAAAATCCCTTGAAATTTCTTCACCTAATTCGTGTACTCTATTTGCTAATGCAGCCTCGTCCAATAAAATAGCTTCTACATCCTGTAACATGATTAACCTCTTTCTGTCCATAGGGGGAATACTCCATGCTCCATTGAGTGCTTCTTACATAGTATATCCGTAATCTTTAGCGATAGACAAATATGTCATCACCATGTTTATACACTTTACTAATCAGCCTTCAAACCAGCCAGCAGATAGATGAATGGTGAATTCCAGTACACAGTTATCTCATTACAGGAAAAGCTCTGTACATTATCCACATAGCATTTCGCTGCAGGCTTTCCGGCTAGAACATTCTGCGCATAAGGATCCTCCAGATTGGAATTGGCTCCGCCAACAAGCATGCCGGACATGGTAGTCTTAAGTGCCTGAGATGGCCTATGGTGTGTATTCTGTGGAGTCAGAGTACCATATCCGGTTACAAAACAATAGGAAGTAGGGTTAGCTCCAAGTAAATAGTCAAATTGCTTTTTGGCCATTTGGTAATTATCATCTACCTTATTAAGCTTCTTTGCCATTAATAAAGCCATGCCGTTATTCGCCAGGGTCATATTGCTTCCCCATGGGTACACCTCTCCCATCGAAGAGAAATAGCCATCCCCTTCCATATTTTTCTGAATGGAAGTAATTTGGGCATTAAATTTATCTATAAGCTTCTTTTTTATATCATTCTTCTGTTTCTCAGCAGTCAAGTACGCATAACATCCATACAGATCAACTCCTTGCCAGCCCATACCATTTCCAAGTGAGGTAAGGTCGATTTTGGCGATTTTATCTTCATAGGCAGAGCTGCCTGTAGTCTTGTAGAGCTCACTTAATGCCCAGAAGTACTCATCAGTATCCTCCGTATCAGGATATTCTCCTGTAGTTACATCATCAGGATTACGATAACCGCCTTCTCCGGCGTTGCCTTCCAGATAGCTAAGTGCACTCTTTGCCGAAGCTAGACATTCCTTCGCAAAGGCAGCATCAAAGGGTTCATATAATCTGGCAGCCATTGCCATGACTGCAGCAAAATCACCTGTTGCACAATTCGAAATTGGCATAATATATAAATCATCTGTTACAGTCTCTGGCATAACCATACCTTCAAAGCTCAAGCCAGTTACCTTATGATGGACTCCGCCGGACTTCTCGTCCTGCATCTTCAACATCCATTCCAGCTCATATCTAGCCTCATCCAGTATATCAGGAATGCCGTTACCACTTTCAGGAATACCAGATTTGTCATTAAACACAGGGCTATAATCTTCATAAGCTAGCAGAATATCCGCTACTGCCTTTGCTCCCGGTACAACATAACGTCCATAATCTCCGGCATCATGCCAACCCCCGGTTACATTCTTCTTCTCTGTGGTCCCGTAAATTGTTGTCTCCTGTATATGACATGCAGCATGGGCAAAGTCCCCGGCATATTCAGGCTTCAGTTCGTTT
The DNA here is from genome assembly GCA_023415595.1 of Bacillota bacterium. Taxonomy (GTDB): domain Bacteria; phylum Bacillota; class Clostridia; order Lachnospirales; family Lachnospiraceae; genus Mobilitalea. Next base: position 12,271 of record JAEZJW010000045.1, read on the forward strand.
CCACAACGTTGTAGATATAGCATCTTTACAATATCCGTAAAGATATCATCATATACATCGTCAGCAATTACAAACTCATAGGATTCACCGCTATTTGCAGCTACCACCTTATAGGTACCAGCTTCCCTCACATTGGAGAAATCTCCATAGGCCACAGTCTCTCCAGCCGCCTTAGTCTGTACTGAACCGGCTACATCACCGGTGTAAACTACTTTCCCAGTCTCAACATTAACAACATCAAACTTGGTATCAATACTACTGTCACGGAAAATAGCCGTTTTAAAATCCTCAGTGCGGTATCCTACCTGATTAATATTAATAGCAGGTCCGATATCTCCATTGGCAGAAGCTTCTGCATTCGATGAATCCTTTAGCAATAATTCAACATTGTCAACGGTCACAGTATGAGCAGCAAGTTCTCCGTCCGCTTCCTGAAATCCTAAGTTAAAGCAAAATCTTGGTGCCGGATCAGATGCCTCTTCCATAGTAAAGGTAATATTATGATGCTTCATTTCTTTTGAAAGTTCTACATGCTCCTCCGAAACGTAAGGATGATAATCTCCTCCATTCAGCTGGATACGCCATTCCATCGTCCTGTCCACCGTAGAGCTGATATCAAAGGAAATCTCATAAACTGCATTTTGAAGCAGTTCAAAACCATCACAGTATACCTGAACTGCATGACCAACCTTACCGGTATTTTCAATCTTCACTTCAAGCTGGCCGCTTTCATTAACAGCAATCGTACCGGCTCCTCCTGACTCTGTATAGGTTCCCCATTTAGGATCTAGTTGATCAAAATATCCTCCCGAAATTAGATTACCATCCGTCTCCTCGGGAATAGTTTCTTCTTTTGGAACCGGAGCTGTAGTAGGAGTAGCCTCCGGCTTTTCCTCCTCTTCCAGCTTGGTTTGCTCCTTTGGGTTTTCTTGCAATGTATCAGTATTGCTCTTATTACAGGCTGTAACGAATAGTACCATACTGCTTGTCAATAAAAATATCAAAAACCTCTTCATATAATCATCCTCCCCTACAATCAAGAATAAAGCTAATAAATAATGCGATAGGTAGCCTCATTACTTTTTATTATAATCAATCTGGAAAAATTATTCAAATAGTTCTTTACATGAGTGACAATAAAGCAATTATGGAAAACTAATAGCCAGCTTCCTCGGTTTCTTAAATACTTGAAACGAAGAATTCTGGCTATCTTTTTACTTATTTTGATTTTGTACAGTATAAACATCTGGTTCTATGTATCTTTATACTCCCATGGCAGTTAGGAATTCATCTAGCTTAATATTATAGTTTTCCAAATAAGCTTCTGCCTCAGTCAGCTTGTCCTCATCATTGTTCACCATCGCCTCATAACTCAATGCTTCTCCCATCACCAAGGATTCTAAAACCTCCGCCAGAAGTGAAATCTGATCGATATAGGTATCTGCATTCCATTCCACTCCCTGCAGTAATCCAAGTAAAGTTGTTCGGCCTTATTTAGTATTAGGTTCTACTGTAGCCCCTTTTGGCATTCTGGCATCTTGTAAGGCAACCTGATATTTATTGAGGGAAGTCTCCGGTACAAAGATGGTGCATGCTTTATTCACCTTTTCAAAGATGCAAAGGAAAGGTATCTCCGGATATGTCGTACCCTGGAAGATCACATTCGATAAAAACTTGGAGTTGGCAAAAGCACAGCCCTCAATTCCGGTAACTGTTTCGGGAATGATTACTCCTGTTAAGTATTTGCATGCACTGAAGGCATAAGTACCGATTACAGCAACCTTCTTGTCAATTACGATGGTACCTTTTGCTGACGGATATGCAATCAGTGAAGTACCCTCTTTATTTAAGAGCATTCCTTTTTTTGCTGAATAAGATTTGTTGTCCGATGACACCGTAAAGGATTTTAAGCTGTCACAGGATACGAAGGCGGTTGCGGATATCTCCTCCACTCCGGCAGGTATCGTTACTGAGGTTATATGATTCAGGTTATAGAAGGCACTCTCATCAATAGAGGTCACCTGATAGTTCTTCCCCTCATAGGTTATCGTTGCCGGAATTACCACCTTGTTTGGAAGGTTTTTATTGATCTGATTGTTCGCCACGGCAACTGTACCTTCCACCGTATCTGTTGCCTTTGCGGTAATGCGGTAGTTAATTTTATTATAGGTTACAATATCATCATAATACCGGATGAAACCTACCTTGGTTCCTCCCTCGGTATACTTAACCGTTACACGGATGGTATATAACGTTGTGGCACCTCCATTGGTAACCTTCGCCATGAGAATCGCGTTACCCGCTTTTTTGGTGAATAGGTTACCGTTACAGTCAATACTGATTAACGTAGGGGTACATACGTGGTAAGTAATTGTTGATCCTTCCTTTATCCCTTCAAGATCAACTTTCGTCACAGTTCCTGCAGTAGCAGTCAGCTTGGTACTTATATTTGTTACTACATCAGGCAATGTTCCTGCGGCATAATCTGCCAGATTATTGTCTTTGTCAATTACGAATGCATAAGGAGAGAAGTGAGTTGCCGTAAACTGCACACAAGGTACTCCATCCTTCGTTACCAATGTTGCAGGCAGCACCTGAAGTTCTCCGTCGATTACACATACCACCACCAGTTTATCCATGTTGATAAGCATTTCTTTGGGGATGGGACAGGTAATCATAACTGCCGTACCCTCCTTGGGTTGCACCTTCGTATTAGTGCCTTTCAGATAAATGCTGATATCCAACGGAAATATTTGTGCGTTCTCTATGTTCAAGGCAGAGAATACCGATTCCATCGCGGTACGTACCATACCTTCTGTAAGTGTGTCTTCCTTCAGTCTTACCTCTACGGAATTGTCAAAGGCCGCTCCTACCGGTTCCACCGTCAGCAGCTTTTCATCCGGTATACTTTGAGGAACTTCAACAACTGTGATGGTTTTGGTTTCAGCTGTCTGTGTGCTTCCGGCAGGTGCAGTTGGGGCAGGATCAGGTGCGACAGTAATCGTCATAATAAGGCTTTTACTGTCGTTAACGCTACCCTTATTCAGGGCAACGTCATACTGTTTGGTAGTGCTGTTGTAGGTCACGGTTGCAGTTACCCCCGAGGCTTCCGCCGTGCCACTTAAAATGCCATTTACATAGGCTTGCACTGCCGCTGTTTTTATGCTTTGATCTGCTCCGAAGGCCACATTGGCAGAGCCATTCACAAGTGCCGTTTTTGCAGAAGCCACGGCCTGCACATCCGTGACGCCGGTATACGCTGTCGGTGTTATGTAAGTCGTTATATGTGCGGTGTTTTCACTTTGTCCGCCCTTGGATACAGTTATGTAAAACACATAGCTTCCGCCCGTGCCACTTGGGTTAGCTGAGGTTCCGGCAATCGGTTCGGTGTAGCTGACCTTATTGATTGTGACCGTGACAGCATCATTATTCACCGTTGCCTCAGCAGTGGTTTTCAGTGCATCCGCAATGACTGTTTCGCTGGTTGCTGCTGCCTGAGTCATGCTGGCGTAGCTTGCACCTTCCGCTGCTGATTTTGCGCTATTGACAACTGCGATATCAGGATCAGGCGCGACAGTAATCGTCATAGTAAGACTCTTACTGTCGTTAACGCTACCCTTACTCAGGGCGACGTCATACTGTTCGGTAGTGCTGTTGTAGTTCACGGTTGCAGTTACCCCCGAGGCTTCCGCCGTGCCACTTAAAATGTCATTTACATAGGCTTGCACTGCCGCTGTTTTTATGCTTTGATCTGCTCCGAAGGCTACACTGACAGAGCCATTCACAAGTGCCGCTTTTGCAGAAGCTACGATCTGCTCATCGGTAGGTTTAGGTGCAAACTGAAGGTATAGGTAGCTCTTGAGAATGTCGACAGTAAGAGGCATGTCGATTAATTGTGCGTTTGTGCCTTCCCTGTCGGACACGCTTGCTTTAATCTGCATATTATCAAAGCCGTTAGGTAAAGTAGTAGTATTAATTGCCCAAATGTAGCTTTTGAAGGTCACTATGCCACTTTGGAGGATTATGCTGCCGGTGGATAAGTTGTTAATAGCTGACCGATCAGCACTCACCTCGCCTCCTGAAAGGATCACACTGCCGGTGGATATGTTGTTAATAGCTATATGGTTTGCAATCACCACGCCTCCTGAAAGGATCACACTTCCAGCGCCATTATTGATAATTGCATTACTAAGGCTATTGTAATTACTCACCTCGCCGCCTGAAATAATCACACTTCCAGTGCCGTTATTGTAAATTGTATTTTCACTATGGGAAGTCCACACACTGCCTTCTGTAATAAGCACACTTCCTGTGCTGTTATTATAAATTGCAATCCCTTGTCTAGCCCACACAATGCTCCCTGAAATGGTCACACTTCCTTCTCCGTCATTGCAAATGGCGTTATTGTAATTTCCAGCCACTTCGCCACCACCTGAAATGGTCACATTACCTTCTCCTCTGTGTGTAATGGTGTTTGTTACACCACTACCATTCAACGACTTGCTATTTGTGTTGATGATGAAGGAATATACGTTATCGCTTTTAATTTCAATGGTGCTACCGGTTACGCTAATACTATTCTCAAGGATAATGGTTCTGTCCGAGGTCGCAGTATCAATGGCAGCCTGCAACTCAGCTTGGCTAGTAACGCTAACGGTATCTGCCAGTGCCGTAACCGGCTTTACGATAAACATTACACACAACACCAGAAATATTCCCAACAGTATTTTTTTCATTTCTTTTCTCTCCTTTGTTTGTTGGTCAAAACCTGCTAATAGATATTGCCACTTTCTCTTCTGAATTTCTCTTCGTATTACAAACACAGCACAATAACTGCTGCAAGGATAACGAGCATAGCGATTCCACCGATCACAATACGACGTTTCTCAATGTCAAAGGCGACAAGATGCTTGCAGTTATCACAACCCGTGTCCTTCCACCCGATGGGCGCACCACATGTTTTGCAATGAAATGGCTTCATCTTCATCCCTAAGCTCCTCCTTTTACTGGTATTGACCATATCATATCAGATGTAGGAAATTTTTTATCGTTTTGTCGAAAACAGCCGTCTGAGCGTCGAAATTTGTTTTCTGTTATTTAGTAAACATGTTATAATTGATGTAGTAAGGTGAACATGAAGGAGTTTTGAATATTATGAATTTTAGAATTGCCGTCTGTGATGATAGTCTTGAAGATAGAACGAGGCTCTGCACACTGTTGTGTAAATCCTACCCCCATGCAGAGCTTGAAACCTTTTCAAGCGGCGAAGCACTGCTATGGAAGCTTGCAGACGGTATACGATTTCATCTCTATTTTTTGGATATCTTCATGGACGAGGTATCCGGTATTGATGCAGCCCGTCAGATCCGTTCCAATGATTATAATGCACTCATCGTGTTTGTCAGCACCAGCGATGATTTTTATCGCGAAGCCTATGATTTGTTTGCGTTTCATTATTTGATAAAGCCTATTAATATGGATAAACTTACTCCTGTACTAGAGCGAGCTAAGGAGCAACTGCAACGGGAAGCGGAGCAGACCATTCTGGTTAACTGTAACAGGCAGGTACGTTCCCTTCGCCTTTCAAATATCCTGTACATTTCTAGTTGTAACCATAACTTAATTTTCTGTATGACGGACAACGAGTTAATCGAGATTCGTGGTAAACTGGATCACTATATTGCAAAGCTGCCACAGGCTATGTTCTTTCGATGTCATCAGAGCTATGTCATCAATCTCCGTTACTGTTCTGCTCTGACTACAGATGGCTTTCAGCTATGCGACAAGATCATTCCTGTCTCCCGTAGCTACCAGAAAGAAGCCCTGTCGCGCTTTTCAAACAATCTTATCTCTGAATTTGGGGAGGTTACCCTATGAATTACCCTACCGCATTGGGACATTTTCTTATGGAGAATAAATCGGCAATTGCCGCTATCATCGGCAACACTTTGATTTGCATGGCGCTATTGACTCCAAGATGGAAATGGTGGACAATTCCAGTGTTCCTTCTACTGTTTATTCTTAGTACTCCGCTGCTTTTCTCCCTCCTGTCCGAGACAGATTATGCAGTTAGCCTCACCATTATTGGGTATTTTCTGTCCTTTCTTAATATACTCTGGTTTTCCAATTCAATCTGGCAGACGCTGTCTCTATGCATAACACTGAGTATTATCAACCGTCTATGTACCTTCCTGGGCTATGCAATATCAGCCGCAACAGATGTCAATAATTATGTAATATCCGTCTTTGTTGTCATCTGTATAGTCAATCTTTTTCTCGCTTTCTTCAGTTGGTGGTGGGTACGCAAATATATTCGACAGTTGAAACATATCATGCTGCGTCGCTCTCTATGGCCATTACTATTAACAATGTCAATCATCTCCAAGCTGTTGGTGGACTTTTGTTCCAATAACACCTTTAGCTTAAATCCTTCCAGTGATCAAACCATCATCTGGTCCATGATTGCACTCTGTGTATTTGCACTTTCCATGTTGGTGCTGTTTTTGTATAATGCCACTTCCACTGCTATGCTCGCCTCTGCGAAAAACATCTCTGACCACCTAAGTTATGAGTTAAACACACAGAAGCACCAATATGAAGCGCAGCTTCAAAATCAAAATGATATACGGCGCATGAAACACGATATAAAGGGGCATCTCATCACAGTAACCGGTCTACTGCAAAGTGGCAGACAAGAGGAAGCCGAGCAGTATCTTGGTAAAATCACAGAGCTTGCAAGCATTGCAACGAATCAAACTTATGCCGATGATCCTTACATTAACGCAGTGATTTCTGGGTACAGTACACTATTTGAACGCAACAACGTGAAATTCACCTGCAACATTCAGATCGAACCAATTGAGAAATATCAGGTAGAGCTATGTCTCGTTTTCTCTAATGCTTTGCAAAACGCATTGGAGGCGTCGTTGAATTTGCCACTAGAAAAAAGAAGTGTCAGCGTCTCAGCAAAGATGAAGTTCGACTATCTTGTGTTACAGGTTGCCAATTACTTCGCCGGCCAGGTTGAACTAAAGGACGGCACCATACCACATACCACAAAAGACAGCGCAGGTCACGGCTATGGTTTAATTAGCATCAAAACCACTTTAGAAGCCCTGAACGGTGTTCTTCATTTGAGGACCGACAATGATGTATTCTTTCTTGAAGCCACGGCAAAGATAAAATGATATGTAAAACAAGATGAAACGGTAAGCTGCTTCACTTGCCATGAATATAAGGCCTGTATCATATTGATACAAGCCCTGTTAACTAACATTATTACTCTGCTTAATACTATAACTCATTTCCCAATCTGCCTTCCCGTATGATCCACCTCATACTCTCCCATATGGATCAGCTGCGATACCGGTACCAGCTCATAACCCTTCTCCTGCAGTCCTAGAATTACCTTATCCAGAGACTGTGCGGTGTATTTCTAAAACCAGTGTTTATAAGGGGTTGATGACATTTTATCATAGTTCTTAATTGCTAATTTTAAACAGATGAAAAAATTAATATTTCATGTAGAAACTACGTTGGGATAAAGGGGCTTTCGCTAATAGCTAAGTAAAATAAGCTATGTAGCGAAAACCCCTTCTTTATGGTTGTTTACCTATATCATCCAAAATAACTCCATCCATACGATGTTGTACTTGCTTACACCTTAGCTAACGACGACTATTTTCTTTTATTAGCGATGTCAATTGCCAGAACAACGGCGGTGGCAGTCAGCTCGTTTGCGCCATCAACGATATCAAGCTCATAACTGTCTCCCCAAGATACTAATGCCTTTTTGATCTTTGCGATCGGATTGCCTTCCTGCGTAATTTGGTAATTCATTTGAAGAAACGATCCTTTTACTTCCCACCCAATATTTGATAAAGAATAGGAAGGCTTTAATGATATACGACTTTTGATTACGGTAAAAAGTTTGCCCTGAACATACACTTCAAAGGTCGGTACGAAAGCAATTTTCTGCTTTATGAAAACGATCTCATTTCCTGAAACGTCCTTAACATGTAGCTTGTTTCCAATCGATATAAACTCACCGTTGACAAAATACTTGTCGTTTCCAGCCTCATCCTTTACCGTAAATTTATCTTTTAATGTTAAGACCTTTTGTTGTAAATATAGTTTCATTACGATTCCTCCTATGTTTTATATAGCAATGTGATATGAAAATTGAGAACCTTTCGCTTTTTTATATCAACTTCTTCAACTGAACCCCTACTACTCTAACTTAAAAATGTATTATAACGAAATCAAGGGAACACTGAGCATTACAACTGTAGCCCATACTAACGCCGCTAAAGATATCGTCATGATAACAAATTTGAGTTTAATGCTCGAAAATGTGTTAAGAATACCAAGTAAAAATAAAACAAGTGTAAATACAACTGTTGAAAAACCGAGTTTATCACTCAGATCGTTATCTTTTTTGCCATCCTCAACCATCGCCACGCCCTGATCGTATAGTTCTTGATATCCAGCAAAATACGAATCTACAAAGCCTTCCTTTGCAAATGGTGATATGTATTCCGGCTGAGCATATGCCCATTCAATGGCAGCAAGAAGCTCTTCAGAGCAGTTGTTTTGTTGAAACTCATTATATTTCCATTGAAGCTTCTCAAGCTCGACTGCATCACCATTAGCTTCAGCATAGGCTATGTCAATTTGAAGATTGTTCATCTCGTCATAAATGCGCATATCGCTTGCGAGCAATTGCGATTGGCTAAGGTATATCGCGTTAGCCTCGGCTTGTATTGCAGCACCCTCTGTATATTTGGTCGACTGGTTTCCGTCGTAAAGAGAGCCCTGATAAGATGCCCATGCTGTGATAAGTGCTGTGAGACCTAACAATATCGCCACAACAATCTCGAATATTTGATTGAGTTTTTCAGCTTTTTCGTCAGCTTGCTTAGCGTTTACAATTTCGTTGTTCAATTTCAATCTCCTCCTCAGTTAATTTGATCGTGTATAAATTGTAATTTCATTAAAATAATGTGTACTAACTATTTATGACCTGCTCCATGTTCGGTTGTCAAAGTTTGTATCTCGGACTTAAATTCTTTGAATAATTCTACTTTTTCACTTGCCACGAGGTAGCTAATCTTTTCGCTTACGTATGTAAGAAACAAAACGTATGAATGTACCAAACACTAAAATCATTGCAATAATTTGTACTATCTTTCGCATTATATAACCTTCTGTCATTATAAACACCTCCTTTGTGCGCTAAATTCCCAATGACTACACTGCTGCTTCTAATGATGACATCAGGCAAGTGTCAAAACTAGACAAGTAAGGCTACTGTCATAAATCTTCACCACTTTTCACATAAAGAATAACATAATTCGACCCTTAAGAACCGTTTACCGCACGAATCGTATCTTCTACCGCATGAACAGTAATTCAAGTTAGCCACTTTGAATGAAACACCCTTTGGATAGTCTATTTTCCCCCAGTTCCATTAAAAAACTGGGAGCATTTATTATCCCCCAGTTAGTCTGTTAGTCTATTTGTTATTTCACCTTAATCATACTAAAATTTCTGTTGTTCGATCTTAATTAGCAAAAGGTCAATAATTTATTTCCCAATCTGCCTTCCCGTATGATCCACCTCATACTCACCCATATAGATCAGCTCTGATACCGGTACCAGCTCATAGCCCTTCTCCTGCAGTCCAAGAATTACCTTCAATAAGGCCTCTGCGGTATACTTCGTTCCGGTATGCATTAAGAGGATGGAGCCCTTGCCAAGCTTCTTATGATTCACGGTTCTATCAATGATTCCCTTCACGCCGTAATCCTTCCAGTCGAGGGAGTCCACGTCCCACTGAATCGTATAATAGCCACATTCCCTGGCTGTTCCCACGACTGCATTATTATAATCCCCATAGGGTGGACGGAACAGGTTCATCTCGACCCCTGTCAGCTTCTTTACCCTTTCATGGTTCTTCATTATCTCCTGCTTGCATTGCTCCTCTGTCAGCTGAGTCATCTGTTTATGATTCTCACTATGGTTTCCGAGGTCGTGTCCGGCCTTTGCAATCCGGATCACATCCACGGGATATTTTCTTACCCATTCCCCGGTTACGAAGAAGGTGGCCTTCACCTTATGGTCCTCCAAAATGTCAAGTATTGCGGGAATATCTTCATTTCCCCAGGCTGTGTCAAACGTTACCGCGACTTTGTTTTCCTCTGTATTGACGCAATAGATCGGAAGATCTCTCTTCCTTCCGATATTCGATACTGAGATGGCATCCGGCAGGAACTTTACTCCAAGACCGATTAATACCAGAATACTCAAGACAACGATTCCAACCTTTACGAATAAGGCAGCATCAGATTGTTTATTTTCCTGCTGTTCCATAATAACTCCATATGAAAAGTATCTTAATATAATATATTGGAGCAGCTAGGCCAATATTCGATTTAACATACCGGTTCGGTGGTCTTGCTCTACCGCTTTAATTCTCCAGTAACTGACGGAGTGTATTGATCAGAAGCTCTGCCTGAGCTACAGTAGCTTCCGTAGTGATGAAATTACTGATTAATATGCGTTCTGCCGATACTCCCTGAATTAGTGCCTCCTGCTCCGCCCATTCCTTCGTTTCGGCGGTAATAAAATCAGCTCCTGAAATAATCTCTGTTACAGAAGGTCGCTTCTTCTCCTGCCGTAATTTAAAATCCATTGCTTCCGTAGCCTTACCAAGGCCCTTCATCAGGGCTGCCAGACAGCTGCTTATTATATTCTTATTGACCAGCCAGCCAAGCAGATTCTCTTTCTCGGGTACCTGATTTAAGACCGAGGCCTTAACCCTTCCGGATGCCTTCAACAGCAGCTCCGGTTGGATTACGCCTCTGAAATAGGAAGCTCTGAACCTGTCCAGCTCCTCATCTGACATCCCTTCCTTCGTACTCGTATCCTTTCCGTCCTCCTGCCGGGATAGGGAGTCTTTCTCCGTTTCCCGTGCCAAGGTCCGCTCCAATACTTCGATAATTACGGAGGGTCTGGCAGAGATCAGGTAGATATCCGTACCGAAAATCTCCCGTAAGGTTTCCTTCATATTCACTCTGGTTGCCTCGGCGGAAGCGATCACCAGCTGACCATCCGCTCTCCTTCCGAGCGGAAGAGCCATAAGTGCTATTGCTTCCCGGGGATTTAGTTTTTTCAACCACTCAGTGTCTGGTTCCGTTTCCGGGTCAAGCTCAGTATAATCCAGTTTAGCTTGTGCTGCCAGGGTACTGAACAACGTAGTTTCATCGATCAGCCCCAGGGCAACGAGACTTTCGCCCAGTCTCCTTCCGATCTTCTTCTGATAGATGAGTCCCATCTCCAGCTGCTCCGGTGATAAGAGTCCCTGCTCCATCAGGAGCTTACCTAACTGCTGCTTATGATCCAGTAAGCTTCTTAAGTTTTCGGGATCATATACATATACGATATCCTCTGTCAATACATAGTACCTGCCCAACCGCGAGTCATGGATCACCCTTCGGTCCAGATCAATTGCCATATCCACCAGGCCCTCTAATCCATGGATATGGATCTGCAGTCTGTCCTTAAGCTCCACACTCCCCTCAGTGATCCATTCCCGGAAACGTCGATGCTCCTTGGCTGGTTTCGATTTATCTCCGGTAATAAGAAGAAGCAGAAATAAAAGCAGCAGAAGGAAGGCTGATACTCCAAAGGAAAGCATATGGTTTCGTATGGTGTCTATCACCGTTTCAGTAAGCCCAGGTATCTCCCCGGCTTCAAGGATTGTAACCTCTGCGGCTGCCTCCTGTGTTTTTGGAAGGGTGAAGCCTGCCTGCTGCATTGTAATGGGAAGGGTCTGAACCAGAGTCTCTTCTGTCGGACTTCCATTGATCTCCCCGGATACCTTCACCTCTGTATAAAGCATCGTCTGAAAGGTTCCGGTCTGAAACATCAGTTCTTCGCTGATCCGGTTGATGGCAACATAAGCCGGCACTAACTCCAGCCTTAATTCATCTTCAGCAGTATAGCTCAATTGATCCTGCTGTCCTCCCGGTCCCTGTGACAGTATAAAGGAGCGCTCCGGAGTCTTCCTGAACGGATATTGCCAATATACCTGCCCCTTGTCATCTACTGCTTGAAGAATAACTCTGGAGGTAATCCGGGCATCCAGGAACGCCTGCTCTGCTCCGGATAAGGACACCTTCGGTGTCAGGATCAGCAAAGGCTCCGCAGCATAGAAATAAGTGGCCAAGCCCTGCGGGAGAGTTGTCCCCTTCGGCCATACGGTCAGGTATTTACCTGAGATGATTTCATAATCCGGAATTACCGACAGGGTTACCTCTTCCGGCAGATACTTGGCAGGCTGTTCCCTAATACTGAGATAAGTCCACAGAACTGATGCCGACAAGCCAAGAAAGAGGATGGGTACCAGATATCTTCTGATCCACTTAGCTTTCATGGGTTCACCGCTACTTTCTTACAGAGTTTAATAAAGATTGATCCTTCTCGGTGACTTAGGTGTGTCACTGAGCTTCATTGTAAAAGTTCCTGTGGAATCTGACGCAGTAAATTCAAACTCCGTCGTAAGAACGGCTAAAAAATTCTGTATCATATTTGCCTGAACCTCAATTGAATGCCCGGGTGCCAGAGTTGCGGAAAACCGCCTTGCTGCCGAGTTCCCGTAGCGGAAATCGTATGAGGACGAGCCGATTCTGATTCCGAGTCTGGTAAAAAGATGATAGATATTAAAGTCCGGTCTTACAGTCACTGCCAAAGATAACGTCTGATTTGAATTATTTGTGATGGTTCCGACGCTTTGATAGGCACCTACCATATTATAGGAATTGTTTGAGAAACCTTTTATTTTTAGTATACCGTTCTCATCTCCCGAAACCCTGGCCGACGCTGACCTCTCCAGTCTGCTCTGGCTTAAAGCAGCACTGTAGGGCAAGGAAATCAGGGCAGTCAGAAGACTCAGGATAAAGAATAATTTAGCTGACCTATATTTCTTTCTCATCGTATTTTCCTCCTCCCCAGGATTTTTGCTTTAGCCCTGCGCATTCTGCGTTCAAAAATTTTGTCCTTAATTGCCCGTAAGGGAATAAATCCTTCGAAGCCATGAATATGCCCCAGTATTCTGAATAGGACTGTCATGTAACAGCCAAAGGCCAGACCAACCATTAGGATTGCCAAAGAAGGACTCAGTCGGTGCAGAAACATTGTAAATGATCTTGGTAACAGAACAGGATAGTTGAATACCTGGACATAGCCCTGATACATTCCTGTTTTGCGGTGGGGTTCCGCCTCCAGTGTAACGATTCCTGTCCTTCGGGCCCAGATAATCTTAGGTACCTCCTTCACCTGAAGGGGTGCTATTGCGGAACAAACGGTCCACACAGGAATCCATCCGTTGTTCTTAATTGACATAACTAAATTATCCGGTTGGTTAACTGCAATCTGGTCCCCCCTGTCTCCGGGATATTCACTGACCAGATATCTGATCTGTGAAACCCGGGATCCGAAATAAATACTGAGTATGACTAAAATGACAGCTCCAATGGTAATTCCCTTGTATAGATGGCGCAGCCTCAGTCTATGCCGGGGTTTTGGCTTGCGGGAATAGGTCTTGTTTCCGACAATAACGGACAATATCCCAATTGCAAAGAATAGCCCCGATAAGTATCCGGTATATCTTCCTGAACCGCTTCGAAACAGAGCCGAGAGCTTGCCGATTCCTGGAATAATCACCGGCCTGCCGGAAACCGTGACCACTCTGCCGGTGATCCTATCTTTTGTTACCTCCGGTTCTCCGCTCTCCTGATCCTGATAGGGTGAATTATCTCCTTTGGTAATATACCCATATTCTCCAATGGCTATAATTCTGTGAGTGATAAATGGTGCTTCTAGTATCTTAGGACGGTACATGATAATGTCACCCACCTTAAAATCCGTCGCAGGCCAGACCAGAAACGCATCATTTACCTTAATCAGAGGCTCCATGCTATTTGAATATACATAGGTTAAAAGAGGAGCACCCATGGTATTAGCGCCGTAAAACAGCATCGCGGCCGCTAATAGAAAACCAAAAAGTGCTCCAAAGACATATTTCTTCATTTGATGATACCTCAGTTCAGTTCACTTCCTTGAGGGGGTTGTACCGGCCAGGTTATTGTCCCTGTACCTTCAATACAGCATTCAGGGTTTTTAGGGCATCCTGTCCGTTGGTATTGATCGTAAAGTAGAAATCCGCTGCTGAGCCGATGCCAATCGTTGAACTGGAATTATTCGCAGGGCTCATGGTGATGGCATTGTTATTGCCGACATCGTTTGCCATGGTTACATTCACAGGCATATCCGAATTATTCTTAATCTTAATTACGCCATTTGTGGGGGAACCGATGGAAAATACCGCATCAGTATTAAAACCACCGCTTGCGCTGTTGTTAATCGCTTCGTTTAAGTTTAAGGTTACCTTACCATCCGACTCGGTCTTAACAAGACCTGTGTACTTGGATGTGTTTGATATCTGGATAGCAACATTCTGATCAGTATCGACCAGAATCTGGCCTGCAGACGCAGTACGGTCTAAGGATACACCGGATAACGCTGCAGAGCCGACAGCAGCAATACCAAAGGCTGCAAATAATAGCAGAACCCCTAATCTAAATTTCTTCATAAATAATCCTCCCTATATTATTCAATTATTTCAGCAATAAATATCCATCGTTCTTTGGTACAAAATAAGAATAACTATCCGAGCATCCTATTCTGGCTTTCTTATGTAAGGATCATCTGATCAATAGCTCTATCATATAGGAGAATCTGCCATGAGAACAATATTAAAATGCTGCCATCCAGAGGTTTCCTGGTACCCCTTTGTAAATGCAGCTTTAAAGGTTTTAAGAATCAGAGGCAGGAGGTATATCTGTAATATAATAGCCGGTACAACAGACTTCGTTGTGCCGGCCATTTATTCAAAAGGATATGGTTGTTTATCATATTTGTTAAGATCTTCATAGTAAGAACCGATTATCGTTTTACCTGCGTGCTGCGTCTCTCATTTAAAATAATGCGGTCCAGCACCGCTTTATAGACCAGAACAATCTGAGCATCAATATAGCAGAATTTATTCGCTACAAATTCATAGGTTTTATATACGAATGTAATACTCATAAGTATCAACGCCAGAATAGTCAATTCCGGCCTGAGGGATCTCGCTATCAGAAATATCATTGCCGCCAGATAGAACATAAAGGCGAAGAAGAAGTTCCTGCTGATCCGGAATGCCAGCAGCATTGTATCGTTAAGGCGGTTATGCATCTTAGTTATTGATTTCAAATCCCTGTATTTTAATTTCTCATACATATCATTATAAATCAGCTGACTGTCAGCCGTTCTGTTCTCAATATTCCTTTTGACAAAGGAAAAGTAACGATGATAGTTAACTTCACCAAGCTCTTTGCTGATTAACTTTTTAAAAACATTCGCCATTCAATCACCCACTCCCTAAAAACTTAATCAGTTTCGTTTCATTAGATTTTTATATCATAACACGCGTGAAAAGTCCAGATATTAATGTTTCTTTACTACTATTATTCGCATAGGACACAAAATAAAACTCTGCAATTGCTGTTATAGTTTCCTTATAAATCTATTCTTATATCATCGACAAAGAGCATAATTTACTTTAGAGCTTGTTAAGCCGTTTTGAAATTGCAAAAATATTAACAAATTGTTCATAATATATCCACATAATACACATATATGTCTTTTATAATAAAGCTAAGTTAAACAGTTAACTTAACCTAATATGCTAATAAGATAATTTTTTTCATAAAACAAGCCCGGCAGCTACCCTCCCCCCTCTACCGGGCTTCTCCTCTGTCTAAAAATAAGTTTTATCTTTCCAGGTAAGATTCTATTCATCCTTTCTGCAGTCCACCTGATAAATCCATTCCAGTGCTCCCTCATAGTTGAAATTCTTAATCTCTTCAGCTGCTTTCAGGAAAATGTGTTTATGTTCATTATTTCTATAAATCAACTTATTTAATTCATGCAGGATCAGATCATATTCAAATCTCTTAATATAATATATGGTCTTTTGTATACATTGCTCATAGCCTTCTCCCAGGTTATATTGCAAAAACATATCGATTTCGCCATCCTGTAATTCTGACAGATAATTGTAATCATCCAAAGCCTTCTTTAAATTCCCCATAAATGTTTTCAATTGATCGATATAGGGTCCAAATTGTTGTTTTACATCATCATACTTTCCTGATTTTACTTTTGTCTCAATCTTTTTTGTTGTTTCAAGAAGCCCGACTACTCCAATGTAGGAGAATACGCTTTTCAGATTATGCAGTCTTAATTTGAGATCAGAATTATCCTCCAAATCGGTATATCTGTATACCATTGTAATAAAGGAATCTATTTCATCATAGGTAGATTTCATTATTTGCAGGAAGAGATTATGATTAGCCAGGGAACTTTTCATTCCCTCATTAATTTTAATTTCATTTACTTCCGAGAATACCAAACGGATTTTACTCCAGTGATAGGAACTAATGTCCTTTTTAAGATCAGCATCAGTAATATATAAGGACAAATATGGGAAGTATAACCTCAAATCATTCAGAAATTGATCAAGCTTCAGCGGCCTTTCAAATACCTTATTCACACCGGCCTCATGATATTGTTTCAGTACCTCAGAAGAAACTGTTGGAGCTAACACATAAATAATTGGGTAACCATTTTCCTTAAGCTCCCTGATTTCCTTTGCGATTTCATAGCCGCTCTTATCAGGCATCCAATGATTTATAAAGACGATATCATAATCAATTTTCTGCAGTATATGAATTACACTTTGTCCGGTGTAGGTCTGATCTGTATAAAAGTGAAGTAAATTTAATGTTCTTGATAATGACATTGCATTTACCTCATTCCAATCGGCCACTAAGATACTTGGATTCCTTTCCTTCTCTGATTTCATACTGATCTCCATATTGCTGATACCTGTGAGGTTGGTCATCAGCATAAATTTGTAAAAAATTATATTTAAGTGTTAAATGTTACCTGATCCCATGTAATATATCACAGGTATCATAGGTATGATTATCTAAACTTCAGTTATTTTGCGAAATTAATAAATTAAACCTTTTATCCCGACAGTATTTTTGTTATAATGAAATTTAGGAATTTACTTATAAATAATCAGGAGGTACAATTATGGCAACCGTAACTATCATGGATCACCCGTTAATTCAACATAAGCTGGGAATCATGAGGCGTAAAACAACATCAACCAAGGAGTTCAGAGATTTAGTATCTGAGGTTGCAATGTTGATCTGTTCCGAGGCAACAAGGAAGCTTCCGCTTACAGAAATCGAAATCGAGACTCCTCTCACAAAAACTATTGCCAAGGAAATTGAAGGTAAGAAGCTCTGTATCGTTCCAATCCTGAGAGCAGGTCTTCATATGGCAGATGGTATGTTAAATCTGATTCCCAACGCTAAAGTGGGACATGTTGGATTATACAGGAACGAGAAGACTCTCGAACCGGTTGAATACTTCTGTAAGCTACCATCCGATGCAGCTGAGCGTGAAATCTTTATCGTCGATCCGATGCTGGCAACAGGCGGATCAGCAGTCGCAGCGATAACTCTTCTTAAGAAGCGTGGAATAACTAAAATTCACTTCTTATGTTTAATTGCTGCTCCGGAAGGTGTCGAGAGACTTACAAAGGCACATCCTGATGTTGATATTTATATCGGCAATCTTGACGAAAGACTAAACGAGAATGGATATATTTTACCTGGTTTAGGAGATGCCGGTGACAGAATCTACGGAACTAAGTAATCATTCAGATTAATATCAATAAGCGTTAAGCAAAAAGGGGTTCCTCGTGTGGTTTACTACCACACGAGGAACCCCTTTCTAATACATATAATACTATCGTGAGAACTTATATATAGTAACAGAGTCGTACTCTTTGCCGGCCTTCAGCACGCAGGGCGTAAAGTTCTTGATATTACAGGAGTTGGGGAAGTATTGGGTCTCGAAGCAGACGCCGGTTCTCTTATCATAAGTTGCTCCGCCCTTCCCGTTCTTGACCGGACTCAGCATATTAGCTGTATATAACTGAATCCCCGGCATATCTGTGAAGATTTCCATTCTTCTGCCACTTTTCTCCTCATACAGCTCTGCAACCTTCTCAACCTCAGTTCCGCTGATATCCAGAGCGAAGTTATGGTCATATCCTCCTGCCATCTTGAGAGGTTCGTAATCCGCATCGATATCCTGTCCGATTTTCTTCATTGTACGGAAATCCATTGGCGTTCCTGCAACATCACTAAGCTCTCCCGTCGGAATCAAATCCTTAGTCGTTGGAGTGAACTGGTTTGCCTTGATCCATACCTGATGATCATGTATGGAACCTGAATTATGGCCTGCCAGGTTGAAGTAGGAATGGTTGGTCAGGTTCACAATGGTATCTTTATCTGAATTTGCATAGTATTCGATTACCAGCTCATTTGTCTCTGTAAGGCTATAGGTTACACTGATATCCAGATTCCCGGGGAACCCCTGCTCCATATTAGGGCTTAATCTGGAGAATTCGATACTGGCAATATCATCTTCCTCATAAATTTCAGTTTCATACATGAATTTATTGTAACCGACTGAACCTCCGTGAAGATTATTCGCTCCGTCATTCTTCTCAAGCTCATATACTTTCCCGTTCAGCTCAAATCTTGCTCCTCCAATCCGGTTGGCATGTCTGCCGATAAACGAACCGAAGCCCGGACCATTCTCCTCATAACCAGCGATATTTTCAAAGCCCAGCGCAATATCATCAACATTGCCTTTGGAATCCGGAACAAAGATACTTACGATGTTTGCTCCATAGTTAGTAAAGGTTACCTTCATGCCATTGCTGTTAGCAATGGTATATAAGGTTGCCTCCTCCCCCTTGCTGGTTTTGCCAAATGATTTCTGTGTAATTTTCATCTTCTTACTCCCTTATATTAAAATAAAGCGGGCTTAATTACCTGCTCTGCTTACATGATTATAGCACAACCATATGAAATAGCCAATATTTTCTTTCATAGACTGTTGTAACATTCAGCAGTGTTACTATTCAGTTATCTCCTCCCTGGTCTGGTCAAAAAATTTAGAGTAACATACTTTCCCTTGATTCCCAAATCAGATGATTGACACTTGAATTTCGGAATGATATACTAAACTCGTTACAGAGACGGCGAATAAATGATGATTCGTCGAAAGCAATCGTTTTAAGTGGTTGGATATCCATAGATTATTATTCTTCGGAATAGGAAAGCTATACATACAATCCGAAGAGCATCCTCAGAATAATAAAGTCTTATTGATATCTGACATAATAGGGAAACAGGTGAAATACCTGTACGGTCTCGCCGCTGTGAATGGGGAGTCCCTTCCGCAGGAAATATTCCTGCCAAACCACTGGAACAGGCTTCAATCTTTTGCCCCTACAGGGAGAAAGAGATAGTGTCTGTCCGGGAAGGTCCGGAACGGGATTAAGATCCATGAGTCAGAATACCTGCTTAAAACCGGTACCATAAGTTCCACGAGAGATTGGACAGGGGTACAATAGGGAAGCTGTATTCTTTATTGTCCTTTTTCCATTGTGGAAAAAGGCTTTTTTA
>JAEZJW010000103.1 GCA_023415595.1 Bacillota bacterium
AGTCCGTAGCAATAGATGAAAAGAATGGATAGAGTGACAGAAGGGATGAGCCCAACCCGGCATTTTCTTAAAAGCTGATATAGTGTATATCCGATCAAGGTGATATGCAGACCCGAAATTGCTAGGATATGAGCGATTCCATTATCCTGATAAAGCTGGCGCAGGTCCTGCTCCAACAGGTAATTATCACCCAGGAGCATGGCGGTCATTACACCTGCCTCCCGTTCGGGAAGAATACCGGTATAAACAGAATGAAGCTTCCGCTTTAGCTTTCCCAAAAAGGTACTCAGTCTGGAATAACTATGATCAATTATGTTTATCTGTACTGCTTTCATTTTATAATCGATGTTCTGGATTTTGTAGTACATCCGTTCATTGAACTGTCCGGGATTAGAAGGCTCGGAGAACTTTGAGATCCGGCCTGAGACTTGAAGTTTATTCCCTACCAGATAAGTAACAGGATCAGAAGTGTAAATAATGACATGGTCTACCGGATAGGTTTCCCCACCGGAAAGGGTGATTAGGTTATCCTTGGTATAAATTGCTCTGCCCGAAGCCTTCTCCACAATCATGGTGATTTTTCCGGCCAAAGTACCGTCTGCTCCTTCCGCAAAAGCAGCGTCTGCTTCCGGTGGGCTAAGTCTCTGGCCCATCGCCAGGAAACCGAGGATGATCAGGAGCGGCAGGCTCCACAGGAAGCCATCCTTCCTATTGATCACTCTGACTTTGATCCGATACATGAGTAGAGATAGGATCAGTATGTATATTAAGATCACTAGGATCAATAAAGCACAGGCAATCCGATTCCATGCCAGGAGCAGACCGCAAAGGTAAGCACCAAACAGCCAGATCATAGGCCTTTTTATCACAATATCCCCCCATTTTTGATAAAGATATTTATTTACTATCCGGTTCTATGATGTCGAGGTTACGTTCAAAGAAGCCATTGAAGGGAGAATAATCACGGAATTTTTCTACAAGCTTACCGTTAATCATGAACTGAACCTTGCTAATATCAGGAAGTTCAGCCAGCGTATTCACGATGGAGTAAATTGTAGCCTCCTCAGAGATTCCCGGAATAGGATCCAGGAGCTTCTCATTAAAATCGATATAGCAGACCCCTTCCCTACTATTTACGTTCAGTAAGGTGGTTCCCTCCGGAATAGTTTTATACATCCCAAGCGCGATTGGCCCATTGATCAATTGATTGATGACCAGCTCTTCAATCGATCCGCTTCCGGTGTATTCAATGACCGTATTCGTGGAAACCAAGGTCTTTCCGCCATTCGCAGCATAGTAGAGGATTCCCTGGTAATTTGTCTCCGCACCAATGGATTCGATAAAATCCTCATCCGTCATTAAACCGATTTTAATTCCGTTGGTATCAATCAGCGGCTGGCTATTCACATTAAATATGATATAGTCCACACCGGGAATCTGGCTTAAGGTTTTTACGATGGTGGCACGGCATAACACTTCCGGAATGCCCTTTAATTCACTATAGGTCGCTTCAAAATTGATCGTTAGGCTGTTATCTTCGCTGAAGGAATACTCCTTGATGGATACGGTGTCCGGCATAGCTCTCTTATAAACAATATTCTTCGGATCGGTTTTCAGAGCACGTAAAAGCTCCTCCACCAGCTCTTCCTTCGTCGTCCCGGCGGGCTCATAGCTCTCGCTGACAATCCCCGAGGATTTCGTGTCGAGGTAATAAATATTATATTTTGCTTTCTGGTTCTCCTGTTCTCCATTCTTTCCGCAACCCGTAAGAATTACGGCAAGGATGATAAACAAAAGGCTCATGCCTAACAGCTTCTTCATATTTTCCTCCATCATTACTTCCGGCCTGACTGTATGCTCTGTAAGCGGTCTATGCAATGTAGTTTAACGGAATTCTTACATTGAAGGTCGTACCTTCGCCTTCCTTACTGTATACCTTAATTGCGCCGCGGTGCATCTGTATCACATTCTTTGTAATCGCAAGTCCGAGCCCGGTACCTCCGGATTCTCTGGATCTTGCCTTATCCACACGGTAGAAGCGTTCGAAGATAAAATCCTGTGCTTCCTCCGGGATACCGATGCCGGAGTCGGATACCTTAATAAAGAAATACTTATGGTCCGCATTCAGGGACACCCGGACCCAACCATCCTCTACATTATACTTGACCGCATTTTCAATCAGGTTCGATATTGCGAGGGATAATTTCACCTCATCCACCTCGGCAATGACGGGGCGGAAGCTTTCGAAAATCATCTCAATATTCCGCTTCTTTGCAATCGGCCGCAGGCGCTTTAAGATCTGCTCCAGCAGTTCATTGATATTAATTGTACTGATATTCATATCGCCGGCTGTCTTGTCCAGCTTAACCAGGGAGAGCAGATCATTGATGATCTTATTCTCTCTCTCAATCTCGTCCGTAATATCCGTCAGGAATTCACGGTACAGCTCCACCGGCGCATCCTCCTGCATAATGAGGGAATCCGCCAAAACCTTAATCGAAGTGATCGGAGTTTTAAGTTCATGGGATACATTCGATACGAATTCCTGCCTGGAATTTTCCAGCTTCTGCAGTCGGGAAACCATCTGGTTGAAGGAATCTGAGATTTTCTCCACCTCATAATACCCTTTGATCGACAGCTTCTCATCCATATAGCCTTCTGTCAGGCGGTCAATGGAATTAACGACTGAGGTCAGGGGTTTAATTAGTTTACCGGAGAAATAGATTGCGAATACGACGATAATAACTGCCAGAGTGATTAAGAATAAAACAGCCCGTTGTCCGAGGCTGTCCAGAATGACCTGAACGTCTTTTGTAGATGAGTTTATGATAATAACACCGATCGTATCCTCGGTGAGCGTATCCTTAATCGGATAGACAATTCTGATGTATTGGTTCTCCTTGTCTTGATCCTTACTGATCACGCCGTTAAAACACTGGATTACCTCTTTGGACACCAAATACTTACCGGTCTCCAACCCGTAAGAATCATTTACGATATTCAGATTATTATTAATGATGAGAATCTTACCGCGATAGATTTCGGCAATCCTTGCTACCTCAGTTTCAATTTCCGGGACCTCAGCCAGGGTAAGGTATCCTGTTTTCTGAAGCATATTCCCGAGAATATTGGCACGATTCTGAAGCTCAGCCATTCTGGTACTGATTGTTCTTTCCTCATAGTTGTCCAATAACAAGTCAGAAAAAAAGCCGAGCGGAACCACTCCTACCACGATGAAAATCAGCAGCATGTAGATTCTCATGCTATTTATAAACTTTAATTTAGTCCTGATCCTGGAAAAAATAGCCAACACCCCATTTTGTATGTATATATTTAGGTTCACTCGGATTGCTCTCTATCTTTTCACGGAGTCTTCTGATATGGACATCCACAGTCCTGACATCTCCCGGATAATCATAACCCCAGACAATATTCAGCAGATTCTCTCTGCTGTATACTTTATTTGGATTGAACACCAGCAGCTCAAGCAGATCGAATTCCTTGGCAGTAAGATTCACTTCCCTGCCCCCAATATAAACCCTTCTGTTCTCACAATCTATCTTCATATCGCCAAAGGTTACAGACTTGCTTTCCTCCACTGCGGGAGTATTCCTTCCGCTGCGGCGCATAATTGCTTTAATTCTTGCTTTCACTTCAAGGATATTGAATGGCTTCGTGATATAGTCATCGGCACCGTATTCCAATCCCAGGATCTTATCCATATCATCGCCCTTAGCCGTCAGCATAATAATCGGCATCGTGGAAAATTCACGGATCTGCTGACAAACCTCAAAGCCGGACAGCTTTGGCAGCATAACATCCAACAATACTACATCATACTCCTTCTTCCTTGCGGCCTCCAAAGCTTCTTCCCCATCATAGGCACAATCCACCTCCATGCCATCCTGCTCCAGGCTGAAGCGTATTCCCTTCACAATCAATTTCTCATCATCCACCACAAGTACTTTCTTCGCCATTCCTTCACCTCATTTTAATGGAGGCTGCTTAAGCCTCCAGAAATTTATCATAACGTTATAACTTATGTTATAACAAGCTGCCATAGATTAATTAACAGTAATATAGGTCACAATCTGTCCGTATAAGCCTTCCTTAATTCCGGGAACCATCATCAGCTCGGTGGTGGCTTTAAAGTCTCCGTTAGCATTCCGGTACGCGATGATGCTCTCTGCCTTCGCCTCTCCGATCCCCGGAAGCTCCATCAGCTCCCCGGCGTCTGCCCGATTGATATCAATCAGTTTTGGTCCACTCTCCTGTTCCAGGGAAGCGTCTTCTCCCACGATATATTCCTCGGG
>JAEZJW010000139.1 GCA_023415595.1 Bacillota bacterium
CCATTCAACTGGCTTGGTTATACCACGCTTTCCTCCTACTTCAATAGTGAAGGCTGGTATATTGAGTACTGACACCGCCCAATCCTTGAAGCCTGAACCAGATAGAGAAGAGGAGGGGCTTACTAAAGAGTAACCTGTAACCTTAGAAAGCTCTTTTGCAAACAGCTTATCCCTCTTGAGTTGATCACCCTTTTGCCCATAATACCAGTAAATAATATCACCTGCTGCATGGTATGATACTGCCACATCAAAACCAAGATTTTCGCATAATGCCTTAATGGCCAGTGTTTCAGGTTGTGAAAAGGGTTTATCGCCAGTAGCATACTTCTTGCTATACTCCCAGTTTATATCATAGTCATGATTGAGATTAACCTTATTTGCATTCCAGTAGTAACCTGGTGATTTATTTACACACACCTGTACACCGTCGGGGTTAACTAGTGGCATGAAGTAGAAGGACACCTTATTATCAAGTAAATCCTTCACATTTACTCCGTCAATGACATTATTTTTATTAGAATAGCCTTCTAGTAGAAGCTGTATCTGATTGAGCGTTATAATAGTGCCAATATATTCTCTAGGATGATGGGTAGCATTAATAAATATTTTTAATGGTCCATTTCCAACCTTGAGCACAGGAAGCTGACGCTTTTCTACCGAATAGCCAGAATTAAAAAGATATGTAACCGAACGATATTTCTTTTGGAATTCGCTTAACCTAATAAGAGTGTCTTGATAAACATTCTTGCTTTTATAAATTTGGTTAAAAGATTTAGAATATGTAATGTTTAAGGCATCGGGTTTGTTTAAGTTCTCAATGTTTGTGGTGCTAACAATATTTAATTTATTAGTATTTGCTGCATTCACTAAGTTTGAATTCAAAGGTAATAACATAATAATTAGAATACTCACTATTCTCTCTACTGTTTTCAATGTAGTCCTCCTATGTATATGAGTATTGGGTGCAAAATATCCATTGAGATATCCTACTTTTATATTATTAGTATAGGTACGAAAATTCAAGCTAAAATATTATATGTTTCCCTACAACACCGGATATTTCGACATTTATGTAGACTGTACTTTCACTGGACATGCACCCATCCATATACATTCTACACGATTTATTTCTTGACACGACAGATTTATCAATAAAATTCTGGCTAGCAGTCTCATTGATAATAATAGCTCTACCTTGAGCAGATATAGTTCTAAATGAGTTTTTGCGATGCTTCTGACGATATGACTCCATAATATATATATTTATATGGGGATTACGCTTTATATTAGCAAAAGTTTGACAGTCTGAATTAATCATCATGTAAAAAAAGAGAGTGTCTTCTTTAAAATTATAGCTGTACATAGCAGTTGAGATATGTGGATCACTAAACTCAGATACAGTGCCAACACTACAATATATATTATTCTCAAGTACCTCCAGCATCTGATTTTGGTTTAAATATAAAAAACAGTTCTTAGAACATATATCAGTTGTACCATTATTCCATATTGTTTTCGGGATATCGCAAATATTAGCACGACATGAATCATTTTCTATTATTGATTGTATTTGCAAGGTTGCCTTATTGTAAGGATACTGATTTTTTCTTTCCACGGGACGGGAGTGATTTTCCATTTTACAGACCCTCTTTTAAATTTCCTTGATATGTTTGCTAATTTTAGAATATGCGGTAGATTTCTTATTTGACAGCTATTTCATGAATTTTTAAATTTTAGCATTATTTTTTTTTGGGGGGATTGAAGCCAATATATATATAAATAGCGTAGAAAAGCTCTGACCACACGTATAATCAGAGCTTCTCTAGAGGATGTATAAAAATAGACTAAAGGACGATTTTAAGTCCATGAAAATGGCCTAAAATGAAGGATGTCTTGTCAAAAATTATATGCTTGCATGAATAAGGATATCTCTTAACAAGCTATTCTTCAAGATTAGAAGAATGCTTAAGACAAGGGTGTTCATCCATCTCAAATAAGTCATTTGTATTTAAACTAATGGATGCATACTTACATATGTACGATTTGTTCTCTTCACAGTGGGAACCGATAGCAGTTGGATGGATATAGTTGCAATCTAGACAATGTAACATAATAGAACCCTCCTTATTGATAATTATTTAACAAGCTATGCATTTATAATAATACATATTTAATAGAAATGCAAGAGTTTTTTTAAATAATTGCATAAAAAATTTTAAGGTATAGAATATCACATATTAATGCACTATATTACATTAAATTTAATATTTTTTGAATTTATATATGCTACTACTTGCAAAAACATGGTAAATTGAAAAAATAATTTAGTATAGAATAAGGATTATAATTTAGAATAAGGATTATAATTTAGATAAAAAAAGGGCAAAAAAGCTCCGACAGCATATGTTGCGCTATCGGAGCTCTTAAGAGGATTTATAAAACAGAGCGATAATAGTTTAGTTTATTTCCCTAACACTGCCATAGCCTTAGAAACTATGTTTTCAGCAGTGAAGCCGAAGTATGGGAATAACTTGTCAGCAGGGCCTGATGCACCAAATGTATCTATGCCAACAACATCTCCCTTGAGTCCAACATACTTGTGCCAGCCAAATGAGGATGCAGCTTCAACAGCAACTCTTGCAGATACCGAAGAAGGAAGAACACTCTCCTTATATTCCTTTGACTGTCTTTCGAAAAGCTCCCATGAAGGCATACTAACAACTCTTGCATCAATACCTTTAGCTTGAAGCTCCTTACCAGCTTCTAAAGCTTGGTGAACTTCAGAACCGGAAGCCATCAATATTATTTCTGGAGTAGCATTCTTGCTATCAAGTAGTGTATAAGCTCCCTTAAGTGCTATCTTGCCGTCTATATCAAGTACTGGCAGGTTCTGGCGTGTAAGTGCCAATGCAACAGGTGCATCTTCACTAGTAATAGCAGTG
>JAEZJW010000155.1 GCA_023415595.1 Bacillota bacterium
CCAATGAGCTTGCCGGAAAGCTGGGTAAGAAAAACTTATCTAAGGGAGTTAAGGTTCTCGTTAGCCCGGACGCGGTTTCGGTAGATATGGCCTTGACCCTCGAATATGGGTACGGTATCCCGGAGACTGCAGGTCAGGTTCAGGAGAAGGTTAAATTAGCGATTGAGAATATGACCGGCTTATCGGTCAAGGAAGTAAACATCCGGATCGCGGGAGTTAATATCGTAAAAGAATGATACTGACAAACAACCCTTAGATGTGAATTTAAGGGTTGTTTATTCATGCTGAAAATCAATTTTTAATAGAATATCGGAAGAAGAATGGGCAGTATGACAAAGATTTAAGCTGCCTGGGACCGGCTATAAGCCGGCAGGATGGATTAGGAGGAAATCTGGCTGTGACAAGAAGAGAGTTAAGAGAACACATTTTCCTTATGTTGTTCCGTAAGGACTTTTATGAGGCAAATGAGTTAAAGGAACAGATGGAGCTATATATCGCTGAGCTGAAGGAACCAACGGTAGAGGAATATGCTTACCTGACCGGCAGGCTTAGTGCAGTGATGGACAAGCTCGGAGAGATTGATCAGGCTCTGTCAGAGGCTGCCAGCGGCTGGAAACTGAACCGTATGGGGAAGGTTGACCTTACAATCCTTCGGCTTGCAGTTTTTGAGATGCGTTATGATGATGACATTCCCGTTAAGGTTGCAATCAATGAAGCAGTGGAACTAGCGAAAATCTTTGGTGGTGACGACTCTCCCAGCTTTGTGAATGGGATTTTAGCTAAGCTGGCTTGATGGGGATAGAATTGGAGTTATTATGAATCAGGCTTACTCGGTTACAGAGATTAACCAGTATATCAAGAATATGTTTATCAAGGACCGAATCCTGAGCCATATCTATGTGAAGGGTGAGGTCTCGAACTGTAAATATCACACCTCCGGGCATATCTACTTCACCTTAAAGGATGCTCAGGGGCAGTTGGCTTGCGTCATGTTTGCCGGACAGAGAAGAGGGCTTACCTTCCGCTTGGAGGAAGGGCAGAGTGTAATTGCTCTCGGAAGTATTAATGTCTATGAACGTGACGGAAAGTATCAGCTCTATGCAGGAGAGATCCTGCTGGATGGCCTGGGCTTACTCTATGAACGCTTTGAAAAATTAAAGAAGGATCTGGAAGCGGAAGGTCTCTTCGATCAGGCCCATAAGAAACCAATTCCTCCCTATCCGAAGAAGGTAGGTATCGTAACTGCCTCCACAGGCGCAGCCATTCAGGATATCATTAACATCTCCAAAAGACGAAACCCTTATGTTCAGCTTATTTTATACCCGGCTCAGGTACAGGGTGAGGGAGCGGCACAGAGTGTGGTAAAGGGGATTCAGGCACTGGACAAGCTCGGTGTCGACACCATCATTATCGGACGGGGTGGAGGCTCGATCGAGGATTTATGGGCTTTCAATGAGGAGATCGTGGCACGGGCAGTATATGCCTGCTGGACTCCGATCATCTCTGCGGTAGGGCATGAAACAGATATCACCATATCCGATTATGTATCGGACCTTAGAGCACCGACTCCATCGGCTGCGGCAGAGCTGGCGGTGAATGATTATATGTCCTATCTGGGTAAACTGAATGATTACAAGAGACTCCTGACAAAGGCCATGGTGCAGAAGGTTACATATCAACAGAACAAGCTGAAAGAACTGAAACTGAGGCTGTTCTATGCAAGCCCGGCCTATCAGATCAGACAGAAGCGCCAGCTTCTGATGGATATGGAACAGAGACTTCAGAACCGGATGAACCAACGGCTGAAGGAGAAGCGGCACAGACTTGAATTATATATTGCGAAACTGGAGGGTCTTTCCCCCCTGTCTAAGCTGAGCAAGGGCTATGCATTGGTAGTAGGAGAGGATAACAAACCGTTGCAGAGCATCAAGACAGTATCCCCGAAGGAGCTATTAACCATCTCCTTACTGGATGGCGACATCAGGACCAGGGTGGAGGAAATCAGTGAGAAACAGCGAGAATCATAAATCCGGAAAATGCACATTAATCAGGCAAAAGTTGGAAAAGCAGATAGAAGGAAAGCAACAATTGGCGTAAGATTTTGATATAGATCCCTGATCAGGCAGGTATTTTATAGATAGCAGCCCGAACAAAAGGGATAGAATGGAGATCATATGGCAGATAAAGAATTTAAACTGGAGGAGTCCTTTGAGAAGCTGAGCGAGATAATCGGTTCACTTGAGAAGCCAGATATCACTCTGGAACATTCCTTCACGCTTTATCAGGAAGGAATGAAGCTGCTCAAGGCCTGTAACGATTCCATTGATCAGGTGGAAAAGGAACTAATCATCTTAAGCGGAAATGGTGAGACGAATGAACTTTGATGCAGAACGGCAGAATAGGGTTTCAGATATCGAAACTATTCTGCAAAAATATGTACCGTTGGAAAAGGGTGAACAGAAGACTGTGATGGAAGCAATGAATTACAGTCTGCTGGCAGGAGGAAAGCGTCTGCGCCCGATGCTGATGCTGGAAACCTATCGTTTGTTTGGAGGGAAGGAACAGTCCTTATTGGAACCCTTTCTGGCAGCGATCGAGATGATCCATACCTATTCTCTGGTACATGATGACCTTCCCAGTATGGATAATGATGACTACCGCAGAGGAAGGAAAACAACCCATGTGGTATATGGCGAGGCCATGGCACTTTTGGCAGGTGATGGTCTGCTTAATTATGCCTTCGAAACTGCTGCTTCTTCGTACCGGTTGGTTAGTGCCGGGAATACGGAGGAGGAGCTTTCCTCTTACAGAAGGATTATGAAAGCCCTTCATGTCCTGTCAGTTAAGGCAGGAATTCATGGTATGATCGGTGGCCAGGTCATCGATATGGAGGGTAGCAGGAACAAGATAGATCAAGCCCGGCTGGACCTGATGTATCGTCTGAAGACCGGAGCACTGGTGGAAGCCTCGATGATGATCGGAGCGATCCTTGCCGGAGCAGAGGAAGCAGATGTTCTTAAGATAGAAGGGATAGCCGCCGATATCGGCCTTGCCTTTCAGATTAAGGATGATATCCTGGATGTTACCGGCAGTACTGAGGTACTCGGAAAACCGGTACACAGCGATGAGAAAAACGATAAAATCACTTACGTCACTCTGATGGATATTAGTAAGGCTGAGGATAAGGTGAAGGAGCTCACGGAAAGAGCAGTCAATACCTTCGAGTCCTTAAACCGTCAGAATGAGTATTTAAAAGTGTTGATCATAAAACTGATAACCAGAGAAAACTAGTAAAGAAGCAAAGGAAACGGCAGAGATTTATACTGCTGGAATCGAGGTGGATGAAACTTGCCAAAGTTATTTGATATGATAAATCAGGCAAATGACATAAAGAAAATTAAACCGCAGGATTACGAGAAGCTCGCGGAAGAGATCCGCATGTTCCTGGTGAACCATGTAAGCAGGACAGGAGGACATCTGGCCTCCAATTTAGGTGTTGTGGAGCTGACGATGGCACTGCATCTTTCTATGGACCTGCCCCAGGACAAACTGATCTGGGATGTCGGTCATCAGGCTTATATTCATAAGCTGTTAACCGGCAGGAAGGAACAGTTCGAAACCCTAAGACAGATGGACGGTATCAGCGGTTTTCCGAAGATATCAGAGAGCGAATACGATGCCTTCGATACAGGCCACAGCTCAACTGCGATTTCGGCAGCGCTCGGTCTGGTCAAAGCCAGGGACTTAAGCGGAGGAAGAGAAAGGATCGTTGCAGTGCTGGGAGACGGCGCACTGACCGGAGGTATGGCTTTCGAAGCTTTGAATAATGCAGGCAGACTAAAATCCAACCTGATGATAGTTCTGAATGACAACAATATGTCCATTTCGGAAAATGTCGGAGGGATGGCAAATTATCTCGCAAAATTAAGAACGAACTCAAAGTACACCGGCTTTAAGGAAACGATGGAAAATACCCTGACGCAGATGCCCGGAATCGGTAAAACCCTTGTGAACCGATTAAAGCGATCCAAGGATGCAATCAAGTATTTCATGCTACCCAATATGTTATTCGAGGACTTGGGAATTACTTATATCGGACCGATTGACGGACATAATATCAATAAAATGACGGAAGCCTTCCAGGCAGCAGCCCGTGCGAAGAAAGCCGTGGTAGTACATGTAATTACAAAGAAGGGTAAGGGTTATTCCCTGGCAGAGAAATACCCGAGCTGGTTCCACGGAATCGACCCATTTGATATACAGAGCGGTAAACCGATCAAGACGGATAAGAGCATCTCTTATACGAAGATATTTTCAGATGCCATGGTAAAGAATGCCATGGAGAATGATAAAGTAGTTGCAATTACAGCTGCCATGCCCTATGGAACCGGATTATCCGAATTTAAGAAGAGATTCCCGGAACGGTTTTTTGATGTCGGCATTGCGGAGGAGCATGCAGTAACCTTCGCCGCAGGATTAGCCCTGGGTGGTTATCGTCCGGTGGTTGCGATCTACTCCACCTTCCTGCAACGCTCCTACGATCAGATTATCCATGATGTCTGCATCAATAACCTGCCTGTCGTATTTGCAATCGATCGTGCCGGTATTACAGGAAGGGACGGAAAGACCCATCAGGGGACCTTCGACCTCTCATTTCTGTCCCATATCCCGAATCTTACTGTCCTTGCTCCGAAGAACGGAACAGAGCTAAGTGAGATGCTTTCCTATGCATTGACATATCCTGGACCGGTAGCGATCCGGTATCCGAAGGGTGAGATATATCAGGGCTTTGCAGAGATACAGACCCCGATCGAACACGGAAAGAGTGAAGTACTGCACCAGGAAGAGGGTATTGCGATCCTGGCAGTGGGCAGCATGGTTAAGACAGGGGCTGAGCTGGCAGAAGGACTCCGTAAGGAAGGAAAGAAAGCTACCCTGGTGAATGTAAGGTTCGTCTCTCCTATGGATCGGGAGCTACTGGATACGCTTGCGAAGAAGCACAGGACCTTTATCACAATGGAGGAAAATGTCAGAAGCGGAGGATACGGACAGAAGGTATCGGATTATCTCTGTGAGACAGGGAAACGGAAGATCAAACATATCAATATCTCCGTTCCCGATATGTACGTCGAACAAGGCAGTGTAGGTGAGTTATATCATAAGCTTGGTCTGGATGCCGAGAGTATTCTTGCCAGAGTAAGGAAGGAAATCAATAATTGATGATACTTTCCATAAAGGGAATCCTGTATTAGGAGGAACGGTTATTTAAGGAGTATTATGAAAGAACGTTTGGATGTACTATTAGTAAATCGGAATCTGGCTGAGTCCAGGGAGAAGGCGAAGGCAATCATCATGTCCGGCAATGTGTTCGTAGACGGACAACGGGAGGATAAAGCCGGAAGCACCTTCCCGGAGAAAGTGCAGATTGAAATAAAGGGGAATCCTCTGAAATATGTGAGCCGTGGAGGCTTGAAACTGGAGAAAGCCATAGAGAATTATGGAATTGTTCTTCAGGGTAAGATCTGTATGGACATCGGATCTTCTACCGGCGGCTTCACGGACTGCATGCTGCAGAATGGGGCTGCTCTGGTGTATGCTGTTGATGTCGGAACGAATCAGCTGGCCTGGAAGCTCAGGCAGGATGAACGGGTCATCTCCATGGAGAAGACGAATATCAGGTACCTGACTCCCGAAGAAGTTAAGGATGAGATTGCTTTTGCCTCCATTGATGTATCCTTTATCTCTCTTACGAAGGTTCTGCAGCCCGTCAGGGAACTGCTTTCTGCAGAGGGTGAGGTAGTCAGTCTGATTAAGCCCCAGTTTGAGGCAGGACGTGAGAAGGTTGGTAAGAAGGGTGTTGTCAGGGACAGCAAGGTGCATCTTGAAGTAATCGAACAGGTTGTGGAGTATGCACATTCTGTCGGATATGACTGTATCGACCTTGATTACTCACCGATTAAGGGTCCGGAAGGAAATATTGAATATTTATTATATATGAAGAAATTATCCGGTGGAATGCAAGGAAGATTGATTCCGGAGGATAAGATCCGGTCGGTTGTTGATCAGGCCCATAGCCGCCTGACTGAAGCCTAATAGAAATGAAAATGAAACAGTATTCTTAATTATCTGAATATTTAAGCCGGAATGGCGATATAAAGAGAAAGATAGCTTGAAATTTATGGAATTCTATGATAGACTTTCTAGGTAATAATTATTCGAAACAATGCATGTATTTACAATTATTTCCGTGCAAAGAAATCGAAAAAGCCATAGTTGTCGGGATTAAGCGGGGAGCAATATAGGAATGGATCGTTTTCTGATTATTACGAATAAAGAGAAAGACAAGGATCTTAGTGTAACGAATAAGATTGCAGCTTATATTGAGAAGGCCGGAAGACAGGCTATCCTGTCCCAGGTGTCCTCCTTCCGTAAGGATCCCTTAACAGCACAGGGGGTTGACTGTGCGATTGTGCTCGGTGGAGATGGTACCATCATCCACACGGCGAATGATCTGATGACCAGAAATATTCCGATTCTTGGAGTGAATCTTGGTACTCTGGGATTCCTGGCAGAGATTGAGGAACAGAATGTATTATCTGCCCTGGATCGGCTGTTTCAAGAGGATTATAGACTGGAAGAACGGTTGATGCTGCAGGGAGAGATCCTCTATCATAATCCCAATGTTTTGCCGGGAGAAGACAATACCTTAGAATATGCCTTGAATGATATCGTCATCTCCAGAAAAGGCTTTTCAAGAATCATCAGTCTAGGTATCTATGTGAATCATGAATTGGTGGATAATTTTCAAGGTGACGGAGTGATCATCTCTACTCCCACCGGTTCCACCGCATATAATTTATCGGCAGGCGGTCCAATCGTCAGTCCGCACGCTGATGTTATGGTGATTACACCAATCTGTCCCCATTCCTTAAGCCCAAGAAGTATCGTGGTGTCTGCCGGTGATACGATTCGGGTAGTTGTGGGAAAAAGCAAGAAGACCCAGGAGGCAGAAGCCAGTGCCAGCTTCGACGGACAAAAGGTCTACGATCTGAGCACGGATGACGTAATTCTGATTAAGAAAGCGAGATATAATACCAAGCTGATCAAGCTTAATCAGTCCGGTATATATGAGATTCTGCGATCGAAGCTTAGTAATAGCGTAGTGTGAAAATAAAGAGCAATTTTCACACTTCACAAATATATATACTCAGAAAGGTTTAAGGATATGAAGATAAGCAGACAGAGTAAGATAATCGAGTTAATCAACAAATATGATATTGAGACGCAGGAAGAGCTGGCAGAGAGATTGATGCAGGATGGTTATAACGTTACTCAGGCAACAGTATCCAGGGACATCAGAGAGCTGAAACTTACAAAGGTGGCAATGGATGGCGGAAGACAGAAATACATCGTGCTGCAGAAGTCAGAACCCGGTATGAGTGAGAAATTCACGAGAGTCTTAAGGGATGGCTTCGTCTCTATGGATATGGCTCAGAATATTCTTGTAATCAAGACGGTTTCCGGTATGGCTATGGCAGTGGCAGCAGCCTTAGATGCACTCCAGCTGAACGCAATCGTTGGCTGCATCGCCGGTGATGACACGATCCTCTGTGCAATCAGGTCTGTAGATGATACGATCAGCGTGATGGAGAAACTCAGCAAGCTGATCAATAATGCGGAATAATCGAAATATTAATAATTCTAATCATTAACTATGGCCGGTTATTCCGGTCTGCATAGGGGAGGGGGATTCGTTCCTGCTCCCAATTTTTAAGTTATCTAGAACTAGTGAACTGTATCACAGACAAATATCCAGGATGAATGATATAGTACACTGATAGGTTTTACTTGCCGAACCGAGGAAACAGTGCTAGAATGTTTAAGGAAAAAGGATAAGACCACATATTGTATAGAGTGAATAAGGAGAATTCATATGTCAGGACATTCAAAATTCGCTAATATTAAACATAAGAAGGAACGTAATGATGCTACCAAGGGTAAGATCTTCACGAAGTTAGGCCGTGAGATCGCAGTAGCAGTAAAAGAAGGCGGAGCAGATCCGAATGCAAACAGCCGTCTGAAGGATATCATTGCTAAAGCAAAATCCAATAATATGCCGAACGATACCATCGATCGCAGCATTAAGAAGGCTGCCGGAGATGCTAATGCCGTTAATTATGAAACTGTCACCTACGAAGGCTATGGCCCGAGCGGTACGGCAATCATCGTGGAAGCTCTGACCGATAATAAGAACAGGACAGCTGCTAATGTTCGTAATGCCTTCACCAAGGGCTACGGAAACGTAGGCTCCATTGGCTGTGTATCCTTCATGTTCGACCGGAAAGGCCAGATCATCATCGATAAGGAAGAATACGAGAAATCTGCGGACGACCTTATGATGCTAGCCCTCGATGCAGGAGCAGAGGATTTCGCAGAGGAAGAAGACAGCTTTGAGATTCTTACAGATCCCGACGTCTTCAGTGAAGTTCGCGAGACTCTTGAGAAAGCAGGTATCCCCATGGCTTCTGCAGATATCTCCATGATCCCCCAGACCTGGGTGGAATTAAAGGATGAGCAGGATGTTAAGAACATGAACAGAATCCTTGACTTACTTGACGAGGATGATGATGTACAGGAAGTATATCATAACTGGGATGAGTAAATAGAATTCTGCTATTGAGCAATTTAATTGGTGAACCTGATCTGTAAAAACATATACTATTAGAACCTCTGTACAATAACCATGACGGAATTGTATGGAGGTTTTTATATTTTCTCACTCGAAGAGAAACTACATGGATTAATTCCAGTTATTTTGGGCTGTTTCTGTACTTTATATATTCTAAAAACCGCTTAACAACAAGCGATAAAGAATTGCTGTTTCTCATTGCAAGACCGATATTACGATATGCGGGTATATCTAGTTCCTTTGTTACTATTCGATACGGTATTCGCTGTAATATAAGCTTAGGCAGAATACTGATCCCCAGTCCGCTTTCTATCATTGACATGATGGCATAATCATCCCAGGTAGTAAAATGTACTTTAGGTACAATATGATTTCTTTCAAATATCTCGGATATTTCTGCTTTAGCACCCTTTTCTAAAAGCATGAAGGGGTAGTCGCACAGCGCTTTTATGGGAAAGAACTTACAGTCCGCCAGTGGATGACTTTCCGGTAATACGACAAGTAATTTATCTTGTTCTAAGAATACGGTATCAAACTCCGGATGAGTGGGAAGCCGAAGAAACCCGCAATCTACACGCCCCTCTGAAATCCATCGCTCGATTTCTGTATAATCACCTAATAATAGCTCGTAATCAATATTGGGATAGTCCTTCTGAAATTCCTTTATTATATTCGGGAGCCAGTGTGTTGCAACACTGGAAAATGTGCCAATTCGAATTAGCCCGGATTGCAGACCGTTTATATCATCTACTTCCGCCTGTAATTTCTGATATTCATTACATACGCTTTGGGCAAACGGCAGAAGCTTCAACCCGTCGGAAGTAAGACTCACTCCTGTACGTCCACGTTCTAGCAGCGAGACATTCCATTCCTTTTCAAGATCATTTATCATTCGGCTTATGCCGGATTGGGAATAACTCAATTTTTCGGCGGCCTTAGTGAAGCTTCCATATTCAACTGTTTTGACAAAAGCCATATACTTTTGTATGTTCATATCCATATGTGAGCGCTCCTTTAATATCTGATTTTATCATGCTTATCATGCTAAACATTCGCTTATGTAATTCATATGTATATGCTACCTTATAAATGTGATTTATTCAAGCAAATCAATAATAAGCAATATAAAATCAGAAGAAAGCAGGTTCCTTATAGTGAAAGAAAAGCTGTATTTTGTGATATCTATGGTTATATTTGGCGCAGTCGGAGTATTTGTAAAATATATCAGATTGTCCTCCAGTGAAATAGCAATGTTTTTAAGCCTGATCGGGGCAACTTCTTTGCTGGTTGTCTGTATATGTAAAAAGAAGAGAGTGCCTTGGGGAATGGTCAGGAGAAATATTATGACTTTGCTTTTGGCCAGTATTTCGTTAAGCGGAAACTGGATTTTCCTGTTTCAGGCGTATAAAGAAACTACAATAGCCAATGCGGCATTAAGCTACTATTTTGCACCGGTTCTGGTTACGATGCTTTCACCTTTGATTTTAAAAGAAAAATTATCAGTCAAAAAAGCAGTATGTATCGGCGGAGCTCTGTTAGGATTATTCTTTATATTGCAAAATGGCAGAATGGAAGCAAACGGAAACCATTTATTGGGGATTGGATATGGGCTCATAGCAGCGAGCTTTTACGCTGCATTAACACTGATTAATAAGTTCATTCGGGAACTGGATGGGTTGACGAATACACTTCTGCAGCTGGGATTAGCAGTTATGATTTTATTCCTATTTGTAATGTTTACGGACAGTTTTAATTTATCTTCTCTCACAGGAAAGGCGGTAGTATTGATGATTCTACTGGGTATCCTTCATGGGGGAGTAGGATTTTATATGTTTTTTACAGGGATGAAAGGACTGAAAGCTCAGAGTATCGCTGTTTTGAGTTATATCGACCCTCTCACATCATTGCTGATTTCTGCGTTGATTATAGGAGATAGAATGAATTTGCTGCAAATGGCAGGAACCATCTTATTATTAGGTTCCATTTGGATAGGTGATTCCGGAACATTAAGAAAAAGAGAAATAGGGAAAATGATAGAATGATACATATATCGAAAAAATGAAGAATATATTATAGGTATAGTAAAAATAAACTGTCCGGAGTTTGTCATACTCTGTAATCTGACTATTTCTTTATACAATAGCAGATGGGGGAGGTACAGGTATGAAAGATTTAATTATTATGTACAGAGTCGATAGGAAAAATCCCAAAGGTACATGGTCAGGAACCTCATATTCTTTATCCAAAGCCTTATCGAACTATGTTAATATTATCACTTTGGATCTGCAGGAAGATAGAGTATTGCGCCACCTCGATAAGTTATGTATCCGGCTCGGGGGAATAGCAAGGCTATCACATCTCGGTTTGATTTGTGGTACAGTTCACGATCTAATCTTAAGCGTGAAAGCAAATTTTCTGCTGAATAAGTACAGGAATAATCCCGTACTTGAAATCGGCATTGATGTAAGAATACATAATAAGTACTATATATATCAGGATCTTTCTTATGCTGTACTGGCAGATTCCATCAATGAGTTAAGCATGAACCTGGATAAAACAAGCGGTGGTGCGAGAATTAATCTGTCAGACAAGGAGTTGCAGCGCAGAATAAGGGTTCAAAGGAATGAGTATAAAAAAGCTTCAAAAGTATTTTTTATGGGTCAATGGGTTACAAAGCGTATGAAAGAACTGTATCCGGAGCTTACGGATAAATTCCTGGCGGTTGGAGGTGGATTAAATCCAGAGTTTCAAGTAAACAAAAGGACGAGTGAAAGAGTAAAAGAAAATGCTATTATTTTTATAGGGTTTGATTTTCAACGGAAGGCCGGAGACTTGGTAATGGAAGCCTTTCATCTGCTTCGTGAGAAATATCTCGAGAATGCTTCACTATATATAGTTGGACCTGAGAATATTACGATGGACAGTAAATATGAGGAACACAATATAATTCTGCTTGGGAAATTAGATCGTGACAAGCTGGGCGCTGTTTTGGAAAAATGCAAGGTTTTTTGTATGCCATCCAGATTTGAAGCATACGGATTAGTATTTATCGAAGCGCTGTGTTATGGTTTACCCTGTATCGGACGAAGGAAATATGAGATGCCTTATTTCATCCGGGATGGTTATAATGGATTACTGATTGATGATGATGATATAGCCGAGATTGCCGAAAAAATGCATATTCTGCTTAGCAATAATACCTTTCAGAATAATGTTGCAAACAATACTGCCTTTTACTGTAAGCAATATTCCTGGGACAATGTGGCACAAAGAATCTTAAGTAGTATACTTACATGATCGGACAGGAGAGCTGTAAATTCTTATCTGCCTGAATATATGATGGGGTTGGGATATTGAGGAAAATAAAATGTTGATATCTGAGAAATAAATTGTTAGTATATAGGTGAAAAGGAAAATGATGAAATACTTAAAAAGGGAGGATATCATATGTCACTGGCAGCAGATTTTCGCAAAAAGGCGAGGGAAGCACTGCAGGGGAAATGGGGACTTGCAGTATGGACCGGATTTATTGCACTCTTATTAGGAGCTATTTCCCGTGGTGGTGGTTCGTCTGGCGGGAGAGGAGATGGAGTCAATGATTTCAACATACCAGATTTTGGCAGAGAATATTTTGTAATAATCGTAGCAATCGTGTCGGTAGCATTAATATGGGCTTTAATCACTTTTTTTATTGGTGGAGCCATTGAGCTTGGCTATTGCCGCTTTAACAAAAATTTGATTCAAGGAACAGATCCGAAATTCACAGACCTATTCTCCAGAATGGATATCTTCTTAAAAGCCTTAGGTCTTCGTCTGGTGATAACTCTTTTTACAGTCCTGTGGGCGATCCTGTTGATTATACCGGGAATTATTGCGGCGTTAAGCTACTCGATGGCATTTTATATTATGGAAGAGGATCCGTCCATCGATATCCTGGAGGCAATCAGACGCTCGAAGGAAATGATGATGGGTAATAAGTGGCGTCTGTTCTGCCTCGGTATCAGCTTTATCGGTTGGTTCCTACTCAGTGTATGTACCCTTTTTATTGGATTTTTATGGCTGGTTCCCTATGCAAATGCATCCTTTGCGGCATTTTATCTTGAGGTGTCAGGTCAGAGTAAATAAATAGTATCAGAATACACTCTGAAGAGCAAACTAAAATCCTTCTGTTTATCCAGCGGTTAAGATGAACAGAAGGATTTATTCTTATATTTCTCTTGTCACTCGCCAGATAACACCTGTGTTAGGAAGAATGGAACTGGGATCCTCCCGGAGTGAGGTACCTGTGTCCAATATGTACAAGGCACCGTCAGGTCCGAAGGCGATATCAGCCGGTCTTCCAAGCCCGCCTTCACCTGTTATGTAAGACGGAAAGCCGGATTTGTTAATGGCAAATGTACTGACAGCACCAAAATTGTTGATCTTTGAAACCCTATATCCTGCAGAAGGATATTGGAATGAGAAACTGCCAATAAACCTTAACTGGACTGATCCGAATTCTGCGATAAAGATATCGCCGACATTACTAAAAGCTTCGTTTTGATTGATATCAAATCCAATAATAGTTGATTCCGGCGGAAAGATGGCAAATGGTCTTTGCGGAATCATTGGATGACTATTAAATAAGAACTCAGGCTGAAGACCGCCTTCAGGCCGAAATCTGGGCAAGGTAACGGGTTCACCGCCCGAATAATCGGGAAAACCATACCAGTTTCCCTCTGTAATGATAAGGAATTCATCCGATGCATTGGCAATAGGCCGGCTGCCTCTGACATCGTATCCATTATTACATACAAGAAGACTCTGATGTAAATCGAATTTCAAATAGGAAATACTGCGAAGTCCCCAGGCCACAAGCTCTAAGTCTGAACCA
Source organism: Bacillota bacterium (assembly GCA_023415595.1). Taxonomy (GTDB): domain Bacteria; phylum Bacillota; class Clostridia; order Lachnospirales; family Lachnospiraceae; genus Mobilitalea. Next base: position 13,563 of record JAEZJW010000155.1, read on the forward strand.
TCCAAATTAGCCTTAAGAATACTTCCAGTTGCTTTTGTCAACCCCTTTCGCATCTCATAGGCTTGGTTTACTTCTCCGTATATGCTATAGGCTCCTGTATAGGTGGTTTCATTAATATTACCAAGAATATTACCTGAAGGGAAATTCTGCCCATTCAAAATAATATACGAGCCGGGATAATCATGGAAAGTGGCAAATTCCTGCAGCCATAGGTTATCATTTCCTACAACTCCTGAATTCGTTGCAGTTCCAACTCCAAAGTACATCTTGCCGTCACTTCCGAAATCAACTCTGCAATTACTATAGTCACCGTAACTGGGTAATCCTCTCACAAGGTCCTGTCTGCTGCCATCCCGTCTTATTAATGAGATTGCTGTGTTATGTGAGACATATAATTCACCGTTTCTATAATTTATTCCGATCAGTGGAGCCTGAAAGCCCTCTGCAAATAGTTCAGATCTCCCGTTTCTCAGGATGGAGATATCAGATTTTCCAGTGATATATCCTGAATTAGCAATAAGTATATCACCGTCCTGCGTAAACTGCATACTGGTAGGAAGATTAAGCCCATCGGCGAAAACTTCGATACGGTATCCTCTTTCTAATGTGATATCATTAGGATTAAGATATCTTCCCATGTCTGTTTGGGTATAGCTAAGATTATAAGGCATATATCACTCACACAGTTTTTATATAATATATGTTGGCTGTATGGTGAATAAAATATATTTATCATAAAAACTACGCCAACCACAGGAGGTGATTGGCGAATTAATATGATTGAAAACTACAAATCTAATATATTATAATTATATGGAGAGAATATGTAGATTTAAAAAATGTCTGAACAATCAATAAGGAAAGCAGACTTTAATAAGGAGAAATCACGATGAATGATAATATGAAGCAAAAAATAATGGAGCTGCGGGAGGCGATGAAAGAAAGCTCGTATGAATGGGACGATCCCAGTGACCAGGCTCAGGGCTTGCCTCAGCCTCCCCTGGAGAAAGCCTCCTATGGTTCAAAGGTCATACCCCTAACAAAAGATTTTGATCACGTAATCCGGAATAACAATTTTCTCAGCGTACTTAATAACAGGACAAGTAAAAGAAAATATACGGAACAGCCGATTACACTGGAGGAGCTGTCTTTTCTTCTGTGGGCAACGCAGGGAGTGAAGCAGGTGATAGGTAAGAAAAATCAGGCTACCTTGCGTAATGTTCCGTCTGCGGGAGCCAGGCATCCATTTGAAACCTATTTGCTCGTTCACCGGGTTGAGGGTCTGGAACCGGGCTTATATCATTATCTTGCACTGGAGCATAAGCTTGAGTTTATCAGAGAGCTTGAGAATCTATCCGATCGTATTAGCGAAGCGACCTATGGTCAGGTATTTTTGGGAAATGCAGCAGTGGATTTTGTATGGAGTGTGATGCCTTACCGTTGTGAGTGGCGTTATACACTTGACGCTCATAAATATATCCTGCTGGATGCAGGTCATGTCTGTGAGAACCTATATCTGGCCTGTGAAGCGATAGGCTGCGGAACTTGTGCCATCGGCGCTTATAACCAGGTCTTGATCGATTCACTGATTGGCTTGGATTCTATGCCCTCCGATGAAAACGATAATGAATTCGTAGTCTATCTGGCCCCGGTCGGAAAAGTGACTAATGAATAAGAATGGAGAATAATCATCTTGGATATTAATATTGAACCTTATATAATGAGAAGAATTACGTTGGAGGAGGAGGAGGAAAGCCTGCAGCGCTTATGCGAGAGCTGCTCGGATTATTATGAAATTGTTGAAGGAAGAGCTCCTCAGCCGGATGCAGCTCACGAGATAATTACCGAGCTCCCCCCTGATAAAGACCACAAGGATAAAGTCGTTCTTGGTATATACAACCAGAGTTCATCCTTGGTAGGAGTCATGGACCTTATCCTAGATTATCCCAGTAAGGAGATATGGATGATAGGTCTCCTTATGATAGACCCAAGTGAGCGGGGGAAGGGACTTGGGAAGAGGGTCCATGAAGGGCTGGCGAAGACCGCCTCGGATTTGGGAGCTAAGACACTAAGAATTGGAGTGGCTAAGGATAATCATAACGCTCAGCACTTTTGGTCTGCGCTGCAATATACGACGATAAAGGAGGTAGAGATGAAGCTTGGTGTCAAGGATAGTACGGTATATGTAATGCATTATGACCTACATAATGACACAACAATATAGAACTTTGAACAGTAACATTTCTTCCTATGTATTGATAAGGAATGAGCCTGGGTTATCGCCAAATATTCTATTATGAATAGAATATAGTGATGTGGAATTCAGGGTGATATCAATGGGCTGTTATAAATGCAATAATATAGAGATATCGGAGTATGGCACTTCTGGAGATTCGGTCTTTCGGGATATTAATCCGATGGATATCAATATGCCTCCTGGTTATCAGCTGGAAATCTTAATGGCCGGGCTGGATAGCCCAATCGGTATGGCGTTTTCTGAGCTGGGAGATTTATATATCGCCGAAGCAGGGATAAACACCGGAATAGCGAAGATTATCCGAGTAAACAAGGGCCAGGTTGAGATTATCGCACAAAATTTCTCAGTACCTATTTCCGGGATCAGCTATCTGGATGGAACAATCTATGTATCCCATAAAGGCTTTATCACTACACTGAAACCGGATGGATCGAGACAGGATATCATAGCCGGCTTACCCTGTAATGGAGACAATAGCATCAGTAATGTTACCATTGGAGCCGATGACAAGATCTATTTCGGATTGGGTACAGCAACAAATTCCGGTGTGGTGGGGACTGACAACCCATGGGTTTTTAACCATCCTTTTTTATGTGATTATCCGGCTGCTGATATCATTCTGAACGGACAGAATTTTATTTCGGATAATATGCTGAATATGGCAGTTGATAACATATATACTGGTGCATTTGCACCCTATGGTGTACAGAACACACCATATGAGGTAAGAAAGGGATTTGTTAAGGCATCAGGAAGTATACTCCGGGCAAACCGGGATGGAACGGAGCTGGAGCTGGTAGCCTGGGGACTTCGTAATCCGGTCCATGTCATGTTTGATGAGAGTTTCAGGTTATTTGCAGCAAACCGCGGTTACGATGTCAGGGGCAGCAGGCCGATTGCGAATGCACCGGATGAGTTTCAACTTATTCGAACCGGGATATGGTATGGATGGCCGGATTATTCTGCCGGTGAACCGGTGACATTACCGAAGTTCAAACCGGAAGGAAGAAGTCAGCCTGAGTTTTTATTAGCAAGCCATCCTAATCAGCCACCCATGCCTTTTACAAGGTTTCCACCGCATTCCAGTGTCATCGGCTTTGATTTTAATTATAATCAAAGCTTTGGATTCTACGGAGATGTATTTATTGCCGAATATGGCAGTTACGGACCGAGTACCATGGGAGCGAGTGCAGCATATGCAGGTGTGAACCATAGAGTATCCAGGATTAATATGCAGACAGGAGAAGTAGTAACTTTTATCTCAAATAAATCCGGTCTGCCTGCAAATATAAGGGGTGAGGGCGGTTTAGGCAGGCCGGTCGATGTAAAATTCGGTCCGGATCATGCGATGTATATACTGGACTATGGGATCTCTGATAGTTTAGATCCCAGAAGGATCATTTCTGAGACAGGTGTTCTATGGAGAGTATCCAGAACTGGGGATGGAGTGCGACAGACCTGATGGGCTTTTGAGTTGGTATCAAGGGGCTGTTTCTTAATGGCCCAGAAATACAAGAGGCTCCATATATGTTCCCCTCACACACTAATTAGAAGACACAACGACATATTTGTATGTTGTTATCGGACATAAATGTCCGCTATCAACTACACAAATATGACATCATGTCTTCTAAATAGTGCATTATGGGAAACATATAGGGCCTCTTGTATTATTTACGTTTATTATGAAACAGCCCTTTGTTTTTACGTAAAAATTGGCCAATATACGAATAAATAGTTATTTTCTTTGTATTTTGATTTGTAATATTTATGTAGAGGAATGAATAAATTGGTGTATTCTGAAATGCTTTAATGAAAAAATCGTATTAAATAGTTGATTTTAATAAATTTATCTTGTATATTAGATGAATAATTATATATAAATACGGTGGAAATATAATCATAGGTTGTGTTATAATTAAACATATTAGATGTAATTATAAATGAACAGGTTATTTGTAATAATTAATTGGATAGTGGACTTAATCCGCTGAATGATTAGAAACGGGATTATAATGAAAGATTACAGATTGAAATCATCAGATATAGAAGAAGCAAGAGAGCGGATCAAGGATTATGTAATTAAGACTCCGTTAGAGAAATCCATCTACCTAAGTAATGAACAGCATAATGTATTTCTGAAGCTGGAATGCCAGCAACCGGTGAAAGCTTTTAAGATCAGAGGTGCCTTTAATAAGCTGTTAACCTTGACCGAGAGGGAGAAGAACATCGGAATCGCCACGATTTCCTCCGGTAATCATGGAATATCCGTTGCCTATGCAGCAAAGCAGCTGGGAATTCAGAATGTGAAAATCATCGTTCCGGTGACGACACCCGTAAGTAAGCTTGAGAAAATCAAATACTACGGCGGGCAAGTCATTATGAAGGGGAATAATTATGATGAAGCACATTCGGAAGGAATGAAGTACATCAGGGAAAGCGGACTCACCTTCATCGACGGATGGGATAATGATCCGGTCATCTATGCGGGCCAGGGAACAGCAGCCCTTGAGCTTCTGGAGCAAAATCCGGAGATAGATACGATCCTGGTACCAATCGGCGGCGGAGGACTTAGTACCGGAACCGCAGTAGCAGCTAAGAGCAGGAATAAGAATATCAAGGTAATAGGTCTATACTCAGAAGCCTGTCCTGCCTGGGCAGCCTCCATCAGAGATCACAGGGTATATCATGAATACCCGACGGAAGAATCCGTCTGTGAGGCCATGGTGGGAGGAATCGGCCAGCTTTCCTTTGAGATGCAGGATTGGCTGGATGGCCATCTGGAGGTTAAGGAAGAATATATCCGTAAGGCCATGGTACACGCCATTCTGAACGAGAAGATTGTAGCCGAAGCCTCGGGCTCGGTTCCGATTGCTGCAGTACTTCAGTATGGGGATCAGCTCCCCGGAAAGAATATTGCTCTGATGATCAGCGGAGGCAATGTGGATAATGACTTACTGATCAGAGAACTTCAAAATTACAGTATCTACGGAGGAATCTTATAACTCATAAGAGGTTAAATATAGAAAGAAAAGAGGATAAAGATATGAAAAAAATTATAGTAGCTGTGTTAGCTCTTGTCATGGTACTTAGCATGACAGCATGCGGTTCCAAGAAGGATGACAAGAAGCTGGTACTGGGGACATCCGCTGATTATCCCCCGTTTGAATTTATCGTACTTAATGATGCCGGAGAGAAGGAATATGCCGGTATCGATGTATCTTTCGCTAAGAAGCTTGCGGAAGACGCAGGGAAAGAGCTTGAAATCGTTAACATGAGCTTTGATAATCTGATGGCTTCCCTTCAGAAGGGCGAAATTGATATGGTTATCGCTGCAATCGAGGAGGATGAAGAGCGTGCTAAGGTTGCTGATTTCTCCGATCCTTATTACACTGACCTGCCTCCGATGATCTTAGTAAGAGCAGAGGATGCTGCAAATTATACCTCCCTTGACAGCTTCAAGGATAAGACAGTTGGTGCTCAGATGGGTACAACAAAGGCTGACATCGTAACCAATGATATGCCGGGAGCTACCCTGTTAACAGTATCCTCCGTTACGGACCTGGTAAATAACCTGGTTTATAAGAAGTGTGATGCCATCGTTCTGGACGGCGCTGTAGCTCAGCAGTATGCAAGCAGCGATAATACCTTGGCAATTTCAGAAGTTGCTTTGGGTGAAGCTGCTCCGTATGTAGTTGCAGTTAAGAAGGACGATCCTTCCAAACTGCTGGAGTCCTTCAATAAGACAATCGGAGCTGTAACCGGTGATGGTACCATGGATAAATGGATTGCCGAAGCTGATGAATTGAGCGCGAAAGCAATCGAATAATTATATTGTTCACGATGCAAAGGTGTAAAGAGGAACCTGAAGCTTTACACCTTTGCTTTTAAGAAAGGAAGCAGATGAGCCCTACAAGTTTTTTTAATTTTACCTTCTTACCGAAATATTTATCCTTATTTGTACAAGGGGTGGAATATACCCTTTTTATTTCTGTGATTGCAGTTTTACTTGCGGTAGTACCGGCCCTTCTGCTGGCATTGATGCGATTAAGCAAATCATGGTTCGTCAGAAGCCTGGCAGGAATGTATATCGCGATTTTCCGGTCTACTCCGCTTTTAGTACAGCTGGCTTTGGTTTATTTCGGACTTTTCTATTATATTAAGATACCGACCTTTTATCTGTTTGGCTTTATTAACACCTCCATGTTCATTCCGGGTGTCGTGGCATTAGCACTGAATAGTGCGGCTTATGTAGCGGAGATCTTTCGTGCAGGAATCCTGGCTGTGGATGCAGGACAGAATGAAGCGGCACGAAGCCTTGGATTATCAGCAACGAAATCTATGAAGCTTGTGGTTCTTCCTCAGGCAATTAAGAATATATTACCTGCTCTGGCAAATGAAGTGATCACGATGGTGAAGGAATCCTCCATCTGCTCCACACTTGGTATGGTGGAACTCATGTGGGCGGCTAAGACCGTATCTTCAACCACCTACATCACGATTGGTCCCTATGTTCTCGTAGCATTGGTGTATTTCTGCATCAACTATCCCGCCAGCAAGGCAATTGAGGCTATTGAAAGGAGGATGAGACGTGGAGACAAGCGATAAATTAATTTCCGTAAGGGAGCTTACGAAGGAATATAACAAGGGCTTGGTAAAAGCCCTGAATAACTGCAATATCGATATCAGCCGCGGCGAGGTGGTGGCCATCATAGGTCCCTCCGGCTCCGGCAAATCCACTCTTCTCCGCAGTTTAAACCTTCTGGAAATGCCTACCCATGGCGAGATCTATTTCGATGGGGTAAATCTGGCAGACAAGCACGTGGATATCGATCTTCACCGCAGACGTATGGGAATGGTATTCCAGCATTTCAACCTGTTTCCGCATAAAACAGTACTTCAGAATATCATCCTGGCACCGGTTAACCTTAAGCTTAAGACCAAGGCGGAAGCAGAAGCGATTGCCTTTAAGCTGCTGGAGCGCATCGGTCTCAGCGATAAGGCAAATGAGTTCCCCTCCAGACTTTCCGGAGGTCAGAAGCAGCGTATCGCTATCGTCCGTTCTCTGGCGATGAACCCGGAGGTAATGCTGTTCGATGAGCCTACCTCAGCGCTGGATCCTGAGATGGTAGGGGAGGTTCTTGATCTGATCAAGGACTTGGCTAAGGATGGAATGACCATGGTAATTGTGACTCATGAGATGGGCTTTGCCCGTGAAGTAGCCTCCCGTGTGGTCTTCATGGACGAGGGTGCGATAAAGGAGGATAATACTCCGAGAGAATTATTTGAGAATCCGCAGGATCCGAGACTGAAGGAGTTCTTGTCCAAGGTACTGTAAGCCTACAACGCACCGTATGTGATTTTTTGTTAAAGTATTCATTATGACCATATTGAAAGATTAACCTAAAAATGGTATAATAAGCTCAGGAGGCAAATGTGAAATTGATATTTCACAATGTGAATTGTAGCAATTCACTTTGCAAATATTGTGCCGACTTTAAAATTCGCGATGTAAAGTATTTTGCATAGCAGAATTCTTAGACAGATTGGAGGCTTATGTATGTTTAAAAAAGGTGTACAATCAGATGATTCTAAAAAATCCGTATCAAAGAAAATGAAAAAAATATCTTATGATGAACATTTTACAAGAGCAACCGAATCCATTGACTTAGCGAAGAATCAGAAATTTACGGATATCGATGACGGGATATCGAAGCGACAAGTAAGCGAAGTTGAAAAACTAACGAAGTAATCTGATCTTAAGATCATCCTCCGTCTGTCAGGATATGATGGATGGAGGGATTTTTTTGCACTTTTTTAACACTTTGTGGTATAATATAGAAAATTTTATGCTATCAGGAGGTTAATGAAGAATGCCGGAATTATCCTATTTACGTTCGACGGAAGGTTACAAAATAGCGACCCAGAACTTACAGCCACAGGAAATAGCAGCATTTGAACAGGAATATATGACACTATGCCCTTTGAGCAGGGGTGGCATTGCAGGAAGATACGTCATCGGAACTGATAACAACTTAAGGAAATTTTATCTGACAATCGACAGCATCAAAAAGGTTTTTCTGCTGAATGAAACAAGGAAGGCTACGTTATTTGGTTTGACCTATGCAAAGTATAATCATTTTTTTCTTGTAATGATTTATCAATCCGGTAACAATCTATATGAGAGGCGCATAGTACTGGACAAGAATCTGGAAGAGAAAAGTGCCATGAACTTCATAGGTGTTCTTCTCATGAAGAATCCTGATATAAAGATTGGACAATAGTTTTAAAGCCGTAATAAGGAGTAGATAATACATTGATTTAATGATATTTACATGATAAACTATAGGTAACTTAGGGGGGAGCTGACTATTTCATAGGAGTACAGTCCCCCCCATTTATTTAGATTTTACCCGGGCTTAGGAGTGATAAGATGTTTTCAAGAAAATATTTAATCAGGTTAATTATCCCTTTAATCATAGAACAGCTGCTTGCAGTCACAGTCGGATTAGCAGACGGAATGATGGTGGCCAGAGTTGGGGAGGCTGCTGTATCCGGTGTATCCCTGGTTGACAGTATTAATATCCTTCTGATTGGTCTGTTCGGTGCCCTGGCTACCGGTGGAGCGGTAGTATCTGCACAATATCTCGGGCATAA
>JAEZJW010000167.1 GCA_023415595.1 Bacillota bacterium
CGGAATTTTTTTGATTGTTATCGATGGTTGACTAACCGTTGCCGCCTGCACTGCCACTGGAGTGTATGGTGAAATATCCAGTACCACAAACGATAATGTGATAAATACTGTTACAACAACCCGTATAACACGTTTCCTTATATCCATATATAATCTCCCCTTAGATAATAAATATTAGGTGGATCCTCGCTCCACTATCTATATAACTATTCAGTAGCCCCTTTCGTCACAGTAGGTAAAAAAATCAGAAATAATTACCAATGTCCTTTATTAGGGAGTAACCTTGACATACCTTTCAGTGACAAAGAAATCCCGAGATCTGAATCAGAAAAGCACCGTGTGGTTGGATGCCTACACGGTGCAATGCTATCTATCTACTCAATCAGTTTTAGCCAAATTTCCATACGTGTAGTTTCAGGGGAATGGCTTGCATATCGCTCTGCACAGAATACATCAGTTTGTAATTTGTGCTTTGGTAACCATATAGTGTACATATACTGTTGCGCTTTGTAAAGAGCATCCATAACAAGAGCCTCAAAGTTTTCCGCTTCAAAAGAACAAACGACGTACTTACCTAGTGGTAGCTCCCAATTCATTAAGCCATAGGAAGCTGCAATCTGCCCGGATCTTGCACCTGCAAAATAGCTGAAACACCCTTCCACGGAGCTGGGATACGCCACGCCAATCTCCTCGCTATCCGCAGATAATTCCGGGATGGCTTTCTTCCGCTCGTGGAAGCTACTCCATAGGGTATCCAGTGGGTCAGCACCTGATTCTGTTCCAAGTCCTTCTACAAATTGAACAGGCATATCTATGTTCATCCCGGTAAAATAGATGGGTTCCGAAATCTGTTGTCTGTTTATTTCCAGAACAATTCCATCTGTTATTAATGGTACTCCCTCATCAATCATAACATAATGAAGTAAAAGCTCTGGTTTTGTCATTCTGTTCAGTGTGATAGGATTCTTGCGATACTCATCCGGGGGCATCCCAAAAGTATCCTTAAATGTACGAGAAAAATGTTCATGTGAGGAAAAGCCAAGGTCAAGCGCGATATCTAAGATCCGCCTGTCTTTTTGAAGCAAAGAAACGGTTGCCTTTGCCATACGGCGAAGCTTTACATACTCGGCAACCGGTTTTTTAACTAGTCGGCTAAATAGACGTTGATAATAAAACGGGGATAATGAGGCAATCTTGGCTAGATTCTCAATATCGATATCCTCATCCAGATGATTCTCAATATATTCTATGGTCTGCTGTATTTGTTCCCATGCGTGCATTTATAAGCACCTCCTTCTATTACAGAATACAATACTGAGGTGAGTCGCCGCTTGATTGAGAATGCTCTTTTAGTTAGAGTTCATTGTATGATACAATATCTTCCATCGGCTGGCAATTGAAATTTAGCCATGCAACCCTTTGGATTGTCTATCCATATCCTCTATCACAATGTCATAAATCTCTCCTAATGAAGCACAGTACTCAAGAATCTTCCAAGGCTCATTTGTATGGAAATGAATTTTAATCAAGTCATCCCCTCCAACTGCTAATAAGCAGTCTCCTTCAAAATTATTCGCAATATAATCATTAATAACATCTTCATCCAGGTTCTTTCCCTCAATCAATAGCTGTGTATCATACTTAAATTCCAACATAATATGTCTCCCTTCAAAATATTTTGATAACATTGTAGTACTATTGAAATTCCTTGTCATGTGCATTAAAAAAGTCAAAATAGGTGCGTACATTTTCCAAATCTGTCCAACGTTCTACAGTAACAGGATTCTCATCAAGGTTATAGATTCTTGCTCCCCGCATGGCAAGCAAAAATGGGGAATGTGTTGATATGATAAATTGACATTCAAAAAACCTTACTGACTCCTCCAGGAAGCTCACTAATTCCATCTGTCGCTTAGGAGAAAGGCTGTTTTCCGGTTCATCAAGTAAATAGAGTCCATTCTCCCCGATTTTTTCAGTAAAGTAACGAAATGCGCTTTCCCCATTAGAATATTCCCGCACATTATCCATCAATTTACCTCTTACAAAGCGGGACTGGGTTTTACGTCTGGCGTCATTCACTTTCTTCAATTGATCATAATCTGCCATAGATTTCAACTGAAACTGTGAATACTTTGCATCCAGGTATTCATCAAACAGATTTTCTCTCTTCAGATCGATCCCTTCGTTTAAGTTACGGATGTTCAACATAAAATCAAACACATCATCGCTTGTAATGATTCTGCTGTTTTCCGGAATATCCTCTTCCGTATTGATACTGCACAATCTGACATAGTCCGGGAAGAAATTCGATTTATTGTAAATGGTATCACGGCTGATGCCGGTCTTCTCCGCAATGATATTCAGTGCTGTCGATTTTCCCGAACCATTTCCGCCATATAGTATGGTAACCGGCTCAAAATCAAGCCTGTCAAGGTCATTCTTTGATAGTATCCGAAATGGATAATACGAATCATAACAGGTTCTTTGAATGCCCAGAATAAAATCAAACTCCCTGTCAGCATTCGGAAAAGTAATACTTCTTAAATAAATCATGTCTGTCTCCATTCATTTATCTATATAATAAGTACCCGGAATTTCCTCCTCACTTATGCACAAATCATGATCTGAATTATCCCATAATCTACGTATAACATTATAACATTTCACTGCATCACAGCAATATACAACTGCATCTCCCAGCATCGAATATGTTACTGCACCAAACTCCTCCAAGGGCTTTTTGTAATTTGGATAGAAGTCAGAACAACAAGTAGAGATACCCTTTGTAAAGTGGGTATGAAAGGGGGGTGTGGTATGCGTCTTTCCATCTTCATCCTTAATCGTGATGGTAAACGCACTTTCCCTTAGCCTGTTTGGTATATGTAACATTTCATCAACAGCATGAAAGTATGTATTTTTATCGTGGCCAACTCCAATTAACAATATCTTTGCATGCTCATCGTATAATCTTGACCAGCAACCACCTATAGGTGCTGGAGTTGCAGCCATTTCTTCCCCTTTAATATACTCTCTCGCTCTTGTGCCAAAAGCCACAACCGAATGTGTCGGATGAAGTGAACGTACCCCATCCTTACGTTTCACAGCTACACAAGGTAACGTACCAATACATGGCATTGAAGTTTTAACATCATAGAAAGGCTTATCAGGAAGAACTTCATCCCAGGTATGTGTGGGAATAAGGAACAGTCCGTTGTGAAGATACTCACAAAATGCATCAATTAGCATATCTGCACCACCGTCCAATCCACCGATTGCTTTTAGTGATGTATGTATCAGGATGGTATCGTCGTGTTTTATCTCTATATTTTCAAGAAACTTTATAATATCATTTTTTGTTACCATAGTCTCTCCTTCTAGTTGTCAGATCCTATCATGTTCCAGTCTGTTTATTTAATTTTCAAGGGCAGTGCCAATTTTCTATGGTTTCTGCCCTTGCTTGTATTAGACGATATCCCCTACATTTCCTGGATATTTCGCTATTTCTTATTTTTCAATCCCTATTCGGGCCTGAATCCCCTTATCATATGGGTGTATGATTTTCTTAACATAGGATGCATCAATCCCCTATCCAGAAATACATAAGACCGGTCTCTCCTGTAGGTAATTCAATAAAGTAGAAGTTTAAAATTCTGTCGTTCTCGCTTAAGCCAAAGATATCAATTAATTCTACCTTACATGCTTCAAAATACTTCATTTCCTCCCACCTGATATCAGGATGATCAGGCAGTTCCTCGTAAGGAAGGAAATAAGCTTCACCGCCTGCAAAATCATACATTTGTCCCAAATATTGATCGATATTATTATTCTTCATCACTATACCATTATTTATGATCTCATACCAGGCAGAGCAGAATTTCGGACGGAAATAGTTATTCTGATGAAAGTATGAGATTAATTTGCCTTCTCCGTCAACCGTAGCATATGCATCTATGTCAACCAATTCATAGAGATTACTGCCGTCATACCTAAAAATTTTATATACCGGATCTCCACTTGGCCCATCATCAAAACAAGCCACCTCGAGAAACGCATCGTTATGATCCAGATCAATGATATGTACCTCACCATCATATGGATTATCCACACCAAACGATAGCATAAGCTGATTTACTTC
>JAEZJW010000170.1 GCA_023415595.1 Bacillota bacterium
AGCCTTAATAAAGTATATCATACAGGACCGGGGAGAAATGATTTCCATGGTGAGTATTTACATTCGTCGGTACTTAGGTTCTGTAATTTAGAACCTTATGTACCGCTACGTAATGCATCTAAGCGGGCGCGTCTCATCCATGGGAACATTTTCTCCCCGGTCCTGATTAATATCATTGAGGGCTGAACTGTTACTCTGATAGGTCCGCTTATGGCCCCTGTAGAACCTCATCCAGGACTTCAGCGAAGGGTGGCATGGCGTTCCTCGCAGAGGCCACAGTATTCTTATCTGTACCGAGCTCGATCAGCATACTCTTCGGACGCAGATGCAGATTATAGCGGTAGCTGTTCAGATAGTTCCGATAGATTAATTTCGGGTATTTCTCCAGGGACTTTAACTGCACCTGGAGACTGAAGGCCAGATTATCCTGTTGATACGGATTATCCAAATTGGTTCTTGGCCCCTTCGGGCTCCTGCTGAGTCCGTTAAACAGCATGACCTGTGCGGTTTCCTGCCCCTCCAGAACAGTGGAACGCTGATTATCCGCCCCATCCCTATGTAGATCTATCATTACTTCAATGGATGGATTCTCCTCCAATATCTTCGATATCCCATCATAGGCATAATTATATGCCAGATTGGCGTCACCCTTACTCATTTTATCGTAGGCAGTGGTATCATGAATAACGTTATAGCCGTATTGCTCCTCCAGAATCTGTGTCAGATAATTTCCCATACCGACAACCGTATCCGCAGTTTCCCCTTCCCTGCTGTCCGCATAAGCCTCATGGGAATGGGTGTGGTAAATCAGAATCTGTGGTGAATCATTCTTCTGCTTAATCGTCATATCCTTCCCCAAAAGCTTCTCGGAACTAAATAATTCATCCGTGATACTGGTATCCGGATCCACGATATAGAAATTACGTATCAGGAAGTTAACGTCCTTTAAATCCTCCAGGGTGAAGGTATTTCCGATATAGCTTCGCATAACCTCCATATCGGAGCCTTGCCCGTTTAATGCCTTATCCTCCGATTCTTCAATGAATACATCACCTTCCATTACTCCGACGGCCAGCTGTCCATCCGAATTACTATTGCTCCGGTTTTCCTCCGAGACCAAAGCCAGAAAGCTGTCACGGTCATAGGCAGCTCCATTTGTCAGAATATACTCCTTGGTAAGCTCACCCTGGGTGATATCATAGATACCGATCCCTCCGGTCTGTTCCTGCGGTGCTGTTGTATCAGAGGCCGTGCTGATCAGGACTTCCTCCGGATCAGTAATGGAGCTATCAGCCGCTTGATAGGTTAAGGGTGCCTGAAGCAGGGCTTCCAGGGACCTATTTTCACCTGTATATTCATAGGCAGGGAACTCTCTGGTGATCATCGTCATCAGAAGATCCTCATTTTTCTTGTCCACAGACTGATAGCTGATCAGGGAGGAACCGGATTCCATGATTCTTATGCATAGCTTAGACATCAGGATAGAGCTTATGCTATTCTCAGCTTGGCCAATATCATCTGAAAAGGACAGGGTCAGCCGATATAATAGTATGATTGTTAGGACAACTACTAAGAGGATTACCGGACCCCGCAGCCTTCCTCTGTCCCGCCATCTTTTCCATTTTCCCATGACTGCCTCCAAACCAGAATTCTTATGACATTACAATAAGACCTGATTCATTATATTCGGAAAGCTTGTATTTAGTACCTGTCCTAGGCAGGTTGTGAAAAGCAGGAATTTAGTGCCTCCGAAACTGTGAAGCTGATTCTTTTTATTGATTCATCGATATTCTTTGGTGTGACAAACATATTCTCCATCTGCTGTCCGTTCACCTCAGAGATGAATTTATAGATATCCTCCTCGGAAAATCCGCTGTTTTCCATATACTTAGTCAATGTGTCCGCAACGATTGTAGAAGCTCCAACAACGGTCGGAACACCCAGCGCTATGACCCTAGTTCCCAGACTCTCCTCATTCAATGCTTTTCTGTTGTTGCCGATTCCGGAGCCTGGGCTGATACCGGTATCCGAGATCTGAATCGTCGTATTCAGTCGACTGACACTCCTTGAAGCCAGTGCATCTATAGCAATGATAAGCTTTGGTGTAGTCTCTTTGATGATACCCTTTACGATTTCCTGTGCCTCCATACCTGTCTGAGCCATAACCCCGGGTGAAATGGCACTGACAACACCCAACCGGTTCTTATCCTTGAATTCCTTACCATACTCCCTAACCAAATGTCTGGTAACGAACAGATTATCCACAACCTGAGGGCCAAGGGCATCCGGAGTCACCTCTCTATTCCCAAGTCCTACGACCAGAACCTCCTCCTGTTTCAGATTTCCCGCCAGCTTCCTCAAATTCTCCGCAATACAGTCCGATACGGGCTGATGATAATCCTCATCCGATTTTGCCAGCTCAGGAGCTTCAATTGTAATATAGGTTCCGATGGGCTTTTGCATTGCCTTCGCACCTTTTTCATCCTTAATCTCCACTGTGGTTACCCTGATATTATTTACCTCGTCATAATCCTCTGTCAGTATGACTCCTTTGATTTCAACATCGTCTTCCGGAAAGCTTTCCCTTACCTCCAGAGCCAAATCTGTTCTGATCCTGCTATCCATATATACCTCCATTCTGCACAAAAATTCTGCCCTGTGAATTCTTACCACCGCGATTTTGGGCGTCAGCTCAAATTCCTCCGATCAATCATAAGAAACGAGTAACATTACCCATAATGCTGTATATTTTCTGCTATTATTTTTAAAAATATGTATTGACAGAACCGAAGGGATAGACTACTATATAATAGTATGTTTTCATTAGAGCGTCCGTGTCCG
>JAEZJW010000095.1 GCA_023415595.1 Bacillota bacterium
CCTCCGTCCGGATGGTCCAGGCTACCGTCCTGATCCGGTAGAGCTTCCTGCACAGAGTAAAGGACAGCCCCTTCCGATAAATATGATGGTAGGCAATAAAATCCGGCTTGGTGTAGAAGTTAAATAAAAGGTGCTTTAACAGAAAGAACTGGAGCTTACTGCCCTCCATCTTCTCCCGAATAAAATCAGTCGATAACTGCCCTCTGACCACCCCCGGATAATGCCTTCGATACCAGGCCAGCCCAAATGGATTAAAGGACTCAATACAGTATTTCCCCTGATAACCGTTCAGGAGCTTTGATGCGGCTTCACAGGTAGCGCCGGGGCCCCAGGGAATCTTTAGCTCCACAATCAGCGGCACTTTCCCTCCCACCAGCTTAAGAGCTTCTTCAAAGGTTGGGATCCGTTCCTCGGATTTGAACAAGCGATACTGTTTCAATTCCTCGTAGGTGGTCTCCGAAACCTTACGGTCAACACCGCAGGCACGCTTCAGATTATAGTCGTGGATAATAACCGGAACCTTATCCTTCGTCAGCTGAACATCTAATTCAATTCCATAATTATTGTGGGCAGCCAGCCCGAAGGCTTTCAGAGAATTCTCCGGTGCATCGGACTTATTATTATGAAGCCCACGGTGGGCATACACCCAACCGTCAAGATTCTTTAAACCCGGATTACGGGTAAGCTTCGGCATGATAGCAAGCAAATATAATATTACGAGGACTGCCGCTGCAATAATCAATTTAATTAACATCTGTCTTATGCTCCTTCAAAGTAGATATGCTTTAGTCCTCTGTATCAAAGTTTTCTAATCCCGCTTTCTTCTCCGGTCTGGAATCACCATGCTTGACGAACAGCATCGTACCCAGGGAGGCCAGGGAGAAAATAACTGCATAGGGGAACAAAGTACGGTAAGATACATGCTCCAGCAGAAACCCTGATACGATCGGTGTGATTGCCTGTGAGGCCATGGAGAAGGTATAGTAATATCCGGTATATCTTCCCGTATCGGCTCCCTTACACATCTCTACCACCATCGGATAAGAATTTACATTGATCGCTGCCCAGCCAATACCGGTAAATGCAAAAATTACATTTACAAAAAAGGAATAACTGGTGATCTGGAAGCCAATGAAATATGACACTGACATCAGGATTATTCCGCCGAGGATCACCTTTTTACGCCCCAGCTTCGTGGAAATGATACCGATAGGAATATAGCTGATCAATGCAGCAATCAGGGCGATCATTAAGGGATCTGCAAAGTTCCCTTCCTTCAGGCCCCAAACATGGGTCGCATATCTGGAGAAAGCGGATTTCACTGCATTATATGCAAAAAACCACAGGAAGATCGAAGACATGATGAAGATAAAGCTTCTTCGTACCTCCCTTGGCATCTTAGGTTCACTATGTTCTTTATTACCTGAAGAAACCTCAGAGGAAGCATCCTTTTGCTCCTTCCTCTCAGATTGGTAATGGAAGGAGAGCTTCCTCTCCTTAATCGTAATAATCAGCAGTACAACCGCTCCCACCATAAGGGCAACCACTGCCAGGAATACAGGCAGATTCGAAGAGCCCTCCTTCTCCGTATATAGAGTCTTGATCACCACCAGGGTATATGCTCCCCCCAGCGTTCCCATCAGATTGATGATCGCATTTGCTTTACTGCGCAAAGGCTTCGGTGTGATATCCGGCATCAGTGCTACTGCCGGAGACCGGTAGAGTCCCATAGCAAGCAATACGACACCCAGTGCAGCTAAGAACAGGTACAGATTTCCGATCTGCTCCGCAAGGGGCATGGTAATAATAAACACAGAAGCCAGTCCTGTACCGGCAACGATAAAAGGAATCCTTCGTCCGTATCTGGTATTCACCCGATCCGAGAAAGCGCCGATCAGCGGAAGCAGAAAGAGAGCAAGTATGTTATCCAGCGCCATCACTACACCGGTGGCCGTCTCCTTCATTCCGAAGCTGCGCTCCAACATCTTCGGCACCACATTGTCATACATTTCCCAGAAAGCACAGATTGACATAAACGCAAGTCCGACAAAGAAAGTCCGCTTATAATTCAGTTTCATACTGCCTCCCTCTTCCGCTATTTGCGGCTTTTGCATTATTTTATTTATTTCTTAGATTACCCATAAATACGTAGGCTCCGATCCCAACCGCAATGGTCAGGTTTAAGGAATCAACCTCCGGAGACTGAGGAATGAAGATACTGGTTCCAACCTCCTGATAGGAGTCATCGAGTCCCGTTGCCTCGTTCCCGAAAACCAGGGAAAATAATTCTGCTTTTGGACATTCCTCCAGCGTCAGTGTCTTCTCACCATTTAGCATAAACGTAAAAATCTCATGCCGCCCAAATTGCTGCCGATATTCCGCAAAAGAATAATACTGACGGAAATTCAGCTTGAACAGTGCTCCCATGGAAGAGCGCACCGTCTTGGGATGAAACAGGTCTGCCCCCGGCAGGATAATTGCAATATCATAAATTCCGAAACCGACCGCTGTGCGGAGAATTGTCCCCAGATTACCCATATTACTCGGGTTCACCAAAACGATATGTGGTCTGGTTTCGCTTAGCTCACAACCGTACTTGTTAAAAATACCGGCCACATAACAGTTCTCCTTGTCGCTCAGCTTCGTGATCAGCTTATCATTCTGCTCGATCTGTATCCTGTGTTTATTACATAGCTCGTTCAGCTTCCGGATATCCGTATAACCCGAATGCACTACCACCTTACGTACCTGCTCCGGTCTTGCCATAATCAGTTCATAAGTAGGAAATGCTCCCAGAGTATAGGAATAATCCGCTTCCTTCTTATAAGGTTTCACCTGCTGCTGTTCCATCGTTTTCTCTGCCTTTCTTCCTGCGACTCTCTTACACTATAAAACCTTGATTCCTTCGCCTTCCGCCATGCTTCTGACGAAGCCGGAGGCTTCCAGGTATTCCTCCTGGGTACTTAAGTGTTCCACGAACACCGTTGTATCCCTTCCCAGCTTCTCACACAGTCTGACAACCTTCCGATAATCTACGGAACCCTTGCCCGGCATTACCTCATGAAGTACACAGGGATATGCTTTCTCCATGATGACATCCTTCGCATGAATACTCTTGATATAGGGTCCGAGTTTTGTAAAGCATTCCTCAATGAAAGCATCCCGTTTTAAGAAACGTTCCGGACTGTTAATCATATTGATAAAATCCAGATGAACCGCAAAGCCCTTACGGTCGATGTCCTTGATCAGCTTCAGATACGAATCCGGAGAATCCGGCAGCATCCAAGGCATTGGCTCCAGCGTATAGAAGGTTCTTACCGGCTGGACACTGTCGATGATCTCTCTGGTGGTATCTACGATTAAGGCATACACATCCTCATCATAATTCTCCTTATAGGGTCCGTCCCAGATCTCTCCCCTGGAACCAACGATATTGACACAGCAGTTCGCTCCCAGCTCCTCCGCCAATGCCAGACGCTGTTTACAGTATTCCTTATTCTGCTTGGCTTCCTCCGGGTTAATTGAGATCGGGTTTCTCCATATTCCCACCTCGCCGATGATGATATCATTCCTTCCGGCAAGCTCCCTATATGCCTCCCTGTCCTCAGCCGGGGTATCCCAGTCGACAGGGGTAAGCACTGTACTGTAACGCATTTCCTTCACTATTTGAAGCCATTCCTCCGGATTCCGGAAGTCCTTCTTAATCTCTCCTCCGATTCGCATAGCTGCCTCCATTGCCGCACAATTGAAATTCATATTATCCAATCAAAACCTTGATTAATATGTAATACGGAAAATTTATGATTTCTTACCCATATACACCAGTGCCAGCATTCCGGGACCGGTATGCGTTCCGATAACCGGACCGATCTTAGTGATCACGACATCCTTGACCAGGTTCTTACTTCGGATCATGTTTTCCAAGGTCTGCGCCTGCGGGGCATCATCCCCATGGCCGATGAAAACGGTCTGTTCTTCCAGCCGAACACCCTCTGTTTCCATCTTACCGATCATATAGTCCAACTCGGCTCTCGAACCTCTGATTTTGGATAGAACAACCAGCTTGCCCTGATCGTCCGTACTCAGAACCGGACGGATCTTAAGTGCTGTACCGACAAAGGCCTCGATAGAAGAAATTCTGCCACCCCTTTTCAGGTAAAACAGATCCTTAACGGTAAACCAGTGGCGGGCAGCGGTCTTATTCTCCTCCACCCATGCCCTTAATTCCTCGATCTTAAGTCCTTCCTGCTTTTTTAATGCAGCATTGAAAACCAATAATCCCTCGCCAATGGAAGCACATAGGGAATCAACACAGTAGATTTTCCGGTCGGGAAACTCCTCTGCAAGACTTTCGATTACCAGTTCAGCGCAACAGTAGGTACCACTTAATCCCGAGGAGAATGCAATATATAGGATATCATAGCCATTCTTCAACAATTCGGTAAAGTATTCTGTAAAGACATTTGGGGTAATCTGTGTTGTATGGGCTACCGCTCCCGTCTTGATCTTACTGTAAAAATCTTCAATGGAAAGCTCTCTTTCATCAGGATAATGGGTATACTCCACATTGTCTATATCCACACCCATCGGGATAACCCTGATATCATATTGCTTAATGATATGAACAGGCAAATCCAAGGTCGCATCGCTGACAATCACATAATTGTTCATTAAAAATCCTCCAAGCTGCCGTCACCCGTGAATTTGGGCGTCAGCACAGATTATATTTCAATACTAATATAATTTTATACGAAATTGGTATATTTCGCAAGCGATCCATAAAATTCTTGATTCTCCTTATATTTCATGCTAGAATTTTAGTAATCTTTACTAAGAATCATACTTTGAACATTAACAGTAATGATGTCCTGCTATGCTCGCATAGTATTATATATAGCAATCCTGTCATAATAATTCACATATCTTAGTGAGTTTGAAACCGGTAACAATGTGGAAAGGATTTGCCAATGGACATCATATCCCTAACTCTGATTGCATTCAGTTTATCCGCAGATGCTTTTGCTGTTGCAGTAACCAATGGAATCTGCGGTAACAGAATCACGAAAAATCATGTACTTGCTACAGCCTTCACTTTCGGTTTTTTTCAGGGCTTCATGCCCTTGCTTGGCTTTGCTTTGGGAAAAACCTTCTCTGATTTTATTTGCCGCTATCAGCATTTTGTTGCTCTATTCCTGCTTGCTGCTATCGGCATCAATATGATTGTGGAAGCCATCAAGGAGCAGAAGCATCCGGAAGCCGTATGCCAGAATCGTAATTTATTTTCATTGAAAAATTTAGTACTGCAGGGGATTGCTACAAGCATTGATGCGTTGGCTGTCGGTGTAAGCTATGCTGCACTGCAGGTAAATATCTTTATCGCATCTCTCTTGATTGCTATTATTACCTTTTTCTGTTGTGCCTTCGGTGTATTTATCGGGAAGAAATTCGGGAATCTTCTTGGGATCCGTGCCAGACTGATCGGAGGTTTACTTCTGCTATTGATTGGTTTCAGGATCTTCTTTGATAATTTCAATTAGGATTTTAGTCGATAATATAACCTGAGCTGATTTGAAACATGGAAGGAGTTTAGAATGAGTTTTGAGACAAGCTTTCAAGCGTTACCTGTTCTTGAGACAGAGAGGCTGATCCTGCGTCAGATTACGGAGAGCGTGAATGACGGCAGGGACAGCCTGGAATTTATTAATGATTACAGTGTTTACCGTTTCTGGGGTCTATATGACGAGAAGAACGATACAAATGGCAGACGCAGACCAAAGAAAAAGATTCATACGGATTACCCTTATAAAACAACCATGAAAGAATATAAGGCCGGACGGGAACTGAGCTGGCTCATGGAACTGAAGGAAACCGGCCGGGTCATCGGCGAAATCGTACTATATGATTTTAAGCTGAAAAAGCAGGCTGATATCGGTTACCGCATCAGTAAACAATACTGGGGTCAAGGCTTTGCGACAGAGGCCGGAGAGAAAGTCGTGGACTTCGCCTTCTCCGATCTGGAGCTTACCCGGATGCAGATCCGATGCTTTACCGATAATCCGGGTTCTGTCCGGATTGCCGAGAAATTAGGGTTTCAGAAGGAAGGTATGATTCGTAAGGGAGTCATCATCAATGTGATTACCGATTATTATATCTTCGGCTTGCTCCGGGAGGAATATCGGAAATAAAGGCACAGATAATTTCATGCAATGATGGAAGGTGGTGGGTTATGGATAAAAAGCTCTTGATCAATGTAAGCAAATGGGTCCTGATGGCGCTTTTCATGGCGGTTAATTTTATGTTTTATCTGTTAAATGGAACCATGCTGAACCTTATTCTGGCGATTCTGGTGGCTCTTTACTCCGCTTATGAATTTTTCTATTCTCTGTCAGGCAAAAAGCTGGGTCTGGGACTCAAGCTTTATCTGTTTTCCTTCTATCTTCTGGCAGTATTGAGCTTATTTATCAGTGTCCGCAGCTTCCTTGCAGAAAATATAAAATCTGCTCTGGCCAGTCTCCTGCTCATCGGCGGCGATACAGCTTTGATTCTGTATTCCGTTCATAGGATGACCCATCCGATCCGATGAACTTAAGGACCAGTATGAGCTATTCCTTGTTTCACAAAGTTTATTGTTACTATTCACTTATCAATATTGTGCTGACGCCCAAATTTGTAGATGTTAAAGAATTTTTAATACAGAATTCTTTGAATTCTTAAACAGAATTCCTTGAATTCAAAAAGCAGAATTCCCCTGCAGAATGGAGGAAAGTGTGAAAAATAAATTTTTCACACGGCTAATTTGTGCTGACGCCCAAATTCGCGGGCATCGGCAGAATGGAGGTTTTTATGAAGGTTTTATTTATTGGAGGTACCGGAACAATTAGTACAGCAATCACAAAGCTGGCACCTGCCTACGGTTTCGATTTATATCTGCTAAACCGCGGTAACCGGAATAACAGGGTGCCGGAAGGAGTTAAAGTAATCGAAGCCGACATTTATCAGGAAGCTGATGTTAAGGAGAAGCTTAAGGATCTTGAATTTGATGTGGTAGCCGAATTCATAGCCTTTGACGTGGAAGCTTTACAAAGGGATGTCAGACTTTTTGCCGGTAAGACAAAGCAATACATCTTCATCAGCTCCGCTTCTGCTTATCAGAAGCCGCTCTCCAGTCCCTTCATTACGGAGAGCACGCCGTTATATAACCCTTTCTGGCAATACTCCCGCAATAAGATTGCCTGTGAGGAATATCTGATGAAGGAATACCGGGAAAACGGCTTTCCTATTACGATCGTGCGTCCCAGCCACACCTATGGCGATTATGAGGTACCCCTGGCTGTTCATGGGAAGAACGGCAGTTATTCAGTTCTCAACCGGATGCTTCAAGGCAAGAAGGTCATTGTCCATGGTGATGGCAGTTCCCTCTGGACCTTAACCCATAATACGGATTTTGCAAGAGCATTTATCGGTCTGATGGGCAATATCCATGCCATCGGAGAAGCCTTCCAGATTACTTCGGACGAGAGCCTGACCTGGAACCAGATCTATGATATCATTGGCTCTGCCCTAAAGGTTACTCCGCATATCGTTCACATTCCATCCGAGACCCTGGCAAAGGCCTACCCCGAACTGGTCGGTGGCCTTCTCGGAGATAAAACCCATACTGTAATTTTTGATAATTCCAAGGTCAAGAGGGTGGTCCCCGACTATAGAGCGACTGTAAGATTCGATCAGGGAGTTCAAAGAGCAATAGCCAATATCCTGACCGATCAGGAGCTGCAGAAGCCGGATCCCGAATTTGATGCGTGGACTGACCGGATGATCGAAGCCTATGAAGCAATGGAGAACAGTCTTCCAAAATACCAATAATATCTTCAGCTCCGGACCATGTATTTGTCTTATACACGCATGCATGTCCGGAGTTTTGAACTATTTGATTAGCGAAAGGATCGGACAATTATGAATACCTTATATATCTCAGATCTGGATGGCACTCTCCTGCAGCCAAATGTTGAGCTGTCCGCAAGAACTGTACGCATATTGAATGAACTGATCGGACAGGGAGTGCAGTTTACTGTTGCTACAGCCAGAAGCATAGCCTCAGTCCGACCAATCTTAAGGAATGTTCCCATTCAGTTGCCCATCATCCTGATGAATGGAGTATGTATCTATGACCTTGCGAAGGGAGAATACCTAAAGGTGGAAACCTTCAGTAAGGAAAGCGCCAAGCTCTTAATGTCCATCATCAGCAGCCATAAGCTGAAGGGCTTTGCCTATACCATGAAGAATGGTGTGATGTCCACCTATTATGAGGAATTAAGTAACCGTGCTCTGAGGGATTTTTACGAGGAGAGGGTACGACTGTATAATAAACCCTTCACTAAGGTGGATGACTTCTCTACCCTTGCGGAGGAACCCCTGATCTATTTCACTGTTATGGATACCAAGGAGAATCTGGAGCTGATCAATTCGGTAGTGGAGAACACTCCGGATCTGAACAGTGTCATGTATAAGGATAATTACTCAACAGATATCTGGTATCTGGAGATCTTCAGTAAGAACGCATCAAAATATCATGCCGTAACCTATCTTCGGGAGTATCTGGGTGCCGGGCACATCACCTGCTTCGGAGATAACCGGAATGATCTGTCCCTCTTTCAGGCCAGCAATTATAGACTTGCTGTAGCCAATGC
>JAEZJW010000177.1 GCA_023415595.1 Bacillota bacterium
GTTGTCACCCCTAATCTCGGAATTAGTACTAAATGCTCATAATTTGTTGAATTCCATATAAGGTATGCTATAATATACCAAGTGTGGACTAATATGTAAATTCCGATACTTCAATGACTTCGGGTCTTAAGAAAATCATACTAAAGAGAGAGGTTAAGTAAGATGTGGGAAATAATCAGAAAGAGAACACCGGTCATGCTACGTGCTTTAATTATTCTGTTAATATTTATTGTCATGTATAATATAAGCTTATATAATTACTTAATTCTCCATACCTTTATCGAATTAGCAGGTGCTGCAGTATCTATGACGATTTTTGGTATCGGATGGAACACTCGTAAATTTTCTAGGAATAATTTCATGACAGTATTGGCTATTGGTTATCTTACAATAGGAATACTGACATTATTTCACACCCTGTCTTACACAGGAATGGGGGTTTTTCAGGAGCACGGGACCAATACCCCTACCCAATTCTGGATCGTAACCCGCTATACGGAGAGTATTACTATTCTAACAGCCATGAGATACCTTAATAAAGATAAAAGGCTGGATGAAAGTAGAATGTTGAGGGCTACACTTACTTTCACCGCATTGATCATAGTAAGTATATTTCATGGAGTTTTTCCTGATTGCTTTATAGAGGGCTCCGGGCTGACGACATTTAAAATCTGGAGCGAGTACATCATCTGCGGTATTCTCGCACTATCTTCTTATCTGCTATGGAAATATAAAAAGAGCTTCGAACAGAATATCTATGTTCTTTTACAGGCATCTATTGGTTTTAAGATACTATCTGAGCTTTCGTTCACATTATACACCGGTCCCTATGGCTTTCTTAACTTCCTTGGTCATTTTTTGATGATGACGTCCATCGTGTTTATTTATATTTGTCTGATCAAAGAGAATTTAACACGGCCATATCAAGTGCTTTTTAAAAACGTAAATGATTATGCGGAGGAGCTGTCACATAAATACAAGGAACTTGAAATTAAGGACAAGGCAATTGCTACCGCCTTGAATGCGATTGTTCTTACTGATGGCCAAGGAAGGATAACTTATATCAACGAGGCATTCCAAAGACTTCTTGGCTATGAGCATGAAGATGTGATTGGCAGTCTGTTTTGGGTTTTTCTCGGATCTACAGAACAGGAGGAGATGCTGCAGCACTTAAGGGTAGATGGAAGGTGGTGTGGGGAGCTGCTTCTTAAGAAGAAGGACGGCAGCCTGATGCATAGCCTGGCAACGACTAATGTGATCTATTCTGAACAGGGCATCCCCATATGTGGTAACGCTTCATTTTTAGATATCTCAGAACGGATAGCCATGGAGGAAGAACTGATCAAGGCCAAGAATGAAGCTGAGGCTGCTAATCTAGCGAAAAGCTTTTTTCTGGCGAACATGAGCCATGAGATCAGAACACCGATGAATGGTATTTTGGGATTCCTTCAGCTGCTGGAGATGACTCCCATAACAAAGAAGCAGACAGAATATATTCGAAGTATCAGAGCCTCTTCAGATACCCTGCTCACAATCATTAATGATATTCTTGATATTTCAAAAATAGAAGCCGGTAAGCTGGAACTGGAAAAGCTCTCGTTTGATCTGCGATCCCTGATTGAAGCAACTGTAAAATCCTTCAGGGTAAGTGCGCTGGAAAAAGGGCTTGAGCTGAATATGCATTTAAGTTCCGATACTCCCAGACTTGTGAAAGGCGACCCGACGAGATTACGGCAGGTGATCGGTAATCTGGTTGGAAATGCAATTAAGTTTACCGATAGCGGATATGTATTGCTGGAGGCTGCTCTGAAAGATAAAAGTACTTCACAGTACAGTCTGCAGATGACAATAGAAGATTCCGGTATCGGCATTAAGAAAGAGGATCAGGAGAGGTTCTTTCAGCCCTTTACGCAGGCAGATTCAACCTCCAGCAGGAGGTTTGGCGGAACCGGATTGGGTCTTACCATATGTAGGTTTCTGGTGGGAATGATGGGTGGAAGCATACGGGTTGAAAATCCCGGAGAAAAAGGAACAAGATTTATCTTTGAGATAATATTGGAGAGAGATCCGTCTGTAAAGGCTACCCCCATTCATAATGCCCCAGAACTGAAAAGTAAAAGAGTATTATTGGCAGATCATAATGCGATTAATCGTAACATAGTCAAATCGTATCTGGAAGAAGAAGGAGCGATGGTAATTGAAGCCGAAAGCTACTCGGAGGCTCTCAGTAAGCTGGTTGGAGAGGAGTGCCTTAGCTGGGATGCTGTTTTAGTAGATAGAATGCTTCTGGAGCGAGAGGGGATTAAGCTGTCTGCCACACGCAAGAAAATTCCCATCATCAGGGAACTACCAATTGTTCAGTTCACAATGGACCTTAAGGAGCAATTATCAGAAGAAAGCGCTAGAAGGAAGGATAAGGAATATGTATGGTATCTCTGCAAACCATTCAGGAGGGAGGAACTTCTGGACAGTCTGGTAAAGGCGCTGATTCATACAGAAACGAAAGATATGGATGGTAAGACTATTCCCGGGGCTAAAGAAGCTGTCATAATAAACAGCAAAATATACAATGTACTGCTTGCTGAGGATAAAGAACTGAACAGGCATTTATTTATTGATCTCCTCAAAGCCCATGGGATTGATTGTGATATTGCAACAGATGGGAATGAAGCTGTTACGGCATGCCTTGGAAAGCATTATGACTTGGTCTTTATGGACTGCCAAATGCCTGTGATGGATGGTTATGAAGCAACCAGAAGGATTCGGGAAGCAGAAGAAGACGGCCGACATACTACAATTATTGCAGTTACCGCCAATGCTATGAAGGGAGATGCTGATAAGTGTTATGCTTCCGGTATGGATGACTATATCAGTAAACCGGTGGACAGAGATAGATTTGCTGCTGTTCTCCAGCAATACCTACAGGACAAACCCATATCCGTCAACAGACGGTCCTTTGAGGCTTCTGTAGTTAGGTTTATGAATGTAACAGGCTTGGATCATCATAGTGCGGAAATGCTGATCAGAGAAGGAGTCGGCTTAATACGTAATTTAACTTATGAAGCACTCGGTTATATACAGGAAAAGCATTTGGACGAAGTACCGGGAGTACTTCAGCTCATCATCAGCATGGCAGCTAATTTAAGGATGGATGAAATATCCGACCTGGCATTACAGGCAGATGTATTTATTAATGCGCGCGAGCTTCATAAGGCAGAACAAAGCTTATTGAATATTTTAAAAGATATCTGATATACAAGAAGCACAGGCCATGCTCACCTCAAACAAAATATATAGGAAGGGAGTGTAACCTGTGCTTTTGGCTTAACGGACTTATGGTGATACCGACTTGTTCCTCTGATTTGTAATCCTCAGTCATACTTCTTATCCGCCATAGCATCTTCCTTCGTCTCATGGACTGTTCCGAAAGGGTGCTGAGGTGGTGCATAGACTGAAAAAAGTTTAAGTGGTGTATTACCTGTATTAATCAGGTTGTGCGTCGTTCCGGCGGGAACGATAAAGAGATAACCTTCCCCGACATTTGCCTGGAAATCTAAACGTTCTCTGCTTTCGCCCATTAAGACAATACCGGTCCCGTGTTCGATTCCGATTAACTGATCCCGATCTTCATGGACCTCAAAACCGATGTCTTCTCCTACATTAAGACTCATTAGGGTAAGCTGGAGATGATTCCCTGTCCATAATGCGGTGCGGAAGGTGGAATTCTGCATTGCTGCCTCGTGGATGTCAATAGCAAAGGGATCCGGGCCATAATCCTCTAAATCCAGATATCCGTAATCCGGTAATGGTTCTGCATAAAAAGGAGTACTCCGATAATTATATTGATTCGGAACAAATGGATATGGGGGAATTGCATAGGGGCAGGGATAGCTCTGATAAGGCTGCTGTTCAAAGTCCGGGGTATTGCCCATTTTATAAGAATTGTAAGAATAGGGATTATTAGAATTATTCTGATACATTCTGCTTATACCTGTAATAGCTTCATCACAATATCATATGAATAACTCCTCCGCTTTGTGCAGGAAGAACTTCAAATACAGATGCTGACAACAAACGGGAAGCATATTTTACGATTGACAATCCATAATGGAAGGAAGATACTTATTATGTCGGACAGACATATAGTATGGCTATCAGAGGAGAGATGATATGAAAGAAGGTACCAGTTATTATGTAATTCTAGGAATAATCAGTCTCAGTGACTGTTCAGGATATGATATCAGAAAAAAGATTGATCATGAAATAGGGTATTTCTATAAGGTCAGTAACGGTCAGGTATATCCGGTACTCCGGAAGCTGGTACAGCAGAAGAATGCTACCTTCACTATAGAGAAAAATGATGGTAAGCCTGACCGTAAGGTTTATGCCATCACAGACCAGGGAGCTGCGGTACTTAAAGGTTGGCTGGAGAGCCGGCATGAGAGTGAAAATGAATTGCTGCTCAAGCTATACTTTGGAAGCAATGAAACCATCGGACATAATATCAAGTTATTATTGGATTATAAAAGTGCTAAGGAAGCGTGTTTGGCGGCATACAATAAGATCTCTGAATATTTTAATCTGTCAACGATTGACAAGCAGAGTGACTACTATAGTTACTTTACATTACGATTTGGACAGCTGATTGCCAAAGCTCATATTGATTGGAGTGACGAAGTAATCAATACCTTGAGGGAATTGGACCGGGTATAAGAGAATTACAATAAAGTAAAAATAAGGTAGATCTCCTTATTGACAGGTAGAATGTCATCAGTTTATAATATGTCTAAAAGACATATGTCTGCAGGACGTGAGATGAGATTCTTTATTTATTTGCCAAGTAGAAGGAGGGACGGACATGAAAAGTATGAAATACCTTGTAATAGTAATTATTCTGATATTTATCATCAGCAGTACAGGCTGCGGAATTAAAAAGGATACTCCTGAAGAAGCAAACACGGAGGCTAACGCTAAGGACGTTATCCCGGATGAGTCTTCCCAGGAACAAATCCAGGAGCCTGCTGATAAACCGAGTTCTGAAACATCACAAGCAAGCAAATCAGTTGTCTACATGACGAAGGAGATCAGTCCTGAGAGTTTAGTGCGGATCTATGAAACCTTGGATCGAGAAGCTGCCGGCAAGGTTGCGGTTAAAGTGCATATGGGAGAACCCGGAGGGAATAATTATCTGAAACCGGAGCTTGTGAAGGATCTGGTTCTGGCGGTAGGCGGCACCTTTGTTGATTGTAATACTGCATATGGCGGACTCCGTGCCAGCACCGCAGCACATCTGCAGGCAGCCGAGGATCATGGCTTTACAGAATATGCTTCTGTAGATATCCTGGATTCAGAGGGTGCTGTCAGTTTACCGATAGCGGGTGGAAAACATCTGACGGAGGATTTGGTCGGCTCCCACTATGAAAATTATGATTTCATTATTGTCCTTTCTCATTTTAAGGGCCATGCGATGGGAGGCTTCGGTGGAGCTATCAAGAATATGTCCATCGGTTTTGCTTCTCCGGAGGGCAAGAATATGATTCATAATGCCGGCACCGGGAATACGAATAAGTGGCTTGGAGGAGGTTATAGCCAGGATGAATTTCTGGAATCTATGGCGGAGGCAGCCAAAGCAATCGTGGATGATGCCGGGGAGAATATTCTGTATATCAGTATCATGAATAACCTATCCGTAGATTGTGACTGTGATTCCAGCCCTGCCGCCCCTGTAATGGAGGACATCGGGATACTGGCCTCGCTTGATCCTGTAGCATTGGACAGAGCCTGTGTTGATCAGGTATATGCCTCGGATGAAACCACAAGTGCGAGCCTTAGGAGACGGATTGAATCTAAGAATGGAACACATACCCTGGATTATGCTGAGGAACTGGGAATAGGAAGCCAGGCATATGAATTGGTGATGATCGATGAGTGACGTAATCAGGCGGGAAGCTGTTTATCTATGGTACTATTTTACGATACAGTTTGAACAGATTTTTAAATACTGGCTGATTGGCATAATACTTGGTTCAGTAATCTCTGTGTTCGGGAAGAATAAGATCCATCATATCTTTATCCGAATGAAGGATAACCGCTGGGGTCTCTTTGGATTAATCCCGGCCAGTCTGTTGGGGATCGCTTCTCCGCTCTGTATGTACGGTACCATTCCCATAGCAGCTTCTTTTTCAGAGAAAGGGATGCGGGATGATTGGCTGGCTGCCTTTATGATGAGCTCTATCCTGTTAAACCCTCAGCTATTGTTCTACAGTGCGGCACTTGGAAGAACAGCCTTGCTGGTCCGCGTTTTCTCTTGTTTTATTTGCGGTATATCGGCAGGGCTCTGCATTCATATCTTTTACCGGGGCAAAAAGTTCTTTAATTTCACCGGGTTTGGTAATGTCTCAAACAGAGATACGGATCCTAACCTGTTCTTAAGACTACTGAAGAATATCGGAAGGAATATTAAAGCAACCGGCGGTTATTTCATGGCAGGTATCATCCTGTCCGTATTATTTCAACGCTATGTGCCGTCCGATGCCTTTGCCGGTCTTTTTGGGAGCCAGCGAAGATTTGGAGTCCTGATGTCTGCAACGCTTGGGGTTCCTCTCTATGTATGTGGCGGGGGAACGATACCCTTGCTTGCCGAGTGGCTGCAGTCCGGAATGAGCATGGGTGCAGCTGCAGCCTTTATGATAACCGGGCCAGCAACAAAGATAACGAACCTTGGGGCTGTGAAAGCAATATTGGAAGGGAGGCAGTTCATCTATTATCTTGGTTTTGTGATGCTGTATGCCCTTATCATCGGGTTGCTACTGAACCCTATTTGAGACTAATGTCAGTATGAGTGCTGTTATGAACTTATGATTAAGTCTAACAGCACTTATTTTTTATCCATTGAATTCTTTGTAAATAGTGGTAGAATATGGTGTATATATCCTGATCAGAAGATTATATAACAGGAATGGTCTATACAAAGAAGGGTGAGGAGCGGGATGAGAGTAATTGGATTAGTCGGCGGGATGAGTTGGGAGAGTACTACAGCATATTACCAAATAATAAATGAAGTGATCAAGGAGCGGTTGGGCGGACTCCATTCCGCCAAGTGCCTGCTGTATAGCGTGGATTTTCAGGAAATAGAAGTATGCCAGGCGAAAGGGGAATGGGAGAGGAGTGGCCGTCTACTGGCAGATGCGGCGAAGAGGCTTGAGAAAGCCGGAGCTGATTTCATCGTCATCTGTACCAATACCATGCATAAGGTTGTTCCTCAGATACAGGCAGGGATCAGTATTCCGATCCTGCATATCGCAGATGCCACAGCGGATCAGCTGCTAGAGAATAAAATCACCAAGGTAGGCTTGCTGGGTACGAAGTATACGATGACGCAAGAGTTTTACAGATCCAGGCTGACTGACCGGGGGATTCAGGTAGTCATACCGCAGGAAAAGGATATTGAACTCATAAATTCCATTATCTATAACGAGCTGTGTCTGGGTGTTATCTCTGAGGAGTCCAGGGCTGAGCTCCTTAGAATCATTCACATGCTGTCACTGCAGGGGGCCCAGGGTGTCATACTGGGGTGTACCGAACTAGGTCTTCTGGTGAAGCAAGCAGATACAGCGGCTCCCTTATTCGATACTACCTGGATTCATGCAGTGAAAGCAGCAATGGCATCCCTGGAGCCGGTGAAACCGAAAGCCTTAAAACCCGGAGATAAGGTGGCAATTGTCAGTCTATCAAGCGGAATCTTAGGAGAGGCTTTCTGTAAACATGAATTGGAGCTGGGGGCTAAGAGATTACAGGAATTTGGGCTGACTCCGGTATTTATGCCGAATGCATTGAAGGGTGTAGAATATCTTAAGAACCATCCTGAGGCCAGAGCACAGGATTTAAAGGAGGCATTACTAAATCCCGAGATTAGAGGAATCATTTGTGCCATCGGTGGAGATGATACCTATCGCCTGCTGCCTTATCTGATGGAGGATTCGGAGTTTACAGATGCGGTTAAGAGGTCCCCTAAGCTGTTTACAGGTTATTCGGATACTACGATAAATCATCTGATGTTCCACCGTTTGGGAATGAGATCCTATTATGGACCTAATTTTATCTGCGACCTGGCTGAACTGGGGAAAGAAATGCTACCCTATACGAAAAAAGCCTTTGAAAGCTATTTTGCAGGCAAGGAGATAGTTCAGTACTCCTCCAGTGACTTGTGGTATGAGGAGAGAACTGATTTCTCCGAAGCTGCTGTAGGATCAGAGCGAAACGTACATAGGGAGAACAGGGGTTACGAAGTTCTTCAGGGAAGCGGAGTATTCAGAGGCAGGCTTCTGGGAGGCTGTCTGGAAAGTCTGCATGATGTTCTGACCTCAACGAGATATCCCGATCAGAAGGAAATCTGTGAGAGGTATCGGCTATTCCCTGAGCTTAAGGAATGGGAAGGCAGGATATTATTCGTTGAGACCTGCGAAGAGAAGCCCTCGCCGGAGCTGCTCCATGAGGAACTGATGGCTCTTAAGAAAACCGGAATATTTAATGTAATTAAGGGCATTCTTGTGGGGAAGCCCCAGGATGAAGCCTATTATGAGGAGTATAAGGAGATCTATAAACAGGTAATCGATAATAAGGAATTACCCATCCTTTATAACGTCAACTTTGGCCATGCACATCCTAAGTGTGTCCTGCCCTACGGCATAGAGACCGAAGTGGATATGATCAATAAGAGGATAACATTTCAGGAGTCTTTATTTCAGGAAGCACAGGTCTCTACGATAAGTTGATTGTGCTAGCCCGGATGTTATATTATGATAGATGAGCATATGTTCCGAGGAGACCAGGAGCGCACGATACCGCACTATCCTTAAGGAAATGTGCTTCGCAGAGGTAAATACGAAATAGGGAGACTAAAAGCTTGGACAGAAGAAATGAATTGAAACAACAATATAAACTAAGAAAGACAGAGATGGGAATTTATGTAGTCCGGTCTATCATTAAGAAAATGTGTATCATCCAGTCAACACCAGATCTGAAGGGTGTCATGAACGGAGCAAAATTTAAGCTGCAGACAGGAAATTACCCTAACCGTGAGTTACAGAAGGATTGGAACGAGTTTGGGGAAGAGAATTTTATTATCGAGATTCTTGAGAGACTAGATTACGATACAGAGGAATCCAAAACGGATTATAGGGAAGACTTAAAGCTTATGGAGCTGATCTGGGACGAAAAATTACAGAGGGAAGGCTACATATACTATAAAAGATAAAGAACGATATTCCTTATAAATTATAGAGGTAGGCTCATGGAATAATCGAAAGTCTCAGAGCAAGCTAAACTGTAAACCAGGTATTCAGAATGCAGAAAATTAGACCAAAAGAAACACTTGACAATAGTTTGACATCAAACTATAATAGAACTATGAATACAAGAGACGTGATATCATTAATTTCAAAAATCAGACAGAAGGTCAATGGGTTTATCGTTTCGGAGCTATCCGGCAATGGTATGGAGGGCATCGTTGTATCCCATGGGGATATCCTTTATGCACTTTTTCAGAAGAAGAGGCTGACGATGGCTGAGATAGCCGGGAGGATCGGCAAGGATAAATCAACGGTAACAGCCCTGGTAGATAAACTGGTGAAGCTTAACCTTGTAACGAAGGAACGGGATTCGGCAGATTCCCGTGTTGTTTACGTCGTTCTTACCGCGAAGGGGCAGGAATTAGAGCCGGTATTTGAGGCTATCTCTAAGAATTTACTCGAGGTGTTTTATAGCGGCATTACTGAGGAGGAGAAGCAGACGTTGCTTCAGATCCTGAGTAAGATAGATCAGAACTTCTAGGTTTAATTATATCCAAATAGTTTGATATCAAACAAAATGAAGAGGAGGAATTATTATGTTGGATTATACGAAACTTTTGCCGCCCCATACGGAGAAGTATATAGGGGAGAATGATTTATTCCTGGAGGTATATCAAGGAGTGGGCAGTACGGATACTAAGGGCAAAAGACCACCCTTGTTATTCCTGCACGGGGCTTATACCGGGAGCTGGATGTGGAGCAAATTTATACCGCATTTCATCCGAAATAGCTGGAACTTCTATGCCATGAATCTGAGGAGCCATTACAAAAGCAGAAGCATGGATATGACGAAGATTACCTTCGAGGATTATCTGGCGGATATCAGGCTGGTGATTACGGAGATAACAAAGGAAACCGGATGTCCTCCGGTTCTGATCGGTTTCAGCCTGGGTGGGATTCTCGGTCAGAAGATTGCCGAATCGGAGGACCTCAGTGGTCTGGTACTGATCGATTCCAGCATATGTCGGGAGGTTTATGACCGCGCACCTTATGTAGCACGGCAAGACGGCTCTCTGGGGATGATTGTTCCGGCGCCGGACAGAGAAGAACAGTCGAGCATTGATGAATCTGAGGAGGATATCCTGTTCCAACGAAAGTATCTCTCCATGGAATCCTCAAGAGCTTTCCTGGCCTGCGGCTGCTGGATCAAGGGAGTGGACGGTATCTCAGTGGACAATAAGCTGATTAATTGCCCGGTTCTGGTAATACGGGCTGTGAACAGTGAGGAGGATGACTTAAGGCTCAGGGCGGAAGCGGATTATTTCAATGCAGAGCATGGCGGGATTCATAATTCTACTCACACCGGACTGCTGATTGGGCAGAGATATCAGGAGACAGCAGGGCAGATATTATTCTGGTTGGAAAATCTGTAGTATATTATATATACTTTCTGTATTTTCTAAATTCCGATAAAGTGTTAATATATAGGTATTGGATTGATGCTCTCAAATGGAGAAGGGAAGTGGACCGCAGCAGGATTAATATTGTTTTAGGAGTAAATATATGGTAAACTAATCATAATCGGTGCATGTCCGCATGTACTCAAAAAAACACATGTAAAAGGAAGAAGAGACAATGATTTATAATATCCTGGAAGTTCCGAATGAAAAACTTATAGCATTGATCGGTATCATATTCGCATTCACAATTACCTGCCTCCTGCTTTACCGATGCGGTAAGCTGCTTCCAAGGGATGCGGGAAGAGAATTTGCTCATGATGGTAAATTATCCGCCGGTAAACCCAGAGGTGCCGGGTTCTTATTTATTATCGCGTTAATCATCTCGTCAGCTATTTTTAATAAATTGGATCGGGAAATCATCGTATATCTGGTTTATGTAGCTGCAGCAATGATTACAGGATTTCTGGATGACTGTGCGAAAACACCCTGGGGCGAATATAAGAAAGGCGTATTGGATTTTATCATCGCACTGATGGTGGCGGTATCCTATCTGCAGTTCAATAACAATACGATAACGGTTGAATTAATCGGTAAAAGTTATGTGATCCCTCCCGTTTTATTTGTGATCGGCACAATTGTACTGGTCTGGACCTCGATCAATGTCACGAACTGTTCGGATGGGGTGGATGGTTTATCGGGCTTATTGGCAATCATGTCCCTGATGACGATATTCCTCATAAACTACCTGAAGGGGCAAAGTTCGGAATTTAATTATTTGATTATACTGTTCTCCATGTGCATTCTGGCATACCTCTGGTATAACATTACACCCAGCATTATGATCATGGGGGATGCGGGCTCCAGGGCAATGGGATTGTTCATCAGTATAGCTATCTTGAAGACGGGCAGCCCGCTGTTATTCATACCGGTGGCCTTTGTCCTGATACTGGATGGCGGTTTAGGGCTGCTTAAGATATTCCTGCTTCGTTTCCTGAAAATCAGAATTCTGAAGGATACCAGAACTCCTCTCCATGATCATGTCAGGAAGGTCTGGGGATGGTCAAATACCCAGGTAGTATTCCGTTTTGCGACGGTACAGATCCTGATCTCCATCGCTGTAATCTATATGATTTTATTAAGATATTAAAAGACTGTTAAATTACTTTCAGCGTGACAGCTTATCATGATTTACAGAACAGATAAACGAACCTAATTGCATTTGGTATGGAAATGGGAAGGAGTTATTCTATGGATCTGACAAAGGATCAAATATATGAAATTATGAGAAATGAGAAATACCCGCTGTCTCTGAAGTATGATTTTGACTGGATTATTGAGAATTCCATGGGTTCCCATTGCCTATGGCTGCAGGAGGCTCTGGCTCGGGCGATGGAGCTTAAGGCAGATATGAAGATTCTGGATATGGGTTGTGGTAAGGCGATCAGCTCCATATTTCTGGCGAAGGAATATGGCTGCCGTGTATGGGCTGCGGATCTATGGATCGATGCCACGGATAACTGGAAACGGATATGTGAAGCCGGGGCAGGAAATCTGGTGTATCCAATTAAGGCGGAAGCACATGCATTACCGTTTGCGGATGAATTCTTCGATGCAATCGTAAGCATAAACTCCCTGTTTTTCTTTGCTGCCGAAGAAGATTATCTCACAAATCATCTGATTCGGAACGTAAAACCCGGTGGACAGATCGGTATCATCCTTCCCGGCTTCTATCAGGAATATCAGGATGGAATCCCGGAGGATATAAAGCCTCATTGGATTGATCAGCTGAATAACTGGCATACATTGGAATGGTGGGTGGACCATCTGAATAAAACCGGTATGGTGGAGCTCTTAACAGCAGATTATCTTCCTGATAATGAGGGGCATGACATGTTTATAAAATCTACAATGATCTACAACACCCACGAGCTACCCATCCATGTACTTGCAGGTGACAATATTACATATATGAGAATTGTTGCAAAGAGAATATAACAAAATTAAGGGAACCATTTATACCAAATCCACGTCTAATAGTTGTAATACAAAATAATAAGAGAGGTGGATGTTATGAAGAGAAACTTATTTGTTAAATTAATCGTGGTCCTTATGACGATTGCTCTGCTTACCGGATGCCAGTCCTCGGGAGCTGTTATAAATTCCTCAGACGGACAGAAGGATACCGTAGAAGCGGGCGACAATGCTACTGAGAAGGAGGATACTGTAGAATCCGGCTCGGATAAAAGTACGGACGGGGATGATAAGGAAACCGGTAATACGCCGGTCAATCAAGGGATTACAGTGAACCAGATTGAGTTCGAAGTAATCGATATAGCAACTCTATCTGAAGAGCTGCTCAGCGAGATCGAAGCATTAAAGGTCCAGAAGGGATACGAATTCTGGCAGCAGGAGGATGGTTCCTTCCTGATTCTGATCAGTGCAGGCGAGAAGCTGACCGGAGGCTATGGCATCGAAGTAGAGTCTATTGAGGACAATGAAGGCAAAACATATATTTATGTGAAAGAAACAGAACCGGAGGGTGACATGAATTTACAGGCACTCACCTATCCCTTCGTGGTAATAAAGGCAGCAGGTATTACAGATCAGTTTGTCATCCTTGATCAGGACCAAAACGAATATCCCCGCATGGCAGCAGTGGATCAGGCAGCCGGTGATGGCAGTGGATTATTTGATACGGTTCTCAGACTCAGCGAGGACTTTCAAAACCCTGTTACCGGTATTTATCAAGGCCAGATTGACAATCATTCCATAGAGGTTCTGGTAGGAGAAGAGTATATGACCTTCTCTGCGGACGATATCGGTCAGTTCTTAAAGGGAATTGAAGTTGGAGATAAGATAGAGATTATGAGAGCAATTTCTCCTTCGGACCAGGTTACAGTTGAAAGTATAACTAAGGTACAATAATTTCTTGGCTATTGTAAGCCCCGAAATAAATACTGCATTGCATAAAAATCCCCTGCTCTCCGTTAAGGAGAAGCAGGGGATTATCTTTAACCAAATAATGCAAGCAGTACACCGGCTGCTACGGCAGAACCGATTACACCGGCCACATTCGGGCCCATTGCAAACATGAGAAGGTAATTGCCCGGATTTGCTTTCTGACCTTCCACCTGTGAAACCCTGGCGGCCATAGGTACAGCAGACACACCGGCGGAGCCAATCAAGGGGTTAACCTTACCCTTTGTAATCCAGCACATTAGCTTTCCGATCAGCAGGCCTCCGATGGTACTGAACATGAAGGCAACCAGTCCGAGGAAAATTATGCCGAGGGTTTTTGGCTTCAGAAATTCTGACCCAACAGCAGTCGCTCCTACGGTAACACCCAGGAATATTGTTACGATATTGATCAGCGCATTCTGTACAGTCTCAGATAAGCGTTCCACAACACCTGATTCCCTGAACAGGTTACCCAGCATCAGCATACCGATCAAGGGAGCAACGGAAGGAAGCAGAAGGATACATAACATAGATACGATAATTGGAAATAATACCTTTTCCAGTTTAGATACCTTACGCAATTGTACCATTTGGATCTTCCGCTCCTTATCGGTTGTCAACAGCCTCATCAGCGGTGGTTGGATTAATGGGATGAGTGCCATGTAGGAATAAGCTGCTATCGCAATGGACGCCAGAAGCTTCGGAGCCAGTCGTATGGTAAGGTAGATGGCAGTCGGACCATCTGCACCACCAATGATACCGATGGAAGCAGCCTGCTCAGGAGTGAAGCCAATAACTGTTGCTATAATAAAGGCGACGGCGATACCAAATTGTGAACCCGCACCGATCAGCAAGCTGCTGGGACGTGCAATCAACGGACCGAAATCCGTCATAGCCCCGATACCTAAAAATATAAGAGAGGGGTATATTCCCTTTTTAACACCTAAGTATAAGTAATAAAGTAAGCCGCCGGCTTCCTCGGAGCTGGGCGGTGCATCCATCAGACCTGTCAGAGGCAGATTGACAAGCAGCACTCCAAATGCAATCGGTAATAAAAGAAGAGGCTCATATTTTCTTACTACCGCCAAATATATAAGGATACATGCTACCAGCAGCATAACGGCAGATTGCCATGTCATCGAAGCAAAACCTGAAGTTTCCCATATCTTAATCAATGAATCTCTAAACACTTTTTGTCCCCCTTTGCTTTTTGAAAATCAATGTGAATAATCAAGTTAAGAATCAGTATCAGCTGAGTGATTTCTACTTTCTAATAAACGTACTGCTGAGGAAAATAGTCGCAGTATAGCCCACAGCATGCCAAGTACAACAAATACAACCGCCATACAGAATAATGCAACTAATACACTTTCAATGAAAGACACTTGTTTTACCTCCCTTCCATCATTATGGCCCCTAGCTGACAGTTCATAAAAAAATGGAGTGCTTTATTAATAAGCTCTCCACCCTAAAGCTGAAACTTGAAACAGTAAATCACTGCCAACCGGTAATAAACAATATTATGTCAAAATGTTAACACATACATTTTTAGTCGTCAATCCTTTGATGCAATAAAATCTCCTATATCGGCAAATTCTTCAAAAAGTTTTACCGTTGATTACCAATAGATACTTTCTTAGTAATAATTTTACGTAGTTATACTTACAATGTATAATTTTTACTAAGAATCTGCCGATAAGGAATCATATGGAATAAGTTCTCAGGAGAAGTATTACCTCAGGGAGGAGGAAAGCATGAACGTTAATAAGAACAGGCTAATTTCACAAGGCAGGGAGAATCTATCAGATCAAGCTAATGTAAAAGGAAGCAGTAGTAATCATCGGAAGGGAAATTGGGAGAAACGGAATCTTAAGGACACCTTATTCACAGGGAATAAAGAGGAAACCCAGGCGGGCCGGATATCCGAGAAGAAATCCCTGGCTCGAAAACAGGCACTAAAAACAATTCTTGACCAACTTGCCAAAGACAGTAACATGGATGATAAGATGGTGGCCAGACGCAAACACCAAAGTGCTTTATCCCAGGAAGCCTCTAAAGCTCAGGAACAGCTGGATCATTTGAAGGAGCTTGAGGAGCAGTATAAGGATGTGATCGGGGGGTCAGCGGACAAGGAAGATATTACCTTAAAGGAATATGACAAGATGCAGAAGGTCTGGGAAATGAGAGTGGAGGAAGCAAATGCGGGCATCACCGGGGAAAACCGGGCAATTGAATCCGTTAAGCTGGCCAAGCTTAAGACGCATCCTATGATTGATGCTCAGATAGAAGAGGAAAACATCCTGGAAGAAGCTACGAAGGACATTACCGAAATGATTTTAGCAGATGTGAAGGATCAAGTGGATGAATCCATCAGGAAAAAACAGAAGGTAGCCGAAGAAATGGCAGAAAATGAAAAGGCTGAGGAGCATAGAAGCGAACCAGCAACGAAAACGGCTGAGCCTAAGGATGCTAAGAAGCTGCAGGATGCTGAAGAACAGCAAAACAGACTGAAGACAGAGATTAAGAATATTCTTAAAAAGAATAAAGTAACAGAAGAGGACATTAAGGGACTATTAATGGATGAACAGAGATAGTATCAAGGAATCATCCGGACAGTATGTATAACTAATTCGAGGGTGTTAAACTAAAAATCAGATACCATGGGCGTTACCATAGTATCTGATTTTATTCATTAATAGCTAGGCTTTAAATTTATTGATAATATGCTGAAGGTCCTGAGCCAGATCGGCAAGCCTTCTGCTGGATTGGGAAATCTCTTCCATAGATGCACTCTGTTCCTCCAGTGAGGAAGAGGCTTCTTCCGTTCCGGCGGCATTTTCCTGTGCGATAGCCGAGAGCGTCTGCATCATGTCAAGTATATTATTCTTCGCCTGGATCATCTCCTGTTCTGAGACATTCAGTTTCTCCATAGCCCTCATTGACTCATCCATAGCAATGGTAATAGCATTGTATTTATTGCTGGTATCGACCACTCTTCCGGACTGCTCCTTTGTAATCGCAATAACCTTTTCTATGCTTTCCACAGCCTTTTCTACACTGTCATTGAGCTCCAGGATGATAGCATCAATTTCATCTGTGGATTCCGCTGATTGTGCGGCCAGCTTTTTAATCTCACCTGCTACCACGGCAAAGCCTTTACCGGACTCTCCTGCTCTAGCTGCTTCAATGGATGCATTAAGAGCCAGCAGGTTAGTCTGGGATGCAATATTATTTATAACTGCACTTGCTTTACTGATTCTTTCTGAACTTTGTTTCGTATTAAGGATGATATCATGGATATCCTTTGTGGCAGCGGTATTTTGCTCTGTGATATCGGATAATTTTTTGACATCCTTCATGCCGTCATTCACTACCTCTGTTACGCTTTCGGCGGCATGATTAACATCCTTCATCAGTATTCTGTTTGCATCGATGATTCTACCAAGATCAATGGCATGGGAGGAACCGTTCTCGGTATTCTCTGCCTGCTCCCCGGCGCCCTTAGCAATCTCCTCAACAGTCTTGGCCACTTCTTCGGCAGCCAGAGCAGATTGTGCTGTGGTAGTCTTCATTTCCGACGCTGTAATTGATAAGGCATCTGCCGAATATTTGATGTCGTTGACGATACTACGGAGATTTTTAACGATCTCCTGCATGGACCTCGCCAATAATCCGTTTTCGTCCGGCCATTTCTGAAGTCTTTCCGGTATATCCTCCGTAATATCCAGATCAGCAATCTTTTGTGAAATCTTAGATAAGGATACGATAGGTGTTGTGATCGTTGATCCCATGAAATAGCTGAGGATAAATGAAACGATCAAAATGATGATACCTGCTATAATAATCGTACTCCGTAAAGCAGGAATCGCTGAAAATACCTCATCTTCATCAGACACAATGACAAAGGTCCAATCGGTTCCTTCTACCGGATGAAATCCGCAGTAAAAACTTTCTTTTCTTGATCCTTCTTCATCGTCATCTATAAAATCATATTGAATCGTTCCGCTTTTCTTCTCCAGCATGGTACTTGCAGCCTTACCCAGAGATTCAAAGTTCTTATTCTCCTTGGCCTTCTCGATCGGATTAATCTCTTCCAGAACATATTCCTTCTCTTCGTGGGCGATAAATTGGCCTGATTTACCGAGCATAAATGCAAAACCCTCTTCTCCGTATCCGGAATCCTTCACAATATCACTAAGGGTGTTACCGTCCATGCGCCCGATCAGAGCTCCGACGAGCTTTTTATCCTTCAGGATTGGCGCTGCTACCATGACAACCGGTTCTCCCGTAACACTGCTGATCAATACATCCGATACATTTGCCTCACCTGCCAGTACCTTCTGAATATAATCCCTGCTGCTGAGATCCTTTGATGTACCATCGGTATAATAGGCTGTGCCTTTCATATCAATAACAGCGATATCTAGGAAAGTGGTTGTATTCAGTTCCTCTTTGATTAATGCAAATTGTTTACTAAGATCCATTGTTTGAATTTCTTTACGATATGCCATACTGTTTAGGGTATTCATCAAAGCCTGGATCCTTGCTTCAACCAGCTTTGCCCCATCTTCCGCCGTTAACCCGACCGTATTTTCTGCTTCTTCCAGCAGCAGCTTTTTCCCTGTACGGATGGAAGTAAAAGCAAAGACTCCAATAATGATAAGTATTAATGCACAAATAGAAATTATTAACTTAACTCGGA
This sequence comes from Bacillota bacterium, assembly GCA_023415595.1. Lineage (GTDB taxonomy): Bacteria > Bacillota > Clostridia > Lachnospirales > Lachnospiraceae > Mobilitalea. The sequence goes on from JAEZJW010000177.1 coordinate 18,411, forward strand.
TACTTTTCATAAGCCTTCTCCTGTCAATTTTGTATGGTGATAATACAATTTTACTATTTTTATCGTCAATAATCAACAAAAACATGGAAATATTGACAATATATACAATTATCTGCAAAACTTTCAAACAAATATGAACAGAGAAAAACCAATGATCAGAGAGGTTGTACATAATCAGGATCATAGCCTGCAGCTGTTACCTTTAAAAGAGGTAACTTATCCTGGCAACAGCTGCAGTAATTAATTATAAATCAATATAAGTGACCGCTTTATATGGTTTGCGATAGTTATATTCCGATATCTTAATGCCTGATTCCTCACAGCTGGCATGGAGTACCTTATCTTCACCGATATACAGGGCAACATGGTTAACTACTCCATTTCTACTATAAAAGAGAAGGTCACCCGGTTGAAGCTTGTTTAGGGGAATTACTCTGCCGTTCTTCGCCTGCTGCCTTGAGGTCCGAGGAAGATCGATTCCAATCGCCTTGAATATGGCTTGTGTAAAACCGGAACAATCAATTCCACTAGTCAGACTGGTGCCTCCGGATTGATAAGGATTTCCCGTAAACTGGATTGCATACTGGACTAGCTCTTTCCTTAAGGAAGAGGTATCCTTATCCGAATTCCTCGGAGTAACAACACCTATTGATGGTGTATAAGGTATTTTAATGTATCTGGATTTCATAATCTTATGCTCCCCTCTAAGTATTCTCCCGAATTTTCCTCCCGTCAGGAAGGTCAAATGGTCAGGGATACTACTTATCATTTTCTTCATTTCCTTCCGTGTCTTTTGCACCTGGCTTATCAGTTTTCTTAACCTTAGTTGTTTTAATCCAAGCAGATAAGCCTCCCTCCACACCACAAAAAGCGAATACACATAGGATCAATGTCTTAGGTTCTGCTCCTGTTTTGTAGGTTATGAATAAACATGCGGAGGTAAACAGGATAAGATAAATGAACATAATGACAAGGATTTTTTTAATGTATTTATTTTGACTTCTGCTCATAGCATCACCCATTTCACTGTTCAGCAGTGACATTTCACATTGTCGATATTATTCTATGAAATTCAACAGATATTGTGACAAAACGACAATAGCAGCTTGACGGGATCACAGATGTAAACGATAATCTTAATAACAGCGGGAATAATAAGATCAGGGCAAGATGGGTTCAGAAAGGATGAAACGAAATGAACTATACATTATTGGAAAAGGTCCTCTTCGATATCGTGAAGGAGGAACAGATAAAGCTTGGATATGAAAGAGAAACACTGCGACTATATTTTCCGATGAGTTCCCTGGTGAATATCCTGGGGGAGGAAATAAGGGATACCGATACGCTGGACGAGGCACTAAAGGGCTTTACTGCAGCGATCGATGAGAAGCTGGGAAGACTGGAGATAACTCACAGAGGAGACAGATACTGTATCCTCATCCCTCCGGAGGGAGCAGCCTATATCCATGAAGCTTATGGGGAGAATCCATTTCTGGCTTCCTTTATCCAGGCCGTCAGCCGGCATGGGTGTGATCTGGATGACTTGCTTGAGGTCTTTCATGCCTATTCCGACAATGTGATATGTGAGAAGAGTCGAATGGAAGAGTTCGATTATGTCATTTATTTTGAAGATAGCATTCCGGACGATTATCGGTACTGCATCAAGTTTGAGGGCGTGCATACGACCTATCACCGATTCCTTCAGAGGGATTACGAGATGCTGTATCAAGAATAGATGAGATCCGATTAAGTTGTAGCTTTAATAGGAATAGGAATTACAAGAAATTATCATATAGAATACAAAGAAATGGCCCGTGCTTGTTAATCTGCCGGAATCAGGCAGTTTTTTTACAAGCGCAGGCCATTTCGTAATGTTTATACCAGAGCGTCATTACCGGATTCACCGGTACGAATACGGATCGCATTTTCTACATGATAGATGAAGATCTTACCGTCCCCGATTTCACCGGAACGGGAACTGTCAAAGATAATCTTAGTTATCTTATCTACATCCTCATCCTTAACGATCAGATCAATCATGACCTTGGGGATCAAGTCCATCTGAAATTTCTCCCCTCTCCAGGCTTGAACAATACCCTTCTGAGTTCCCTGGCCCATAATATCGGAAATGATGATTCCACGATAGCTATCGGTATTTTCCAGGCCAGCGCGGACTGCACTTAATTTATCCGGCTGTATGATTGCTTTAATATGCTTCATAATAATCCCTCCACTTTCTGCTTGTATCTGATGATAGCTCTAGTAGATCTTTATTTTCTTATCATCTACCCGGTCTACGTTAATATCCTTGGCAATTACGGAATAGGACTGTTTCTTGCTGGCAAACTCGGGGTAAGCCATATTGCCGTGCTCATGAATATCGAGACCTTCGATTTCTTCCTTCACGGATACTCTGACACCGATGGTTACTTTAATCAGGTACCAGACAGCCAGGGAGGAGAGGAATACGAATCCGCCTACACAGACAACACCAATCAGCTGATTCCCTAACAGCTTGAAGCCACCGCCATAGAACAGACCATTTCCGGTCGAGACACCGGTAATACCATCCTGTGCGAATAAACCGACTGCCAGAGTACCGAAAATACCGTTGCACAAGTGAACGGCTAATGCACCGACAGGATCATCAAGCCGAAGCTTATCAAAGAGTATAACTGCTAATACGACCAGTACACCGGAGATAGCACCGATGATCAGGGAGGCAGTTACGTCAACATATGCACAGGAGCCGGTGATTGCTACGAGACCGGCAAGTACTCCATTTACCGTCATACCAAGGTCGGGTTTTCCTACGATAATCCATGAAGCAGCAGTTGCAGTAAGTGCTGCGATAACAGCTGCAGTATTTGTCGTCATAACGATATGGGAGATTGCTCCGGCATCCGCAGCCATAGTAGATCCGGGATTAAAACCGAACCAGCCCAGCCAGAGAACGAACAGACCAATGACCGCAAGACTCATATTATGGCCGGGAATGGGATTAATCTTTCCATCCTTCGTATATTTACCTACTCTGGGGCCTAAGACGATAACGCCTGCCAGCGCTGCCCAGCCTCCGACGGAGTGGACCACCGTATCTCCTGCAAAATCAAAGAAGCCCATCTTAGCAAGGAAACCTCCGCCCCAGATCCAGTGTCCGACCACGGGATAGATGAATAGGGTCAGAATAAATGAAAATAAGATAAAAGAAATGTATTTAATCCTTTCAGCTACAGCACCGGAGACGATGGTGGCAGCAGTTCCGCAGAAAACCATCTGGAAGAAGAACTTGGCATATAAAGGTACCCCGGTCCAATTAAGGGCAGAATAAACACCACTGTAGGCATCCCCGACGGCGGGGGAATTATCAGCACCGGATAACATAAACAATCCCTTCAGTCCGATAAACCCATTTCCGTCTCCAAACATGAAACCAAAACCGAGAATTAAGAATCCCAAAGAAGATACCGCAAATACAATCAGGTTCTTTGATAATATATTTGTTGCATTTTTGGATCTTGCAAAGCCTGTTTCAACACAAGCAAACCCCATATTCATAAAAAATACCAGCATACCACAAATCAATACCCATAGAGTGTCTAACGTAACCTTAAAATCCATACTTTTCCCTCTCTTTTCACAGAATAAAAATAGGCATTCAGACCCGTCGGTCCAAACGCCATCGTTCAATAATAATTGGACTATATTTAAACAACTCTCTGCGCAGAGCATAACAAGGTGAGCCGTTAACAGGATCACTTGTCATTTATTAATGAATACCAGCCTGCAGGCATTCATTAATCATAAAATAAAAAGAGACATTCGGCAAATAATGCCTAACGTCTCTGTTCATGGTGAGATTATATAACAATGTGATTTAATTGTCAATTAAGAATTTTAAAAAATATACACCAAAAATTACGGAATAACTCTGGATAAAATAGTTGCAGTATTATTTACATAAATCCCCCACGACCTGATTAATCTCCTTACCATCTGCTTTTCCTTTCAGATCTGCCATGACATTCTTCATGATAAGACCCTTATTCTTGGTAGCAACAGCATCGGAGAACTTCTCAAGGATGTAAGTTCTGATCTCTTCCACGGACATCATGGAAGGGGCATATTCCTTCATGACAGCATAAGTAGCCTGATAAGCGGCTTTTAATTCGGCTCTTTCAGGCGGACAGGTTTCAACCTGTTCATTTACCAGCTTCAATTCCTTCAAAATCGCCCGGTTTACTAGCTCCTCCGGTATATCCTCACGGCAGCCTTCGTCAATTGCCATCTTCTTAACCGAGGATACCAGGGCGGAGAGAGCATCCTTTCTCACCTTATCCCTTGCTTTCATTGCGGTAATCATATCCTTCTGCAGCTGTTCCATTTGCATAACAACACCTCCTTATGTTCTTCATAAACTCATCTGATATTGCCTCATTCATAAGTATAGAATACCGGTTTCTTATATTCAATATTTTTTTATTGCTTGTGGATTTTATATAGTCCAATCTGTCCATTTTTAAAATTTTAACATTAGTTTATAATTTTATGCAATAAATGACAAAGGAGATCGTCATATAGAGTAAGGGAGGTGAAGGACCCGATGGATAGGGATGATAAGAGCAGGCTGTTTGAATTCTTTACAGCAGAAAGAAAGAAGCTGAACCGTTATATTCACGGAAAGCTCCAAAGCATCAGCGAAATGGAGGCGGAGGATATGGTGGAAGATGTTATGCTGCATATCCTTAATAAGCTTACTGCTTCCGCAAGAGTTGATAATCTGTCGGCCTATGTTTACCGATCCCTGCATAATAAAATTGTGGATTACCTTCGAACCGAGAATCAGACGATATCTTTGCAGGCCAGTGTGGATGATGAGGGAGAGATCACATTCTATGAGCTTCTGGCCGACCACAGGGCTGATGTCAGTGATGAAGTTGAGCGAAAGGAATTCATGCGAAGGTTGGCCGATGCCATCAGCCGTCTGGAAGCAAAACAAAGGGCGGTATTTATTGCAACTGTTTTAGAAGGTAAAACCTTCAAGGATTTATCGGAGCAATGGCAGGAACCGGTTGGTACCCTTCTGTCCAGAAAATACAGAGCGGTGAAAGAGCTGCAAAGAATGCTGAAGGATTTAAAACCGGAGTAGAAGAAAGGGGAATATATTATGAAGCATTTCAGAAGCAAATGGCAGAAAACGCCCAGATGGGAGAAGATTGTCGGCTTCGTGATCATTGGGATTATTGGAGCCGTAGGAATGGGATTTCTCTTCGGTATCGTAATTAAGCTATTATGGAACTGGCTGATGCCGGAGCTATTTAACCTTAAAGAAATTAATTATTGGCAGGCAATTGGAGTGTTCGTACTGGCAAAGCTGTTCTTTGGTTTCGGGGGCGGACGAGATGATAAATCCAAGCCACATCACGGAAATGAAAAGCACTTACATTCAAATTATGGGCCGATGAGCGGAAGCAATCCAAGGAACTGGCAGTATTATGATGAGTGGTGGGAGAGAGAAGGTAAACATGCCTTTGAGGAATTTACTGAGAAGAAAAGCAATGACGAATCCCCCCGAATAGAGGGATAAATCCTAAAGTAGGAAGAGATAGTGGATTCTTCCGGAAAATGCATAAAAGACGAAGAGCCCGGAGGGGCTTTTCGTCTTTTATGTCTGCGGTGAGATATTCTTAAATATATCATAAACTGTTATCTTAATAGTTTTCTAAACCATAAATATGTCTGACTATAACGATATCCTACCCTTTTGATATGGAAGTATTGAGAGGATCCAATGAGCGCAAGCAATAGGATTATGACCACGATATATTTCATTGTCATTTATCTCACCTCTTTCTGATCACTGACTAGATTGTTATCTGCAATTTTAAGATAACAGGAAATAAGTCAGACTAAAAGGTGAATTTGGTAAAATTTCTGTATAATTAATGTAAACTTTTGACCGGATATCAATACCGACACTGCAAGAAAAGGATAAAGAAACCGGTCTATAGGAACCTACCTGTGACAGAAGCAGGATTCTGACGGAGCATAGCAGGAGTACCCGTTGCTATGATATTGCCACCATCGATGCCACCCCCCGGTCCGAGGTCGATGATCCAGTCAGAGGCCTGAATAATCTGCAGATTATGCTCTACGACGATGACTGTACTTCCGGAATCAACGATCTTATTCAGGAGAATCAGAAAATGTTCCACATCGATCGGATGAAGACCGGTGGTCGGCTCATCGATCAGATACAGATTATTCTTATCCCCGTTGCTTAATAGTTCTACGGCAAGCTTAAGCCGCTGGCCTTCTCCTCCTGACAGGGAAGTCAGGGTCTGTCCGAGCTCCAGATAACTAAGTCCCACCTCTTCCAACAGCATTAAGATCTTCATGATTTTCGGATGCTCTCCAAACAGCTCCTTAGCTGCTGACACCTCCATACCAAGGACATCTTTAATCGAAGCTCCCTGATAGAGGACGGAAAGCACGGTATCGTTGAACTGCTTTCCGTTACATACCGGACAGGGTACCTCCAGATCCTCGAAAAAGAGCATATTGCTCACCACAAATCCAAGTCCTTCACAGCTCTCACACCGGCCACCCTTGGTATTGAAGGAGAAATGCTTCGCCGTAAGACCTGAATCCTTTGCTTCCGGTAATCCGGCAAAAATATTTCTGATCTCCGTATAGACACCGGAATAAGTAGCGATATTCGAACGCCGCATCCTGGCGAGGGGAGATTGCTCCACCGTGATGATCCGATCAAAGTCTTCGGTGCCTGTGACCAGACTGTTTCCGGAGGTATTCTCGGATTTTGCCAGTACCTCAAAAACCAGAGTGGATTTTCCGGAGCCGGATACACCTGTGACACTGATCAGACAGCCAATGGGAAAGCTGGCATCAATCTGCTTCAGATTATACAGTTCAGCCTTCCTAATCTCAATAGCAGTGCCTTTACCGATCCTTGGGGTTCGGCCTCCTAAAGGCCCCCTCTTTAGATAAGCCCCGGTAATAGAAGAAGTCTGTTCCTTCAATTCCTCCAGTGTTCCCATTCCAATAATCTCACCGCCGTATTTTCCTGATCCCGGTCCGATATCGATAATAAAATCGGCTGCCTCCATCACTTCGGTATCATGCTCAATAACGATGACAGTATTATTTAACTCCCGTAGTTCCTTCAGAAGCTTGATGATACCTGCGGTATCCTTAGGGTGCAGTCCGATGGTAGGCTCGTCCAGGAGATAGATAATACCGGTCAGGGTGGAATCTAAGGTGGCGGCAAGCTTAATTCGCTGAGCCTCTCCACCCGACAGGGTCATAGTCTGGCGGTCCAGGGACAGATAGCCAAGGCCGACATTCATTATTCTTCGGATCTTGGTTTTGAGATCCAGCAGATATGGCTCCACCATTTGCCGCTCGGAGGATTTTAGATCGGCTTCGAGCTTTTGCAGCCATTGATAAAGCTCTTCGAGAGAGATGGAAGTTATTTCGGGAAGCCTGATCCCTTGAACTGTTACGCTTCGGCTTAGTTCGTTCAAACGCTCACCCCGGCAATCCGGGCACTGGCAGGAAACAAAGTACTCCTCCAGCTGCTTTGCTTCCCCTCCCTTATCCGCCATACGGCGCCATAGTGTCGTGAGGACACCTTCAAAGCGGCCTTCCGTAACCGTTTTGGGAGGAAGCTTATCCGGAAACAGCCTGCGTACTTCTTCACTTTCCGCACCATACAATAACAATGCTCTCTGCTCGGGAGGATAGCTCTTAACCGGAAGGTCCGGGATAACCTCCAGACCATAATAGCGGAAGGCTTGGTATAAGGAGCTTACCTGGTATTCTTTATGCATCTGCTGTCCCCAGTAATCAACTGCTCCGGCTTCGAGGGATAGTTCTTCGTGAAGTACACGGGACAAATTAATGTCCAGGACCTTCCCCAAGCCCTGGCAGGTACCGCAGGCCCCTTCCCTGGTATTAAAGGAAAAATGGGTGCGAGTCAGCTTCTCCATCCGATGGTTGCAGTGGTTACAATACATAAATACCTGAAAGCTATCCTTGGTTTTTAACGTCTCTTCCAGGCAGTTAGAGGCGCTGATTTCCTTATGACAGCCGGGACAGCTTCTATGGCTCAGCTTCTCGTAAAGCATTCTAAGATCTGTGTAGATATCTGTTACTGTACCGACAGAGGAACGGGGGTTTTTGCTATATTCCTTCTGGGTAATCAGAACGGCAGGGGATGCATTCAAAATTTGGTCAAGGTCGGGCTTGCGAATTCCCTGAAGGCCTATCGCTTCAAGATACTGTCTCTGGCACTCTTTAAAGATGACATCGACTGCCAGTGTGGACTTCCCGGAGCCGGACAGGCCGGTTAGTACTACCAGTTTATTGCGCGGGATTTCCAGTGAGAAATTCTTCAGGTTTCCCTCCCTTACCCCTTTCAGGATGATATGATCCATTTTCCTTCGTTCCTTTCCGTGTATGATATCCTCTATTATACAGCAACGATAAGGAATGTAAAACAGATTTGAACTCAAGCAGAGCTATATCCGGTATCATGTTGGCTTATATGGATAAAGTACGGACATAAAGTACAGGTGAAATTCTAGTTGGTTTCACCAGACATTATGTGGTAAGATATGGGAAGAACTATCTTCCGGAGGAGTGATCATGGATCATAAATATATTATTGATTATTATAACAATTATGACGAGGACGGCCGCCTCTTAAGGAAATTCGGTCTCGTGGAATTCCTGACGACAACCAGATACATAGACAGATATCTTAAAGAAGGGATGAAGCTGCTTGAGGTGGGAGCTGCCACGGGCAGATACTCCCTTCATTATGCGGCAAAGGGCTATCAGGTAGAAGCAATCGATCTGGTGGAGCATAACATTGAGATCTTTAGGAGTAAAATCACGGAGGATATGAAGGTTCATATCAAACAGGGAAATGCCTGCGATTTAAGCTGCTTTGAGGACAGCAGTTTTGATGTCACTCTGGTACTGGGTCCCTTATACCACCTGTTTGACAGGGGGGATAAACGGAAAGCGGTCTGGGAAGCATTAAGAGTGACGAAGCCCGGAGGTCTGATCTATATCGCATTTATCATGAATGACGCAGTCATTCTGGACTGGGGCTTGAAGGCCGGTAATCTGGCAAAGGGAATGAAACAGGGGATAATCACTGAGGAGTTTCATTGTGTGGGAGTACCGGAGCTGTTATATGAGATGACAACGGTAAAAGAGATATATGAGCTAATGAGTGAATTCCCTGTCGATAAGGTGCATATGGTAGCCTCGGACGGAATGACAAATCATTTCCGTGAGACGATCGAAGCTGCGGATGAGGAGCTATTCGAGGCCTGGCTTAAGTATCACTACTGCACATGCGAACGGGAGGATCTGATTGGCTTCAGTAATCACGGGCTGTATGTCGGAAGGAAAACCAGCCCATTGACATTCAATGAAATATGAGATAAAGTAGCTAAAACATCTTTTATAGTGAATGACGTATAAGCTTCCCATAGTATGATAGTTTCCAAGAAAAGGGTGATTTCATGGCGATTGCGGTAAACAAACTTTACAGTAACTGTGCCTCCCTCTACCAGATGAAGCTGATAGCCGGACATCGGGGACTCAATAATCTGGTGGTATGGGTACATATTGTCGAGGACCAGGAGGTTGCTTCGTTCCTTCATGGGCATGAATTAATCTTTACAGCAGGATATATGAACAGGGAGGAACACTGGCTGCTTAATTTCACCAAGGAATTACATCGGATGGATACCAGTGCTTTTGTGATTAACATCGGCCCCTACATCAAAGAAGTACCACAGGAGGTCATCGACTATTGTAACGAGGTGGATATGCCGCTGTTCATCATCCCTTGGAAGACCAGGATGGTGGATGTGACCCGGGACTTCTGTACAAGGATTATGCATAATGAAAATGTTGAAACCAGTATCTCTACCACGGTTAAGGATATCATATTCAAAGTGGGAGATCTGGAAACACAGATACAACAGATGGAACGCTATGGTTATATGCGGGATTGCAATCTGTGTTTTGTCAACATTTCTCTGGACAGTATCCAGAAGGATCATGAAAGTGATAATATGGAGAGGCTGAAAATCTGTGTAGAGCAGGTGGCAAGGACCAGCCAGAGATTATTCATTTCCTTCACCTATCAGTCTCATCTGGTGGTTGTATTATCGGAGAATGAGATGGATCAGGTGCGGAGGTTCGTAGATGATCTGATGAATATCGTCCGTAGGGATAAGGAAGCCTTTTCCGTATACGTGGGAGTCAGCACAATTATGCAGGGTTTTATGAATCAGGATGGAAATTTCGAAAAGGCGATGGCTGCCAACGAGATGGCCCAAAGAAGGAATATCCGAGTCAGGTATTATGATGATTTGGATATCTATAAGCTGCTTCTGGCGGTGAAGGAGAAGCAGACTCTATATGAATTCTATGATGATGTCTTCGGTAAGCTGGAGCGATATGATCAGGAGAATGGCACAGATCTGATGGGCTTTCTAAGATCGTATCTTGAGAATAACGGAAGCCCCCAGCTTGTGGCAGAACTGCAATATGTCCACAGGAACACGGTGAACAATCAGTTGAAGAAGATTGAGAAAATTACCGGTTATAATCTCTTAAATCTTGATGAGAAGCTAAGGTGCAGCATCGGATATCTCATTAAGGATATCCTCTAAAAGGGAACACGGCATGTGCATCTGCACAGGAAAGTATGGTCATCGATTGATTGAATTATAAGGATCCGTTGCTTATAATGATATTCAAATAGTAAGGCAATGCAGCAAAGGGGCTCGTTTGGATGAACGGGCCCTTTCTTCTTGCCTATAAAGGAGGATATCAAATGACTGGTCAAGAGATTACAAATACCTTAAAGGAATACAATTTACAATCCTGGAGTAAGCAGAAAGGGTTGAACCCAATTCCGGTGGAACGGGCAGAAGGAATCTACTTCTGGGATTATGACGGGAATCGTTATACGGATATGTCAGCACAGCTGGTAAACATGAATGTAGGCTTTGGTAACAAGGCAATCGCAGCTGCGATAAAGGAACAGGTGGACCAATTCTGTTATATAGCTCCATCCTACGGTGCTGAATCAAGAGCAAAGCTGGCGAAGAAAATTATAGAGCTTATGCCGGATAATATGGGAAAGGTCTTCTTTACGAATGCCGGTGCGGAGGCCAATGAAAATGCGGTAAAAATGGCTCGTATGTTTACCGGAAGGACCAAGGTATTCAGCAGATACCGAAGCTATCATGGGTCCTCCTTCGGAGCCGGAAACCTGACCGGTGAACCGAGACGATATCCCCTCGAACCGGGAATACCCGGTTTTATTAAGTTTTTTGACCCCTATCTATACCGGGAAGCCATTGATTTTGAATCAGAGGAGGCCGCTACCGGGTATTACCTGACAAAACTGAGGGAACAGATTGTTTATGAAGGACCTGCCAGCATAGCGGCAATCGTAATTGAAACCGTCACAGGCTCCAACGGCGTCATTATACCGCCAAAGGGTTATCTTCCCGGTATGAGGGCTATTTGTGATGAATTCGGCATTATGATGATCTGTGATGAGGTGATGGCAGGATGGGGAAGGACTGGCAAGATGTTTGCCTTTGAGAACTTCGGAGTCAAGCCGGATATTGTAACCTTCGCCAAAGGCGTTACCTGTGGATATGTGCCGCTTGGCGGAGTCGTTGTCAGCAAGAAGATTGCGGCTTATTTTGATGATAACCTGCTTTCCTGCGGTCTGACCTACAGCGGTCATCCCCTGGCCTGTGCAGCCGGTGTTGCCTGTGTTAACTACTATGAGGAGGTTGGTATTCTGAATCATGTAGCAAAAGTAGGAAAGCTTCTTGGAGAGCTTCTGGAAGAGCTTAAGGCAGCTCATCCCTGTGTCGGTGATGTGCGTTACATCGGCCTGTTCTCTGCAGTGGAGCTCGTGAAGGATAAGATTACGAAGGAGCCCCTGGTACCTTACGGGAAGGATTCGGAAGGAATTATGGGGAAGATCATCGGGAAACTGAAGGAGAAGCGGTTCATGACCTATTCCCATGAGAATATGATTCTCGTCACACCACCGCTTATCATCACCAGGGATCAGTTGGTGGAGGAGCTGGTAAAGCTTGATGAAGTACTTACCCTGGTGGATCAGGAGTATCTATAACAGCGTTTGTGCAGATGCACAGCGATTTATGTTTTGCTGCCCATTGCCAAACAATTTTATATTTGATAGTATGAGTCATCATAAATTCAATTGCAAGGGAGCACCCGGATAACGTGGTGCTCCTTTCTGCATCCAGTAGAAGGAGGAGTAAATATGAAAAGGATTATGTGGAAAAGGTTAACGGCACTCATGGTAACGATAGTATTCATGCTATCCCTGCTGATGCTGACAGGCTGCAGCTCGGAGAAGGAAACCGGTGCGCAGAAGGATACGATACCCAAAGAAGAAGCAGTCACGGACAAGGCAGCGGATAGTGCGGCGCCAACGGGTGACAGTACGGCTGCCGCAGAGGAAGAGGTAAGTGCTACTCTGAAGGCCCTCCGTGAGAAAGGGACCTTGATTGTCGGCTCCTCCGGAGATGCCCCGTTTGCTTATATCGATCAGGAATCCGGTGAGTTCTCCGGTGTGGATGCTGAAATTATCAAGGAAGTTGCCAAGAGGCTTGGTATCGCTAAGGTTGAGATGGCGTTGATACCTTTCTCGGAATTAATCCTGAATTTGAATTCAGGCAATATCGATATTATTGCAGATTGCATGTATATCAGGGCAGACCGGGCAGAGAAGGTATACTTCGGAGAGATTTGGTATACGCAGGGCGGTGGACTGTTAGTGCCTCAGAATGGCACCATCAGTGGTATCGAGGACTTTGATCCGGCGAAAACGGTAATTGGATATACACCGGGTACAGTGTGGCAGACCTCGGTGGAGGGTTGGAAGGAAGCCGGATTGATTAAGGAAGCAAGAGCAACCGGAGACCAGTCGGAATCCATCGTGGCGCTCCAGTACGGCAAGATAGATGGCTTCCTGACAGATTCTACTGTTCTTGAGAACTTATTCGCTAATTCGCCTGATACGGTGAAAGACCTGAAGCTTGCCGAGAAGTATGTGGATGATGAGACCACAATCGGTAGGATTGCACCCTCTGTTACCTTTGAGAATATCGCTTTCATGAAAGAGGTGGATGCCGTGGTTGCCGAGCTCAGAGAGGAAGGCTTTATTGATCAGGTGTTTAAGGATTACGGTCTTGATCCAAAGCTTCACATGATTACGAATGAAAATCGTACCCATGACATCAATACCAGAACGGAATAGAACATAAGAGTTGAAACATCTGGGACAGAAGGAGGCTGATCAAAATGGCGTTACTGGAAGTGAAGGGTTTGCAAAAAAGTTTTGGGGATCTTCAGGAATTAAATGATATCAATATATCCATTGGAGAGGGAGAGGTTCTGGTACTGATTGGACCCTCCGGTTCGGGAAAAAGCACTTTCCTGCGTTGTTTGAACCTTCTGGAGATTCCGACTGGCGGAGAAATCCTCTATCAGGGTGAGAATATCCTAAGACATAAATTTAATATTCGTAATTACAGAAAAGGTGTGGGCATGTGCTTCCAGCGATTTAATCTGTTTCCTTTTATGAACGTACTGGACAATATAACCTATGCTCCAATCCATAATCTGAAGAAGAAGAAAGAGGAAGCACAGGAGAACGCTATGGTACTGCTGGAGAAGGTCGGACTGGCGGATAAGGCGAAGGTTTATCCGTCCACCCTGTCCGGTGGTCAGCAGCAGCGTGTCGCCATAGCCCGTGCTCTGGCGATGGATCCAAAGATCATGCTCTTTGATGAGCCTACTTCTGCTCTCGATCCGGAATTAGTGGGGGATGTGCTAAAGGTAATGAGGGAGTTGGCACGGGACGGCATGACGATGGCGGTGGTCACCCATGAAATGGGCTTTGCTAAGGAGGTAGCGCACAGGGTAATCTTCATGGATGGAGGTTATGTAGTAGAGGACAGTACACCGGAGGAGATGTTTACGAATCCAAAGAATCCACGAACCAAGGAATTCCTATCCCGTGTACTGAACAAATAGCAGGCAGGAGGTATATATGAGAGTATTAGAGAATTTGAATTTCCCGAAGGCATTCGAAGATTTACTTCCTAAGCTGCTCGGCGATGCTTTACATATCGTCGTCCTTACTACGGTTTTCGGATTTCTGTTTGCAATCATTTTCGGATTTATCCTGGCATTAGGAAGAGTGTCAAAGAAAAAGCTTCTGAACCGCATCATTATCATTTTTCAGGAATTTATCCGCGGTACACCGCTGCTGGTCCAGATGGTTTATATTTATTACGTTATTCCTCTTCTGGTCGAAATAGTAGCGAGCCTTCTGGGGGCACGGGATTTCTCCTTCTCTATGAAATCTATGACTGCAGGTATCATCGGACTGGCTGTTAATTATGGAACTTATATTTCGGAGGTTATCAGATCTGCCATGATATCCATAGACCATGGTCAGACGGAGGCAGCGCTGGCTCTGGGTTGCTCCAATCTTCAAGCCCTATTCGGGATCGTAATCCCACAGGCCTTCCGTAATTCCATACCTGTATTCGGTAATTATCTTGTCATGATGGTAAAGGATACTTCTCTGATGGCTTATATTACTGCTCAGGAATTTCTGATGACGACGAAGGCTTATACGGCCCAGACCTTCCTGACGATTGAATCTTATACGATACTGGCCGGTGTGTATCTGATCATCTGCATACCACTGGCATTCATTATCCGATTGCTGGAAAGAAAGCTGAACAAGGGAAGACGCTAGGAGGGATTATTAATGAAGAAATATATAATAACGATCAGCAGGGAATTCGGCTGCAATGCACGTGAGATAGGGCGTTCCCTAGCCAGCAGGCTCGGTGTCCCCTTTTATGATAAGGATCTGGTTGATCTGGCTGCTGAGAAGGCGGGTGTTCATAGGGATATCATTAAAGAATCCGATGAAGTTATGAACAAAAAGCAGAACCGTCTATTCGACGAGTTTGGATATGGCTCCTCCACCTCCTTTTTCTCGGAAAAGGCAATTAATGCCCAGGCTGAGGTGATACGGGAGGTTGCTGATCGAAAGGAAGCCTGTATCATGTTCGGTAGGTGCTCGGATTACATATTGAGGGAATATCCCAATATACTGAACTTCTTCCTTTATGCTCCTGTGGACTGGAAAATTAAACATATTGCAGGAACCTATGAGCTGACTGAAAAAAATGCGGAGAAGATGATAAAACGGATTGATAAGCAGAGGCATAATTACTATAAATATGTCACAGGAAAAAACCGAGGTGACAGATCGGGAAAACATGTCATGCTGGATGTCAGCGTATATGGAGTTGAGGGAAGCGTGGAACTGTTAACCGAAGCAGTATGGATTAGATTTTCAGAATAATCATGGATAACAAGGCTGTTGCAGAGATTATGTTCAGGATGCAGCAGCCTTTCCTGCAGGAGGAAACAATATGCTAAGAGATTCATTACCCCAAATTATAACAAAACAGCTACCAGGTCCGAAGGCAGCAGAGCTAATCGAACGCAGGAGAAATATCGTCCCCAACGCGATCCGGTGTTCCTACCCCTGTGTGATGAATCGGGCAGAAGGAGCTATGATTGAGGATGTTGACGGGAATATCTTCCTGGACTGGGTCGGCGGGGTCGGTGTCCTGAATGTCGGACATACGCATCCGGCTTTGGTGGAGGCAGTGAAGGAACAGGCGGAACGATATTTTCATGGCATGTTTAATATCATTACCCATGAGGGTTATATCGACCTGGCAGAGAAGCTTGCCGCAGTGACACCGGTCCGTGGTAAGGACAGGAAGGTCATGTTTGCCAACAGCGGTGCCGAAGCGGATGAAAATGCAGTTAAAATTGCCAAGGGCTATACAAAACGGCCGAACATCATAGTATTTTCAGGAGCCTTTCATGGCCGCACCTTAATGACCATGGCTATGACAGCGAAAAAAGCTTATGCCATAGGAATGGGACCCTTCCCGGACGGCGTATACCGTGCGGAATATCCCTACTTGTACCGAAGACCGGATGGAATACCTGAGGAAGCTGCCATTGAATACTATCTGAACAACCTCAGGATGGTATTTGAGAATGCTACACCGGCACAGCAGGTAGCTGCCATCGTTCTGGAACCGCTGCAGGGAGAAGGCG
The DNA here is from genome assembly GCA_023415595.1 of Bacillota bacterium. Taxonomy (GTDB): domain Bacteria; phylum Bacillota; class Clostridia; order Lachnospirales; family Lachnospiraceae; genus Mobilitalea. Next base: position 34,674 of record JAEZJW010000177.1, read on the forward strand.
GCTTTATTCCGGCCCCCATTTCCTGGGTGAAAGCCCTACGGGAAATCTGCGATACCTATGGAATTCTGCTGATAGCGGATGAGGTTCAGACCGGCTTTGGACGTACCGGCAGAATGTTCGCCAGCTGTTACTGGGAGGAAGCCGGTTGTGCTCCGGACATCATTGTCACAGCGAAATCCATCGCAGGAGGAATACCGCTCAGTGCAGTCATAGCCAGGACCGAGATTATGGATTCCCTTCCGGGAGGAACCATCGGAGGAACCTATGGCGGTAATGCACTGGCTTGTGCAGCAGGGCGGAAGGTTTTGGAGGTTATAGAGCGGGAAAGGCTGATTGATCGGTCCGCTGTTATCGGAACCAGATGCTTCAGAGAGTTCATCGGCTGGATGGATCAATATAAGGTGATTGGTGATGTACGCGGACTCGGAGCTATGATCGGAATAGAATTCGTAAAGGATAGACAGACGAAACAGCCCTATCCCGAGCTGGTGGAGAGGCTGGTTAGCCATTGTGTACAGAAGGGCTTGCTAATCGAGAGTGCTGGTACGTTTGGGAATGTTATACGGTTCCTGGCTCCGTTGGTAATTACCGATGAACAGCTGGAAGCCGGCTTTAAGATCCTCGAGGAAGCAATCAAAGCATGCACATAGAAAGAGGCCGAATATGAAAGAATTCAGAATAGTACCCAAAATAATACAATGCAGCTCCATGAAGGAATTTCTTAAGGAATTTAAACCGGGGAGCAGGGATCTGGTTTTCACCAGCAGGTCCGTATATGAAACATATCTTGTTGATCAGACAGAGGGTGCCCATGTTATCTTCAGTAAGGACTATGGGAATGGGGAGCCATCGGACGACATGGTAGAGAGTATCTATCACGACATTAAGGATATTAATTATGAGCGTATCATTGCAATCGGCGGAGGAACAATATTAGATGTTGCAAAGCTGCTTGCTCTGAAGCAATATATACCGGTACTGGACCTGTTCGAAGGAAGAATGGAAGCCGTGCGGAACAAAGCCTTGGTTTTGGTTCCTTCTTCCTGTGGTACGGGCAGTGAAGTCACAAACATATCGGTACTGGAGCTGATCTCCCGTCGGACCAAAATGGGGCTGGCGGCGGAGGCTTTATATGGAGATTATGCAGTATTGATTCCGGAACTCCTTACCTCGCTTCCGATGAGGTACTTCGCATCCAGTTCCATAGATGCACTGGTTCATGCTATGGAAGCTTATACTTCACCGAGAGCAAACTCCTTTACACGGTCCTATTCCATGCAAGCGATAAAGCTGATTCTGACCGGATACCGGAGAATGGAGCTGCATGGGAAGGAAGCAAGGTTTGCATGCCTCGGAAGCTTCCTGACCGCTTCCACTTATGCCGGAATCGCCTTCGGAAATGCGGGTTGTGCAGCAGTACATGCCATGAGTTATCCTTTGAGCGGCGCCTATCATGTGCCACACGGAGAAGCTAATTATGCCTTTTTTATCAAGGTATTCAGAACCTACCAGAAGCTGAAGCCGGAGGGCAGGCTGCTGTCTGAGCTGAACCAGTATCTGAGTAAGCTGCTGGGCTGCTATCCATCCGAGGTATTTGAGGCACTGGAGAAGCTGCTGGAAACCATTCTGCCCTTGCGGGCACTGCATGAGTATGGGATGAGGAGAGCTGATATTGAGGAATTTACGGAAACAGTCATGCTAAAACAAACCAGACTGATGAAGAACAGCTATACTGCGCTTGATTGGGAAACGGTAAAAGGGATCTATCAGGAGCTGTTCTAAGCAGTTTATATTGCAGGAGGAAGCCTACAGCTATTGTGCATATGCACAAAGAATTATGGTCATCTATTAGTTGATAATAGTACCCTTTATGAATATAATTACAAATATGATAGGTCAGAAAAAAGCAGCAATGGAGCAGTAAGTCAGTAACTCCGGCGCTGCTTTTTTATATGATCATTCTTAGCGATGGCTAACCCTTGTGGAACAAAAGGGGTGACTACGATTGGATATACTTAATTACAAAACACGAAGAGAGGTACAGAGATGGCATATCAGTTTAAATTGCCGAACCGGGTAATCCTTGGTGAAAAGGCTTTAGAAGCAAGTGAAGTTGTGATAAAGGACCTGGGGAAGAAGGCATTGATTGTTACAGGCAAAATTGTTACCAGAACAGGTATTGTTGATATGCTGACGGATTATCTGGAGCAATGGGGAATAGAAGCGGTGGTCTTTAATGATATTCCCGGAGAACCGACAGATCTCATGATAGAAGCCGGCGTCAGTGCATATATAGAGG
>JAEZJW010000180.1 GCA_023415595.1 Bacillota bacterium
GTATTTTCGCAGCTTACCGTATATGAGAACCTTCTGATGGGAGCCTTTACCCGTAAGAATCAGGAGGAGATCGCTGCATCCCTCGAGAATGTTTATAAGAGATTTCCCAGACTGAAGGAACGTAAAAATCAGTTCGCCGGAACCTTAAGCGGTGGTGAACAGCAGATGCTGGCAATGGGTAGGGCATTAATGTCACACCCAAGAATTATTCTGATGGATGAACCCTCCATGGGTCTGTCTCCGATCCTCGTAGAAGAGATCTTTGATATAATCAAGGAAATCAGCCAGAGCGGTACTACCGTACTTCTCGTGGAACAGAATGCAAAGAAGGCATTATCGATCGCAAATCGTGCCTATGTTCTGGAGACAGGCAAAATTGTACTGTCAGGTGATGCAAAGCAGCTGATGGACGAGGAATCCGTGAAAAAAGCATATTTAGGTGAATAACTTCTGCTTGTTCGTAAGGTGTTTTCGTTTTATAATAATAACGAAGATAACTGCCTGATGGCAGCACTGGAGGTTTATATGGAGAAGAAATATGTGATTACGATAGCCAGAGGCTACGGCAGCGGCGGAAGAACCATAGGCAAAATGTTATCAGAAGAGCTGGGCATTCCCTATTATGACAGGGATCTTCTCAGGCTGGCATCCGATGACAGCGGTATTAATGAGCAGCTGTTTGCCAAAGCGGACGAGAAGATTAAGAAAAGCCTGCTGTTTCGGATTGCAAGCAATGTATATAAGGGAGAATTAATTCCTCCCGACAGTGATGATTTTGTATCCAATGATAATCTATTCAACTATCAGGCGAAGATTATCAAGGAGTTGGCTGAGACAGAATCCTGTATCATCATCGGCCGTTGTGCGGATTATGTCCTGAAGGATTATAAGAATGTGGTGAAGGTGTTTGTCCATGCACCCCTTGAGGACTGTATTGCGACATTGAAGGAAATGACGGGCAAACCGGAGAAGGAGATCGAGAAGCAGATCGCCTCCATCGATAAGCACCGGGTAGAATATTATAAGTATTATACCGGCAGGAACTGGGAGGATGCTAAGAATTACGACCTTTGCCTTAACAGCAGCCAGCTTGGTTTCGGCAAATGCGTAGAGATCGTAAAATCCTATCTGGATATCCGGTTCCGCTAAAGGCATACCACTTAGCCTGTGAATCAACAAAAGGTAAGAAAACAGTGTATCATTATTATAAGATATAAAACCTAAAAATGGGGAGGACGAAGCGAAGTCCTTCCTTTTTGGTTACAGTTCAGCCTTAACAGAATACATGATATAAGACCAGGAAGAAATGATTTCCATGGGAACATTTCTTCCTGGTCTAATTAAGAGCATTGAAGGCTGAACTGTAATCTTATTGTATATTTATTCAAATTGGTATTGATTAGGATATGGGAGTATGCTATACTGTATCCCAAAAATCAGGTTACGGCTGAGTGTAGAAAGCGGGGAGAATTATGATTTCAGAGAAGATGGTAGGTTTAGTTAAGAACAGTTCGGTGATTCGTGCAATGTTTGAAGAAGGGAAACGCCTGGCAGCGATTTACGGTGCAGAGAATGTATTTGATTTCAGCCTGGGGAATCCCAGCGTGGAGCCACCGGTGGAAATCAAAGACGCATTAATCGAGATCCTGCAAGAAGAAAACCCCAATCTGGTACATGGATATATGAATAACTCCGGTTACGAGGATGTCAGGGAGAAGATTGCAGAATCTATTAACCAGAAATTCGATACCTGCTTTCACGAGAATAATATCATTATGACGGTAGGAGCAGCAGGGGGATTGAATGTTATCTTAAAGACCTTGCTTAATCCCGGAGATGAGGTGATCGTATTTGCCCCGTTCTTCGGTGAATACCGTAATTATGTAAGCAATTTTGACGGGGTCTTGGTAGCGGTAACGCCGAATACGGTAAACTTCCAGCCAAATCTGGAGGAATTCGAGCAGAAACTGACGAAGAAGACGAAAGCTGTTATTATTAATTCCCCCAACAACCCGACCGGTGTCGTATATTCCGAAGAAACAATTATCCGACTGGCGGATATTCTTAATAAGAAGCAAAAGGATTTCGGTACCTCTATTTATCTGATTTCGGATGAACCCTATCGTGAGTTGGTTTATGATGGGATACAGGTGCCTTACATCACGAAATATTACTCCAATGCAATCATAGGGTATTCTTTCAGTAAGTCCCTGTCTCTTCCGGGAGAAAGAATTGGGTATCTGGTTATACCCGACTCTGTGGAGGATTATGAGGATGTGGTGGCTGCAGCAAATGTGGCTAATCGAATTCTTGGTTATGTCAATGCTCCCTCCCTGATTCAGAGAGCCGTTGCGAGATGCCTGGATGCCAAGGTCGATGTAGAGATTTATAACCGTAATAGGGAGCTGCTCTACAACAGCTTGATTTCCTACGGTTATCAGTGTGTGAAGCCACAGGGAGCCTTCTATCTGTTCGTTAAAGCTCCGGGTGGGGATGATAAGGCATTTGCGGAAGCAGCAAAAAAGCATAATATTCTGATCGTTCCCGGCTTCTCCTTCGGATGTCCCGGCTATTGCAGAATTGTATACTGCGTTGACTATCAGATGATTCAGAGGTCGCTTCCCGGCTTTAAACAGCTGGCTGTCGAGTATGGATTATAGGTGTTGCCTGAAGAGTGGCATAAATGTTTGTTCTTCGGGATTAATGCCAAAAGGAATGGGATTAAGGAGGCTTTATGAAAGCTTGGGAAAATAATATCAGGAGGGTTATTCCTTATGTGCCGGGAGAACAGCCGAACCTGCCGAATATGGTGAAATTGAATACCAATGAGAACCCGTATCCACCGGCGCCGGGTGTCAGGGAGGTACTGAAGGGAATGGATGCGGATAAGCTGCGACTATACCCGGATCCTACGGTTAAGCTGCTGGCTACGGAGCTGGCTGACTTTTATCATCTCGATAAGGATATGGTCTTTGTCGGAGTTGGCTCTGATGATGTACTTGCCATGGCCTTTATGACCTTCTTTAATTCCGAAAAGCCCGTCCTGTTTCCGGATATCACATATTCCTTCTATCCGGTATGGTGCGATCTGTTCAGGATTCCTTACAGGACCCCTGCCTTGGATGAGAGCTTTCGTATTGTAAGGGAGGACTACTACCGGGAGAACGGAGGAGTCGTGATTGCTAATCCGAATGCTCCGACAGGGATTTATGAAGATCTTACTTTTATCCGGGATATCCTGAACCACAACTTAAATTCCATCGTTATCATTGATGAAGCCTATGTGGATTTTGCAGGAAGGTCAGCAGTAGAGCTGATCCCTGAGTATGATAATCTGATCGTTGTACAGACCTTCTCCAAAGCCCGTTCCATGGCAGGAATGCGGATTGGCTATGCCATGGGTAATCCTGAGCTGATTAAGGTGCTGAATGACGTCAAATACTCCTATAATTCTTATACTATGAATTATACGGCAATCCTTGCGGGAGTGGAAGCTGTGAAGGATTCCGCATATTTTTATGAGGGAATTGAAAAGTTAAAAGAAACAAGATCCTGGGCAGAGAAGGAGTTTAAAGCTCTTGGCTTCTCCTTCCCGGAATCGGGATCTAATTTCCTCTTTGTAACCCATGAGAAGATCCCGGCTCGGGAAATATTAAAGGAACTCAGGGAGCATAATATCTTTGTGCGGCATTTTAATCTGCCGAGAATAGACAATTATCTGAGGGTATCCATAGGTACCAGGGAAGAGATGGATAAAATGTTTGCCTGCGTCAGAAATTATCTGACAATATATGGGAAATAATGGTTTTTGATTCGAATTGAACATAATATGATACAAATTTCCCTCTATTTAATCTGCACACAATCCTTTATAGTAGAAATAACGGTATTAATTAACCCATTGGGGGAGGGTAAGGTATTGAAGATATTATTAGCTGAAGATGATTTTGCGAGCAGGAAATTTATGATGAGGTTCCTGGAGAAGTACGGGGAATGTGACGTAACGGTTGACGGGCTGGAAGCGGTGGAAGCTTTCGATATGGCATTGGAATCGAAAGAGTGTTACGATCTTGTTTGTCTTGATATCATGATGCCGGTCCTGGATGGATACCAGGCTTTATCCCGGATCCGTGAGACAGAGATAAACCATGGTATTTCTGAGGATAAGAGAGTGAAGATCATTATGACTACCGCCTTGAATGAGAGACGTAATGTTACCAAAGCGTTTGAACTGGGCTGTACCGCATATGCCGGAAAACCGATTGATCAGGAGAAATTCGAGAACGTGTTAAGGAAGATGGAACTAATATAGAGCATCGTGTATATATGGAGTCATTATGAATTATCAGAAGGAATTAGATCAACTTATAGAACAGCTCGTAAAGTCCGGGGCTCCGAAGAAGCTGCTGATTCACAGCTGCTGTGCTCCCTGCAGCAGCTATGTTCTGGAATATCTGTCCAGGTATTTTGAGATTACGATCTTCTATTACAATCCGAATATCTACCCTGAGGAGGAATATAATAGAAGGGTAGAGGAACAGCAGAGACTGATCCTTGAGATACCTAAGGGATTTCCGGTTACCTTCCTGCAGGGGAACTATGAGCCGAAGGATTTTTACGAATATGTGAAGGGTTATGAGGAAGAACCGGAAGGTGGACAAAGGTGCTTTCGCTGCTACCGTATGAGACTTAGGGAGGCTGCGGTTATGGCAAAGGAAGGCGGGTATGATTATTTTACGACAACGCTTTCCATCAGTCCCCATAAAAATGCGGATCAGCTTAATGAAATTGGTATCGAATTAGCATCAGAGTACGGTGTAAGGTATCTGCCTTCCGATTTCAAAAAGAAGAATGGATATCGCCGTTCCATAGAACTCTCGAAGGAATATGACCTGTATCGGCAGGATTACTGCGGATGTGTATTTTCCAAGAGAGCAAGGGAAATGACCAAACCTGATTCAAAGGATAATGCTATTTAATATGCCGCTAAGCGGCAGTATGGAGGTTTATATGAGGTGTCCATCCTGTGGAAATGATTACTGTCATCTGGTTGAAGAGTCCGAAACGCATACGAAGGGCTATGGTATATTTAAAGGGTGCTGCGGATATCTCATTCTCGGACCGATTGGCTGGCTATGCGGCCTTTGCGGAATGGGAGAGGGTTATACCAGAAGAAAAACCTTCTGGGTGTGTGAACGCTGCGGTAAGAAGTTCAGTGTATAAGGGGTAATAAGAGAATAGATACTGAGAGGAATGCAGGCTTGTGAATACAGAAGTAAAGGGCATGGACAATAAAGCATACCGCCGATGGCACAGGCTGATGGTCCTGGGAGCCGGAACAGGATGCCATCAGAAGCCGGAACGAAGCTTCTTTATTCGTGGCTGGCAGCTACCAGTATGTGCGAGATGTACCGGAGTGATCCTCGGATATCTTGCGGCAATTCCTGCCTTCCTGCTGACGGGGCTTCATCTTATACTGTCCCTGGCAGGATGCCTGGTTTTGTTTGCTGACTGGTGTCTTCAGCAGAAGGGCATTAAGGAATCAAATAATTATAGAAGAGTTGTGACGGGATGCTTGGGTGGTTTTGGGGTCATGTCCCTGCAGCTATCCATAATCACACGTATCCTATCGTTATTTATGAAATAAATTAAGTCTGGGTAAATAAATCAAAGGATGGATTAGGGCCGTAAGGTTACTGCACAGCAGTATGTCTTTCGGCTTATTTTTTTATGCCATATTTATATATGAATATGTTCTGCCATATTTATATTAATATAGTTGACATTTGACTGCGACATGATATAATGTAAAGGCAAATGATAGTTATTATCATTTAGAATATAGCTGATAACCTAATAACTACGGGCTTTACATTAATAACCGTATGGAAATATTTTCTTCACTACATAGGGTTATACCAACAGCTGCTTACTTTAGGATAGAGAGGACGTTCATATTATGACATTGAAGAATGCAAGAATCGGTGGAAGGTATATGGTGAATTCCATAGAGCTGGATACTGTTACTGTGAGAAGATTAGGAGCTCTGGGACTGACGAAGGGAACCGGCATTAAGCTGCTGAACCGTAACCACGGTGGCTCGGTCATTATCATGGTAAGAGGCAGCAGGCTTGCGATAGGCATGAAAATAGCTGAGTCGATTGAGATGGAAGAAAGTACAAACTAATTCATAGGGAAGGTATGGTTTATCATATGAAGAAAGAGATTCAAGTCGGCTTTGTCGGTAATCCTAACTGTGGGAAAACAACCTTATTCAATGCCTATACCGGTGCCAATCTGAAGGTAGCAAACTGGCCGGGAGTAACTGTTGAGAAGAAAGAAGGAGCCTTTAAATATCATGACATCAAATTTAAGCTGGTAGATCTTCCCGGAATCTACAGCCTTACCTCTTATACTATGGAAGAGAGACTCACCAGAGAATTCATCCTCCACTCCGATGTTGATGTGATCGTAAATATCGTTGACGCCTCCAGCCTGGAGCGCAATCTGTATCTGACCTTACAGCTGATCGAGCTGGGAAAACCTGTGATACTTGCCTTGAATATGATGGATATTATTGAAGAGAGGGGAATGGAGATTGACCTGCACCGTCTTCCTGAGATGCTGGGGATTCCCGTAATACCCGTATCTGCCAGAAAGAAGACCGGACTGGATATTCTGATGCATACGGTCGCACACCATAAGGATAAGTATCTGGATCAAAACCTGGAGCACCATCACGGCAGCCTTAAGCAGGCGGGTGGGAAACATAAGCATGAGCATCACAAAGAATATCCCGTTGTATATAATGCTTTAATAGAGGATAAAATTGATGAGATCAGCGATCTTTTGAAAAAGCAATATGGACATATCGATAATCTCCGCTGGCATGCCATTAAGATACTGGAGAAGGATAAGACCATACTGGGACGCTATCCGCTGGAGCTTAAAACTATCCTGGACCGAAGCTATGAAGAGGATATTATTAATCAAAAATATGATTTCATAGAAGAAATTGTAGAAGAGGTCGTCGTAAATAAAAGCAGTAAAGCAGCCAAAACGGATAAGGTGGACCATATCCTTACCCATCCTGTATTTGGTCTTCCGATATTCCTGGGAATTATGGCTTTGGTATTCGTTCTTACCTTCCAGGTGGGTGATTTTATTAAGGGATACTTCGAGGTGGGTCTGGAGAGCTTCTCAGCTGCAGTACTTCGCCTGTTGGAATTAGCCGGTGCCGGAGCCTTCCTTACCTCCCTGATTATTGACGGTATCGTAGCAGGAGTCGGAGGAATCCTTACCTTCCTCCCGAATATCTTCCTGCTGTTCTTAGCCCTGGCATTCCTAGAGGACAGCGGTTACATGTCCAGGGTAGCCTATGTCTTGGATGGTATAATGGGTAAGCTGGGTCTCTCCGGAAGGGCCTTTATCCCGATGCTCCTGGGCTTTGGCTGTACCGTGCCTGCAATCATGGCTTCCAGATCCCTGGAGAATATGCAGGACCGCAGAAGAACCATACTCGTAACACCGTTCATGTCCTGTAGTGCCAGATTACCGATCTATGTACTGTTCTCCGAAATGTTCTTCGGAAGATATGCGATGTTCGTGGCATACTCCATGTATCTGATCGGTATTGCTGTAGCGATCATTGTGGCTTATGTTATGCATAAGAATACGGAGCAGAAAACCAGCAACACCCTTCTGATCGAGCTTCCGGAGTACAAGGCACCGAATGCACGGACCATTTTGATTTATGTATGGGAAAAGGTAAAGGAATATCTGACGAAGGCAGGAACAACGATATTTGCAGCCTCCGTTGTCATCTGGTTCGTACTAAATTTCGGACCGGGCGGTATGGTAACGGATATGTCGGAAAGCTTTGGTGCTATGCTCGGCAAGGTACTGTCACCCTTATTAGTACCTGCGGGTCTGGGAATGTGGCAGATCGTCGTAGCCCTGATCTCGGGAGTTGCTGCTAAGGAAATTGTGGTATCGAGCTTCAGTGTATTATTCGGCGTAGCAAATATTACATCACCGGATGGAATGGCAAGCCTAACAGATATCCTGTCCGGTATCGGCTTCGGTGCTCTGAATGCTTATTCCTTAATGGTATTCAGTCTGCTCTATATTCCCTGTGCTGCTACGATCGGTGTTATTCAGAGGGAGATGAGGTCAGCGAAGTGGACCATATTTACGATTTTGTTCCAGCTTGGAGTAGCAATGTTGGTTTCAACCCTGGTTTACCAGATCGGAAGCCTGTTTGTATAGAGTTCGTGCCGGCTGCCTGCAACGTTGTGCTTAAGATAAACGTTGTTTCATAGGGGAACATAAACTGTGACAAGTCATTGTTTTGATTGGAGGATGCGTATGGTTGAATTTGTAATTGCTGCTGTTATCATCGGATATACCGGCTTTGTAGTATATAAGAGAGTGAAGGACCTGAAAGCAGGGAAAAGCTGCTGCGGGGGCTGCAGCGGCTGTGCAGCTAAGGAAAAGTGCGGTAAATAATTTGAGATAGTTCTAAGAAGTTTAGGTTTTGCAGAGGTGTCACCTCTGTAAAACCTTTTTGCTATTCATGATTCTCATAATATGTCTGCGAAGCTGACATTTTGAATTGGGATTTTCTCAAATGTAGATAATTTGATAAATCTTAAAAATAAAAAAAGGAAATAGGAAGACCTTGTAGAATATTAGTAGTATAGGTGCTAATCTGCCATATGTATATTTCGCAGATAGAATAGTAATATTAACCTCGATAATATTCTGACCAATTGATCTTTCTTTAGAGAGTGTGAAGAACAGCGGAGTTTCGCATCAGGAGGCTCACTCCTTGTTCTTCCGGGTTTTGAACCGCCTACGGCGGTAGAGGGGAGGTTACAGATGGAACAGAGTTTGAATATCAGACAGAAGCTGGAGCAAAGAGAACATGAAATCCTAAGTCCCTATGCGGCGTTCTCTGATTGCTCCAAAGGAAGGGATACACATGAGGATCCCTGTGACATCCGTCCGGTTTATCAGCGGGACAGGGATAGGATCATCCATTCCAAGGCATTCCGCAGACTGAAGGATAAGACTCAGGTATTCCTGGCCCCGGAGGGTGATCACTACCGGACCAGGCTGACCCATACCCTGGAGGTATCCCAGATTGCAAGAACAATCGCAAAAGCATTAAGGCTGAATGAGGATCTGACAGAGGCAATTGCCTTAGGCCATGATCTCGGACATACCCCCTTCGGGCATGCGGGGGAAAGGGCACTTGATCGGATCTGCCCCGGTGGCTTTGAACACCATCTGCAGAGTATCCGTGTCGTAGAATGCCTGGAGAAGCGCGGTAAAGGTCTTAACCTAACCTGGGAAGTCAGGGATGGGATCAGGAATCATCAGACTGCGGGAAAGCCCTCCACCTTGGAAGGGAAGATTGTAAGGCTATGCGATAAGATAGCCTATATAAACCATGATATTGATGATGCCATACGTGGACAGATCATCTCCGAGGGGGATATCCCGAGGGAATACACCGATGCACTGGGGCACAGCCTCGATGAACGGTTGAATACGATGATTCATGACATCGTAAGTAACAGTGAGAACCAGAATGATATTATCATGTCACCGGAGATTGAGAAGGGTATGAAGAAGCTCCGGGAATTCATGTTTGCGAGCGTCTACCTGAATAAAAGGGCGAAGAGCCAGGAGGAACAGGCAGAACGCCTCTTGGAACAGCTGTTCAGATACTACATGGATCACCTGGAACTCCTTCCGGAGGAATTCTATATCCGGATGGAACAGCCTGCGGATCCTCCTCATCAGGTAGTCTGTGATTATATCGCAGGCATGACGGACCGGTATGCGGTGACCAAGTTCAAGGAACTGATGATCCCATCTGCCTGGAGTGTCTACTAAGGATCAACAGTACACTGCAATACAATGTTACTGTATCGGACTCCAGCCAGTAATGAATAGATGACTTCGACAAATGAAGGTTCGAAATCTTACACAATCTTTGACTTGGATATGAATAGAATATTGAACCGATGGGAGGTGTACCGATTGTTTTACCCCGATGAGCTAGTTGAGGAGGTCAGGAGCAGAAGTGATATTGTCAATATTATCGGCTCCTACATAAGATTGCAGAAAAAGGGAAGCAACCATATGGGACTTTGCCCGTTCCATAATGAGAAGACACCTTCCTTCTCCGTGAGTGCATCCAAACAGATGTATCACTGCTTTGGTTGCGGTGTCGGTGGAAATGTATTCACCTTCATCATGGAATATGAGAATTATACCTTCGTGGAGGCCCTGAAATTCCTGGCGGAACGGGCGGGAATTAACCTTCCTGAGCAGGAATATTCAGAGGAAGCAAGAAAACAGGCTGATTTAAAGAGCAGGCTGTTGGAGGTAAATAAGGAAGCAGCGAAATATTTCTATTACCAGTTAAAATCCTCCCGCGGACAAGCAGCTCACGAATATCTTGTGAACCGCGGGTTGACTGAAGAAACAATAAAACAGTTTGGGTTGGGCTATGCCAATAATATCAGCGATGATTTGTATCGATATCTGAAAGGGCTTGGCTACGAGGATGATTTTTTAAGGCAATCCGGGCTCGTATCCTATATGGAGAAGAGGGGTGGCTTCGATAAATTCTGGGACCGAGTAATGTTTCCTATTATGGATGCCAATCACCGGGTCATCGGTTTTGGTGGACGAATTATGGGTAAGGCAGGACCCGAAGTACCCAAATACCTAAACTCACCCGAAACCAGAATTTTTGATAAGAGCAGGAATCTGTACGGCCTTAATTTTGCCAGAACCTCCAGAGCATCCTCCTTCCTGATCTGCGAAGGCTATATGGATGTGATCGCTTTGCATCAGGCAGGGTTTACCAATGCAGTTGCATCTCTGGGAACAGCATTTACGGTGTTCCATGCCAATCTGCTGAAGCGGTACACGAATGAGGTACTTCTGACCTTTGACAGTGATGAGGCAGGAATCCAGGCAGCCCTCAGGGCGATTCCCATCTTGAAGGAGGCCGGACTGACGATCAAGATCATCAACATGAAACCCTATAAGGATCCGGATGAGTTTATCAAAGCCCTCGGGGCCGAGGAATATAAGATTCGAATTAGTGAAGCGAAGAGCAGCTTCTTCTTCGAGGTAGAGATCTTACAGAGGGGTTATGATCTGAACGATCCGGAGCAGAAGACAAAATTCTTCCATGAGACCGCGAAGAAGCTTCTGGGATTTACAGAGGAGCTGGAGCGGAATTTCTATATAGACGCAGTGGCGAAAACCTATCAGATTGATGTGGAGCTCCTGCGGAAATTGGTTAACCGGTTCGGTTCCCAGATTGTCGTTGGTGCAGGGGAGGCGAAGGAGTCCCGCAGTGATACGGGCAGATTCCGTAAGGGATCGGAGGACGGCATCTCCAAGTCCCAGAAGCTGATGCTCACTTGGTTGATTGAGGACCTTTCCCTATTTGATAAGGTTAAGGGAATTGTGGGGCCGGAGGATTTTACCGAAGGGATTTATACTGAGGTAGCCCGGCTGGTATTTAATGAATATGAAACAGTGCAGGAAGTAAAACCGGCTAAGATCATCAACTGCTTTACCAGTAAGGAGGAGCAATCGGAAGTAGCTGCATTATTCTCCGCCGGGATTCAAGGGGAGATGGATGAAGCCGGAATGCAGAAGGCACTGTATGATACAGTCTTTCGGCTGAAGGAAAACAGCCTGGACAAGCAGAGCATGAAAGCGATTGAAGACAATGATACCGCCCTGCTGCAGAAAATCATTATGCAGAAGGCGGAGCTAAAGAGGAACCTGTCAAAACTACTGTCATAGATGGGGCAGGACTGCCCGTATAGCAGGATTTGCATATTTCATCAAATGATGGTTAGAATATAAAAAGAGTTTAAGAAGGAAGGATTATCTATGGACGAGAATATTGCAAAATTTACGGAGAGGCTGAAGGAACTTTTAGTCTTTGCCGAAAAGAAGAAAAATGTCTTGGAATTTCAGGAGGTCAATGATTTTTTCGCTGATATGGAGTTGGATCCGCAGCGGATCGAGAAGATCTATGACTACTTGGACAAGCATAATGTAGATGTGTTAAGGATCTCCGAGGAGGATGAGGAAGATATCATCCTGGACGAGGATGAAGATCTGGAGCCCATAGATTTAACGATTCCTGAAGGTATTAATATCGAGGATCCTGTCCGTATGTATCTGAAGGAGATTGGTAAGGTACCCCTCTTAAATGCGGATGAGGAGATTGAACTGGCCAGGAAAATGGAGGACGGAGATGACTATGCGAAGAAGAGACTGGCAGAAGCAAACCTCCGTCTGGTAGTCAGCATTGCAAAGCGTTATGTCGGCAGAGGCATGCTGTTCCTTGATCTGATCCAGGAAGGAAACCTTGGTCTGATTAAGGCCGTGGAGAAGTTCGATTACCGTAAGGGCTATAAATTCAGTACTTATGCTACCTGGTGGATCAGGCAGGCAATAACGAGAGCCATCGCCGACCAGGCAAGGACGATCCGTATTCCTGTTCATATGGTGGAGACTATCAATAAGCTGACCCGTGTCCAGAGGCAGCTCTTACAGGAGCTTGGCAGGGAGCCTTCTCCGGAGGAGATCTCAGAGGTAATGAATATGCCGGTGGACCGTGTCCGCGAGATCCAGAAGATCTCCCAGGAACCGGTATCCTTAGAGACACCGATCGGTGAAGAAGAGGACAGCCATCTGGGTGATTTCATCCAGGACGACAATGTCCCTGTTCCGGCGGATGCAGCTGCGTTCACCTTACTGAAGGAGCAGCTGGTGGAGGTACTTGGAACCCTGACAGAGAGAGAACAGAAGGTGCTCAGGCTGCGTTTCGGATTGGATGACGGCCGTGCCCGTACCCTGGAGGAAGTGGGTAAGGAATTTAATGTAACAAGAGAACGAATCCGTCAGATTGAAGCCAAAGCCCTCCGTAAGCTCAGACACCCGAGCCGCAGCAGGAAGCTGAAGGATTACCTTGAATAGAATGATATTAAGTTAAAAGCAATTGATGAATCAGAAGGCTGTTTCATTAAGGCTTATAGAAACAAGAGGCACCGGTTATGCTCCAACATCCCGATCTGTTCAGCAGACAGAGTATGATTGGAGGAAAAAGGATGCCTCTTGTATTACGTTATCGATTTTACGGTTGGCAAATAATACATAATTATGGTAACATAATGAATAGTGAAAAGACATCATTTAGTCCGGTTTAAGAACCAGAGCTACTTATTATTGGAGAGAGAACATGCAGCTATCAAAACGTTTACAGACGGTAGCAGACCTGGTGACACCGGGTAACCGTGTTGCCGATGTGGGCTGTGACCACGCCTATATCTCCATCTATCTGGCTGAGAAGAAGCTGTCCCCTCATGTCATCGCCATGGACATAAATCGGGGGCCGATAGAGAGAGCAAAGGAGAATATAAGGAAATACGGGTTTGAGCCCATCATCGAAGTCCGCCGCTCTGACGGAATCAAATTATTACAGCCTGGAGAAGCGGATACGATTCTGATTGCCGGTATGGGAGGGGCGCTGATGAAGCAGATTCTTAGCGACAGGCCTGAGCTACTATCAGATACAGAGGAACTGATCCTGCAGCCCCAGTCGGAAATTTATCTGATCAGGGAAGTACTTCGTGATTATGGCTTCTTTATCACAGCTGAGAATATGCTGATAGAAGACGGTAAATATTATGTCTGTATGAAAGCTGAAGCGGGCAGGAGAATACCCGATACAGGGCCCTATGAGCTTACAGACAGAGAGCATTTTTACTTTGGAAAGCTCCTGCTGGAGCATAAGAATCCGGTGCTGAGGGAATATCTGCTCCGGGAAAAGCAGCAATTGGAGACGATCTATCAGTCGTTATTAGAGGTTTCCACAGAACAGTCACTGCTGCGGCAGCAGGAAATCAGGGATGAGCTTGAACTGATCTGTCAAGCCTTTCATTACTATGAAGAATGAGGAGAAGAGTACAATGGATCATACAGTAAGGGTTGAAATTAATGGTGCAGTGAAGGAATATCCGGTGAATACCAGCTTAAAGAAGATTGCAGAGGAATACCGGAAGGATTATCCGTCCGATATTATTCTAGCCTTTGTAAATAATAAATTACGGGAACTTTTTAAGACAGTGACTCAGGACTGCCAGATTCGTTTTGTAACCACGATGGAGGATGCCGGACATAAAACCTATATGCGCGGTATGATTTTAATCATGCTGAAGGCCTTCTACGCTGAATTTGGTACAGAAAATGTAAAGAAGGTTTCCGTGGAGTACGCCATCGGTGACGGTCTTTACTGTGATTATAACGGTACGCTTCCGATTACGGAGGAGCGAATCACAGCGGTAAAGAAAAGAATGAAGGATATCATCGCAAAGGATATTCCCTTCTTAAAGAGAAGCATTGGAACGGATGACGCGATTGAACTGTTCCGGCGTTACCGCATGTTCGATAAGGAGAAGCTGTTCAAATACCGCAGGGTTTCCAAAGCGAACATCTATAATCTCGATGGTTTTGAGGATTATTATTACGGATATATGCCTCCGAGTACTGGAATGCTGCAATATTTTGATCTGGTTGCCTATGATGACGGTTTCGTCCTCATCCTTCCGAATGAAAAGACTCCGGATCAGGTGGGGCAGTTCATTCCACACCGGAAGCTGTTCTATACCATGAAGGAATCCAACGAATGGGCTAAGATGATGGAAATCGAGAATGTCGGAGCCCTGAATGACATCATCGCCAAAGGAAAAATAAATGATCTGATCTTGGTGCAGGAAGCACTGCAGGAGATGAAGATTAGTAAGATAGCAGAGTCGATCAAAAGTATCGGTGGCAAGAAGTTCATCATGATCGCGGGTCCCTCCTCTTCCGGTAAAACTACTTTCTCCTACCGGCTCTCCATCCAGCTGCAGGCGCATGGCCTGAAGCCACATCCAATTGCTGTGGATAATTATTTTGTTGACAGGGAGAAGACGCCGAAGGATGAGAAGGGAAATTATAATTTTGAAAGCCTGCAGGCGATAGACCTTGAGCAGTTTAATAAAGATATGACGAATCTTATGAACGGCGAGAAAGTGGATTTGCCCATCTTTAACTTTATCTCGGGCAGAAGAGAATATAAAGGTAATTATCTGCAGCTCGGAGCGGATGACATCCTGGTGATTGAAGGTATTCATGGACTCAATGATGCTCTGTCCTATTCCCTGCCCAGGGAGAGCAAGTATAAGATCTATATCAGCGCTCTCACCCAGCTCAATATCGATGAGCACAACCGGATTCCCACCACGGACGGAAGACTGTTAAGGCGTATGGTCAGAGATGCCAGGACGAGGGGAGCGTCCGCCAGGACCACAATCAATATGTGGCCCTCCGTAAGAAAGGGAGAGGAAGAGAATATCTTTCCCTTCCAGGAGGATGCGGATACCATGTTCAATTCAGCCCTTATCTATGAGCTGGCTGTGCTGAAGTTATATGCAGAGCCGATTTTGTTCGGTATTGACAGAGATTGTCCTGAATTCGTGGAAGCGAAGAGACTTCTGAAATTCCTGGATTATTTTATCGGAACACCCTCCGAGGTGGTACCCAAGAATTCGATTCTAAAGGAATTTGTCGGTGGAAGCTGTTTTAAGGTATAGTAATGAGTCTGCCACGGCAGACTCTCGCGCCGAGCACGGCCAGCTTGCTGGCATACTACATTGCGTGCGAGTGCGCATCCTCGCGGAGCGTTTTTTATTTCATAGGACGAACTTTCCTATGAAATAAAAAAACCGCTATCAAAGCGGTCAATTCATTGTATGAGCAGCACGATAAGCCGGGTTCTGTCATGGATGGTCATCTATCTTGTCCGTATGTTACCATACGGCTCTGCGCGACCTACCCGAAAGCACGGCGGGCAGCCGTATTGCTTTCTGTTCGGTCTTGCTTCGGGTGGGGTTTACATCTGCCCCTGCTGTTACCAGCAGGGCGGTGGTCTCTTAAGCCACCTTTCCATCCTTACCAGGCATGCCTGGCGGTATATTTCTGTTGCACTAGCCTTGGAGTCGCCTCCACCGGACGTTATCCGGCACCCTGCCCTGTGAAGCCCGGACT
>JAEZJW010000031.1 GCA_023415595.1 Bacillota bacterium
ATTATAACAAAAGTTTTCCTTATTCTAAATTATTTACCATGTTTTCAATAAAAGTCCCGTAGCCTTTGGTTGAATCCTGTATAAATACATGTGTAACCGCACCTATTATCTTATTATTTTGTATAATTGGGCTGCCGCTCATGCCCTGGACGATACCTCCGGTCGCATTTAATAATCTCTCATCCGTTATTCTGATGACCAGTCCTTTACTATGGTTGCTATTACCGATATCTACGCTTTCGATTTCAATTTCATAATCCTTAATTTCATCCTCAACCATGCATCTGACATAAGCCTTTCCCTTCTTCACCTCCTGTTTCAGGCCGATTTTAATTGGTTTCATTTTTTCTATTCCGGAATAGGTGCTCTCTACTCTTCCAAAGATTCCCTGGTAGGTATTATCTGTGATTTTACCGATTTTGAACTTATCCTGTTGCCTGATCATACCGATCAGCTCTCCGGGCTCACCTTCCTTCCCTTTCACGATGGACATAATTTCCGCAGAATATATCGTACCCTTGCTGATTTCCATCAACAAACCGGTATCAATATCAGTGATACCATGTCCCAGAGCCCCGAAATAACCATTACTGGATATAAAGGTTAGGGTTCCGATACCCTGTGTGTTATCACGGATCCAGGCGCCTATTTTATAAGTACCGCTGGAGGTTTTTACAGGTGATATCCTTACCGTTATATTCTCATTGTTTCTTCTGACCAGCAGAGCGATATCATTCCCTGCTGATTTCTGTATTTCTTTGATCAGTTCACCTTTATCACTGACTGGGATATTATTAACCGCCAGGATATAGTCACCTGATTTAAGTTTGTTGCTTACCGGCTCATAATTTAATCCATCCTCTCCGGTAATTCTGCCGTTACCGAGTACCAGAATACCGTCTGTCTCAACATAGATACCAATCGGCATCCCACAGGGAATCAGCTCCACAGTGTCTATGACATCCAGTGATATGTTTTTAAAGGTGAATAAGCCAAACAGCTTTAAGCTGACATTATAGCTGCCTTTCTGTGAGGATTCTAATGTAAACGGCTCATTCATATCAAATTCGATCTGATTTGACGGTACTCTCAGATCATTCACACTGATCACTCCGATATCTTCGGTATTAATCTTGGCTTCAATCGGAATATTAAAATTAAAGCTTTCTTCCCTATCAACCATGATCTTTATCTCATCGGGAATTCTTTTTTCAATGTAGTAATATGCTAAACCCGCTAAGGCAATTATATTAATAAAAAAAGCACAAATCAGTATCCTTCTGTATATTCTTCTACTCCTCATCCTTTCACACCTCATGTCATTTTTTCTTGTCGTTATTTAGGTCGCAATGATATCCTCAAAAATGCGAAGAGGATATACAATAGTATTGTATATCCTCAAGGTTAGTATTCTTAAGTTTTTGATTTTAAAGCTTGTATTTTTTTGAAGACGAAGCCAATTCCTTCATCTCTTTGGCATTCTCTATTACCCGGTCAGTGATGACTGCACCACCAAGGATTCTGGCTAACTCGTCGATTTGTTCCTCCTCATACAGCTCTCTGATCATGGTCTGTGTTGAGTTCCCATCAGTCTGTTTCTCGATAATGTAATGGGCATCTGCCATCGCTGCAATCTGTGCCAAATGGGTGATGCAGATGATCTGATGCTGATTTGCAATCAGAGAGAGCTGTTCGGATACCTTTTGCGCTGTCCTTCCGCTGATTCCAACATCAATCTCATCAAAAATCAAAGTTTCAATCTCATCTTTATCTGCAAGGACGGATTTGATACCCAGCATAATTCTGGATAACTCACCACCGGAAGCTACTCTGGAGAGAGGCCTTAAGGCTTCCCCAGGATTAGTTGAAATGATAAATTCCGCATCATCAAAACCATTCGAAGAATAAGTACCGGTCTGTTCAAAGGTCATCTCGAATTTGACATCCAGGAAGTTTAAGGACACCAGGGCTTCCTTGATTTTAGCGGTAAGCACTACGGACTTGGTCTGCCTGATGAGGGACAGCTTCTCACAGAGGGTATTAAGTCTTCTCTCTTCCTCGGTTAATGAAGCTTTCAGCTTCTCCATATACTCATCATAATCTCTGTATTTGGCCAGCTTCTCTTCACTTTCTTTACAATGCTTCTGGATTCCCTCCAGTGTATTGCCGTATTTCTGCTTCAGATGGTTGATCTGATCCAGACGCCTGGTTACCTCATATAATTCCTCTTCCTTATTCTCCATTCCCGAGAGATATTGGGAGAGTTCCCTGTTAAAATCATTAATTAGTGCTTCGATATCGGTCACCTGGGACAGAAAGCCTCCGATGAGCTCATCATATTCCGCAAGCTTCATCAGATGCCTTAAGGCTCTGCTGATGGAATCACCGGCAGCATCCGCTTCATAACCCATATAGCTATGGACTGCCTGTAAGCCTTCCGATATGGTATTCGCATTTGATAATTTTTTATACGTAACTGCAAGTTCTTCGTCCTCACCGGGAAGAAGACCGGCATTTTTAATTTCATTCACTTCATATTCTAAGAAAGAGATTTCCCTGAGGCGCTTCTCCTCATCCATACCTGTATCAGAAAGCTCCTGCTTTAACATCAGATAATTCTTATAGCTTGCCTCCAGCTCCTGTTTCAGGGTTCCTATTTCACTCTTAGCAAAACGGTCAACAATCTCAAGGTGCTTTGCCTTATGTAGCAGGGACTGATGCTCGTGCTGTCCATGAATGTCGATCAATAAACCCGCAATGGTTGCCAGTGCTGTTCCCGTCACATTCTCGCCGTTTATCTTACAGACACTTCTGCCCGGCAGAATCTTTCTGGAGATAATAATCTGGTTACCCTCCACCGGCAGATCCAACTCCCGCATCGCAGTGAAGATCTCTTCATCCCCAGTTTCAAAGACAAGCTCAACAAGTGCATAATCTGCACCGCTTTTGATAATATCCTTCGAAACCTTAGCTCCAAGTGCCGCATTGATGGAGCCTATGATAATGGATTTACCGGCACCGGTCTCACCGGTCATGATATTCAGATGATCCTTAAAATAACCTTCAACTTCATTGATAATAGCAAAGTTTTTAACATGCAGGCTGACTAACATGTGCCTCCTCCTTACTGTTTTAGGTGTATGGAAAAGCCATTTAAAACGTATGTTCTATAAAGCATTGTAGCATAATGGAAATGTTTTATCAATCTCATCTCGCAGCAATCCAAAATTTTGTCTTCTTTTATAATTTTATCTGAATATCCCGGCATTATCACGAATCGCAGCAGGTAAATAAATGAACTTCATAAAAATCGAAAGAGGCAGGATTCTTATGAATCCTGCCTCTTTTGCTGATAAAAAATATAATTTCTTCCTATGATATTGCAATATATTACTCCAGTTATTTTTCAATCTCTTACTTGATCTTTACTACCTTCAGCTTGCATTCCAGAATTCTTCCGTTTACCTGTGCAGTAATGATCGTTGACCCGGTCGCTTTTGATATAATTCTGCCGTTTCTTACCTCTGCCACATTCGGGTCCATAACATCCCAGGTAATTCGTCCCGCAGCGCCTTCCACGGACAGGGTATAGGATGTGTATTGCTCCAGCTCCAGTTTCGTAACATTCAGTCCGATTACCTTCACTTCAATGATTGCGGTCTTGCCGGAGTCCGTCATCGCTGTGATATTGGCTGTACCCACGGATTTCGCTGTAATTTTGCCCGTTCTGCGATCAACTGACGCTACTGCTGTATTATCAGAACTCCAACTCAGACTATCGGTGGAATTGGTGGGGTTCATCACGACCTGTACCAGCTTCACCTCTCCTGAGACCATTACCAAAGATTTATTTCCCAGTGTGATTCCGGTTGAAGGAACACGGTTACTAACAGTTACGAAGCATACCGCCTTCTTACCGCTGTTGTCCTGGGCCTGAGCAGTTATGGACACGGTACCGGGAGCAATCGCTGTAATCATGCCATCCTCGTCCACCAATGCGATCGTATCATCACTGGAGGTCCAGGATACTTCATCATAAGTAGCATTTTTAGGCTCCAGAGACGCCTTCAGTTCCTTCGATTCACCGACCAGCATGTTCAGATAGGCTTTATCCAGACTTACCCGTGAGACAGGTCTTACTACTTCTATCTCACAGCTGGCTTCCACTTCGCTGCCATCCTGTGCAGTTGCAGTGATTGTTGCATACCCATAGGCTAATCCGGTAACCTTACCTTTACTGTTAACGGTTGCGATCTTCGTATTGCTGGATTTCCAGGATACCTTCTTATTTGATGCTGTCTGAGTGGATACGACGGCCTCTAAAATTACTGCTTTATCAATACCGATTCTTAAATTCTCATAATTCAGTTTAATGGTAGATACTAATTCTAAGACAGTCACCACACAGGCTGCGTTATAACCGCCTTCCACTGTTGTGCAGGTAATTAATGCCGTACCCCCGGATATAGCTTCCACTACTCCGTCCTCGGTAACTGTGGCAACCTCTGTATTGGAGCTCTTCCAGATCACTCCTAATTGAGAAGCCTCACTTGGAGTCACGGAAACCTTCAGCTTAAATTCATCACCGGTATAGATTGTTTTCTCGGTAAAATTAAGGATCAGGCCTTTTACGGGCTGGGTAACTGTAACCTTACAATAAGCAATGCCTCCGGCTTCCGTCCTGACCATGATGATCGCCTGCCCGGAATCCTTTGCTAATACCTTACCGTTGTCATCCACCGTAGCTACCTTCGTATCACTGGATTCCCATACCAAGGTGGTATCGGTACTATCCCTGGGCGTCAGTTCCGCCTTCAGATAATAGTACTCCCCTGCCTTCAAATCCAGCTTTGAAACATCCAGCTTCACTCCGGTTGCTACCTTCTTAACATTAATAGTACAATAAACAGAGTAGCCGCCATCCACGGTTCTTAAGATAATAACCGCTGTTCCTGAACCCTTCGCCGTTACCTTACCTGAAGAGTCGACAGATACGACAGAAGTATTCGTTGAGGTCCAGGTAACTGTATTTTTACTTGCTGTAACCGGCAGAATGACATAGGATAATCTGGCGACCTCACCCACATACATCGTCTTCTCTTTCTCATCCAGAGCGATGGATGAAACAGGAATCTGTATCGTAATGTTACAGATTGCCCTGACTCCGGGGCTATCTGCAGAGGTAGCAATGATGGAAACTGTTCCGGCTTTCACGAAGGTCACCATACCATTCGCATCCACTCTGGCTTTCGTGGTATCCGTGGAGGTCCAGTAAACCTCTTTATTTAATGCATTCTCAGGATATACCGAAGCTCTGAGCTGCATTCTTCTTGTATTAAGATCTACTACCACCTCAGTCTCAGACAGCTCAATGCTGGTTACAGACTGCTGGACACTTACATGGCAATAACCAACGACAACATTATCCTGGTTAATAGCCGAAATTACCGCGTGTCCCCCGGTAACACCCGTGATTGTAACAGTCAGGGGTGTTGCATCCGAGATTGAAACAACATTTTCATTGGAGGATTTCCAGGTAAGGTTAACACCGCTTAAAGTACGGGGCATTACCGTTGCTTTCAGCGTCCTGGAATGGCCGATCGGAAGCACCACTTCTGCGGGATCTATCGTTATGGTCGTCACTGATTGCGTTACCATGATAAGACAGGTCGCTTTCTTAACGACGCCTTTGATATTCTGTGTGACGGTAATTGTAGTATTACCAGGCTTTAGGGCAGTAACCAGACCATTCTCTACTGATGCGATTGTTGGATTACTGCTGGTCCAGGTCAGTCCTGAGCTGGGATCAGACACCAAAGCCTTCAGCAGCAATGTGCCCGAGGTATAGAGTGAGGCACTCGTCGTACTGAGCGCAATTCCATCGATAACATTAATATCAATCATAAACTGTATTGGAACATCACCGCTATTGATGATCGTATCGTCATAAAGATCATTTGCTGACAGATAACGGAGCACGATCTGCGCATGGCCATTTCTTAGTGCTGTTATAACACCATTCCCATCCACCTGAGCGATCAGGGAATCTTCATTCTCAACATAAGTATAAGAGAACATATCCGGATCAGGGATATTGGAATTATCCCCGATGTTATAGGTATCTCCGACCTGCATGACAAGATTTACATCAGTGATTGAGATAGGTACCACGATCATCATATAGGCATAGGGGATTACCGAGCTGCCTATATATTCATTGTTGGGATAAGCAAAGATTTCATAGGTACCGGCTTTTACTCTTTCGAAGTTGACATTTCCGCTAAGGGTACTGACGGAATATTCCATTTTTGTACTATCGGCAGGCAGAAATTTTCCTGTACTTACATCCTTTACTTTCCATACCAAATTCGTGGCTAGATTAGCATTTGATCTGAGTACAAAACTGGATGGAACGTTTAAAACCGGAGCAGCTGTATTAGGATCATCACCGGATTGCACCTGATGATGAGTACTGCCGGTATCATAATTCAGTGAATATCTAGGCTTTACTACCACCCGGATGAAATCCGTCTTGGGCGTTCCATTGGTAGACCTGGTCGTGGTGGTTGGGGTAATCTTGGTGCTTCCTCCGCCTCTTGGGATAATATTACCGCCCACTACTTCAGCCACTCCCACATTATCACTTACAAATTCAACTGCTGAAGAGAGTGCAGGGCCACTGACTACATTCGGATCGACATATTTTAACGAGATATCCTTTTCAGGAGTAATCTCGTCGAGTACAAGAACTCTTTCATTCGTTGTAGTTGCATAGATCAAGCCCATTGCGGTCTCATCAAAGGACAAGTTAACCAGTATATGACAGCTTAAGGTATATTGCATAGAACCATATTGGATTAATGCCGTAATTGTAGCATAGCCCGGACCGACCCTCCTCAACTGGACAGAAGTGGAGGTATTATTATGGAGTGTAACAACATTACTATTTGAGTTAGTCCAGGTGATGGTGGTTGAAGGAGCCCATCCTCCCTCAGCACTGACACTTAGGAATAATTCCTGGTTATTCATCTCATATTCTGTACCCGTAGGCCGATCCACACCGTCAATAACGAAGAAATACTCCTCCGGCAGGGGATCTGGAACCTGTGTAGCTCCGGCAGTATGGCTTCCATAAGATAATATGGCAACGGTAAACAGTAAGCTGAATACCAGAAAACGAACTAATCCTCTTCCTTTTATCATCGTGTACCCTCCTATATCACTCGTCCTAAGTATTATATCGGTTAAATATTATGGATATCTTAGTATATTTTAGCTTATTATAAGTGTAATATTTGGCACAAATGTGTCATATAGGATATACAGATTGGAAATTGAAACCATTCAACCGATGGGAAGGATATGGACTACCTATCATTGCACACGCATTGCTCTCATTGAGTTCATCAATGCCAGTAAAGCGACGCCGACATCTGCAAAGATTGCAAACCAGATAGAGGTAATTCCGAGAAAAGCCAGCACCATAATTACCAGCTTCGTTCCAAGCGCAAAAACAATATTCTGCATTACAATGACCCTGGTCTTTCTTGCCACTCTGATTGCAGTTCCAAGCCTGCCGATATCATCGTTCATGATGACAATATCAGCTGCTTCGATAGCTGCATCCGAACCAACTCCACCCATGGCTATGCCGATATCAGCGCAGGCAAGTACCGGTGCATCATTGATGCCGTCACCGATAAATACGGTCTTCCCGTTTATAGCTGCCTTGGACTTATACCTGTCGAACAGCTCCACCTTATCCTGGGGAAGAAGCTCTGCATGATAGGCATCGATACCGCACTGCTTTGCAACCTGATCTGCCATATTTTTATGATCTCCGGTCAGCATAACGGTCTGTTTCACTCCATATTTCTTAAGCTCAGCAATCCCTGCCGCAGCTCCGGTCTTCAGTTCATCCGAAATCAGGATATATCCGAGATATCTGTCATTCCAGGACACATGGATGACACTGCCGTAAGCCGGCTCTTCCGTGCGAATTCCCTGCTGCTTCATCAGTTTATTGTTACCGGCGTAGATCGTCCCTGATCCCAGCTCAGCAATCATTCCGTAACCGGCTCTCTCCGTAATCCGAGCCATACCGGTTGCTTCATCCAACGTGATTTCTGTCCTTGTTCCGGGAAGTACGATCTTATTCTTCTTAAAGCTAGTTTTAACCTTGTTGTAATATTCGATCAGAGATTTTGCGATTGGGTGGGTAGAGTGATATTCTGCAATCATTGCCAGCGTAAGCAATTGTTCTGTCTCACAGCCAGCAGCAGGATGCACCTCTGCCACAGCGAAGGCCCCCTTGGTCAAGGTCCCTGTCTTATCAAAAACTACGGTTTCCACATGATTCAAAGCATCCAGATAATTGCCTCCCTTGATCAGGATACCCCGTCGGGCTGCCCCACCGATTCCTCCGAAGAAGCTGAGCGGTATAGAGATAACCAGGGCACAGGGACAGGATATAATCAGGAAGCTGAGTGCTCGGTAAATCCAAAGGGTAAAGCTTCCGAATCCAATGACCGGAGGGATCAGGGCAACTCCGATTGCTGTAAAAACCACAGCCGGAGTATAATATCTGGCAAACTTCGTGATGAATTTCTCACTTTCAGCCTTCTTGCTTCCTGAATTCTGTACCAGCTCCAGGATCTTCGCAACCGTAGAGTCTCCAAAGCTTTTCGTTACCCTGATTTCCAGCACCCCACCGATATTGATGGTTCCCGATAGTACAGTGTCCTCTGCCATTACCTCAGCAGGAGCACTCTCTCCGGTCAGAGCTCTGGTATCAACATAGCTGCTGCCACTGATTACAATTCCATCCAGGGGAATCTTCTCTCCCGGTTTCACCAGGATGATATCTCCCGGTACTACCTGTTCCGGTGATACTGCCTGATAGGATTTCCCCGTTTTCAGATTCGCATAATCAGGACGAATATCCATAAGACCGGCGATATTTTTCTTGGAGCTTCTGACAGCCATATCCTGAACAAGCTCTCCTATTCCATAGAAAACCAGCACGGTCACTGCCTCAATCTGCTCACCGATCAGGAAGGCACCCAGGGACGCGATACCCATCAGAAAGTTCTCATCAAATACTCTTCCCCTGCTGATATTCTTCACTGCAGTTAACAATACCTCATAACCCGATATCAAAAAAGCTCCGGCAAAGGCAGCGGTCTTCACTCCTTCGGGAACTGAAACCAAAGAAAATACAACTACGATCAGGAGGGCGACTGACAAACGGAATATATAAGGAACCGGATTCTCCCCCTCTTCCTTCTCCTTATTTCCGTTGCTCTTCTTAACATTATCCGAGACTCCTTCAGATACGGACCCACCGGGAAGCAGTTCAATTACTTTAACATCCGGTTCATGGGTAGCTACGATCTTTTTAACCTTTTGGGTAACCGTCTCCTCATTGCTATTCACCGAAGTCATACTTAATTTATTATTGATCAGATTCAAGCTCACATCCGTTACCTCTGAAAGCTCGGAAACCTCTTTCTCGATTTTCGCCGCACAGTTGGCGCAGCATAGCCCCTCTAATTTATATTCCATCTTCTTATTCATGGAAATCCTCCTTATGCCCCTTAAGCATCCTTCATAATCCGCAATCATCTAATACTTCTTTATTCTCATTCTGAAGCCACACTCTGATATTTTTCCCGTCTTTCGTATCCTTATTTTTCATCGATATGTTCCAGACCAATTTCAAGTAGGTTCTTCACATGTTCATCCTGAAGGGAATAGAAAACATTTTTACCTTCTCTGCGGTATTTGACCAGCTTCTCCTGTCTTAATGTCTTCAGCTGATGGGAGATTGCTGATTTCGTCATATTCAGAAGCACTGCCAGATCACAGGTACACATCTCCTCCATATCCAGAGCCCATAGAAGCTTAATTCTGGTGCTATCCCCGAACATCTTGAAGAAGTCTGCCAGATCATACAGCTTCTCCTCCATCGGAAGGTGTCTTCTTACCTTATCCACTACATCAGCGTGTATGACATCACAATCACATAGGGTTGCTTTGTGTTCCATATACTTCTCTTCCTCCTAATAAATGTAATGACAAATATTCAGTTGATTAGTTGAGTAATTGTTCAACTGTGATATTATTATATTCCAATTCCTTCAATAATGCAATACCAGAATATGACAAATAAATAGTTTTTATTATACAAATCAAAAACTCCCGGATTAATCGGAAGGAATTTGTCCCCTCACGATTATTCCGGGAGCTTTTACACGTTATGATCAGATATTGTTTTAGAGATTCACATGTCTTCGGTACTTCTCTTTATGAAACCGGGTGAAGAAGCAGATGGACCGAAAGACCCAATCTATCGTCATCGCAATCCAGACTCCCAGAACACCCAGCTTAAAGGTGAAAACCATGATATAGCTGGAGCCGACTCTCCATATCCACATGGAAATCATGGAGACCCACATCGTGTATTTCACATCACTGGCAGCCCTCAATGCATTGGGAAGTGCAAAGGAGATGGGCCACATCAGTACCGCCATGATGCAATGATACACCATCAGTTGAGTTGCTATTCCCGTGGTCTCTTCACTGACACCGTACAACCGCAAAATAAACGGTATTAAGATAATGATCAGAACATTGATGATACCCATAAACACATATGCCATCTTCAGAAGCTTATAGGTATAGGTTTTCACTGCTTTATAATCGCCTGCTCCGATGCATTGTCCTACTACTGTGATCAATGCCAGACCTACCGCAGAAGCGGGTAATACACCGAGGCCGGCCACGGTAATTGCAATCGCATTTGCCGTTATAGCAGAGGTTCCCAAACCTGCGATGATTCCCTGTACAAGAATCTTACCGAACTGGAATACACTGTTCTCCATCCCATTCGGAATGCCGATCTTTAAAATCCTGCGGATCATATGTATATCGGGGCGGAAACCCTTGACAGAAACTATATGAATGAGGTGCTTTTTATTCTTTAATAACAGAAACATCGTTATTGCAGCAAACATTCTGGAGACCAGGGTTGCAATTGCTGCACCGGCCACTCCCATATCAAATCCAAAGATCAGAACAGCATTTCCGATGATGTTTATCAGGTTCATAATCAGGGAAATCACCATTGAGGTCCTGGAGTTACCCATGCTCCGAAACAATGCTGCACAGGCATTATATACTGCGATAAAGGGATAGGACAGCGCCGAATAGAACAAATACGTTACTGCATTTGCCATAACATCGGATTCCACGTTACCATAAATCAGTTTAAGTATAAAAGAGTTTCCGACCAGGGCAACAGCCATGATGCCCATAGAAAGTATCAGTGTGGAAGCTATCAGCTGTTCTCCCGCAATACTGGCTTTGTGTTCCTCCTTATGCCCGAGATTTTGTGCAGATACTACCGCTCCACCGGTAGCCAGGGCA
>JAEZJW010000068.1 GCA_023415595.1 Bacillota bacterium
GCCGGGTATCCTTATGAGATTCCTTCAGGATTTCCACCTGTATCTGAAGGAGAACGGAGGCTTTAAAAACAGGGTGAGGGTATATGCGGTAGTAAACTGCGGCTTTCCGGAAGCCTTCATCAATGAGGAAGCAGTACGCGTGATCGAAAGTTTTAGCAAGCAGACCGGAGCTGAGTTTGGCTTCGGAACTATGATCGGAGGCG
Source organism: Bacillota bacterium (assembly GCA_023415595.1). Lineage (GTDB taxonomy): Bacteria > Bacillota > Clostridia > Lachnospirales > Lachnospiraceae > Mobilitalea. The sequence continues at coordinate 204 of JAEZJW010000068.1, forward strand.
GTGGAATGCTCCTTGGTACGATGGATGCTCCGTTTATGAAGAAAATGAAGGAGGACCTGATCGGGGCTTATCATAGAATGAAGGAGGGAATCCTGTTTGACCGGAAGGAAACAGGAGAACCGGTATTGGCGCAGGCGAAATTCCCGATGAGATTATATTACTTTATGGGAAACAGAGGCTGGTACTCGAATGCGAAAGCGAACGGCCTGAAGAAGAAGGAGCTTTACCGGAAACCATATCTTAGACCGGAAAAGTAACGATGACTGAATAATGGGTAATGTATATTCAATATCAGTACAATAGTGATTCAACTGTAATAAACATGAAAAGAAGGGGGAATCCCCTTCTTTTCATGTCCAGAACAAGCTATACTCGTGTTGCACTATTCAAAAAATAACATTTATAAGAATAAGATATCATTGCTTATCGTGGTATAGAAAAGCTGCCTGATTTCATCAGGGTCATTCGTCTGGCCGAGAATCCACATTAGCTTGCATACAACCGCTTCCGTAATCATATCATATGCCTCCAGGATACTGACTCTCTTCTTCAGGTCATGACCTACCTTATAGATCGTCATGTCACTGCCCTCATTCGGTACCTGCGTGGTCATGACGATGATCTTCCCTTTCTCCGTCCACTCTTTGATGACCTCATAAAAATGGTACTGCGGTAAGGAAGGGATACCTCCCACACCATAGCTCTCGATGATAACGGCATCGTTCTTTGCCAGCATAAAGGATAGGATATCCTCGTCAATTCCCGGAGTGAGCTTGAACAAACCTACTCTGGGATTTAATTTATCATAAAAAACAGGGGACTTCTTCTGCTCACGGATATATTGGATCAGATGTCCGTCCTGTATGACCGCCAGATAAGGATAGTTGATACTGGAGAAGGCTTGGAAGCTCTTGGAATGAGTCTTTCTGCCCCTGGTTCCGAGAATGACTTTACCGTTAAATACGATCTGGACTCCGCTGGCCGAATCGGAGGAGGCATAGAGGAAGCTATCAAACAGATTGGTTTTCGAGTCTGTGACCTCTACGTTAATCGGCCTCTGTGCTCCGGTTACCACAATCGGCTTCGGGGAATTCTGAATCATATAGGATAGGGCTGCAGCCGTATAGGACATGGTATCGGTTCCGTGGCAGATAACAAAGCCATCATAGCTGTCATAATGCTCCCGGATTGTCTTGACAAGCAGACTCCAGATCTCGGGAGACATATTTGTGCTGTTCATATTACAGACCTGTATCGTCTCAATCTCGCAGATATGGGCAATATCCGGCAGATACATCAGGATTTCCTCCAGAGTCAGCTGTGGATGCAGCCCAGCGGAGGTTACCTTGGAGGCTATGGTTCCTCCGGTTCCTATCATAAGAATTCTCTTCATGGTTCTACCTTCTTAATTATAGTTATTTTAATCTCATGCAGATGTCTTAATATCATAAATCTATACAGCTACTAACGGTTAGTATCCCATTGCATCCCTTACCTTAATCATGGCTTCTTCCGAAACCATAAGCTCCAGGAGCTTCAGCGCTACATAAGGTCCTGTCTGCGGGCAATAGGAGGTGATGATGTTATTATCTGTCACCACCGGCTCATTCACTAATTCCACACCAAACTCAAGCAGCTGCTTCTGTCTGTAACCGTTACGCAGATGATAGGTAGTAGCACGCCGGCCCTTTAGCACACCGCTTTTTCCTATGGGCAGGGCACCAACGCATACGGAAGCAATCGGCTTCCCATGTGCGTCAAACTCGCGGATCAATTGCAATAATCTCTCATCATAGGCTTCTTCGTAGAAGCCGAATTCTTCAAAGCCACCCGGAATGGCCAGAGCTTCATAATTCTCGGGCTGAATTTCCTCGTACAGTTTGTCAACTAAAATGGGAACATGGAAGGTACTGATCACCTGCCTTTGAAAGCCACAAGTATGAACCTCTACAGGATAACCGTAATCATTTCTGGCCCAGCCCATAATATCGATAAAAACACTGAACTCCAGCATCTCAAATCCCTTAGGAACGAATAACAGAATCTTCATAAGAACCGCCTCCTATATCATAATATTTTTGATTGAAGTTGCTCTCTATTCACCTGCAGATCAGCCAATTTCAAGGAAAACAATTCAAGTCAGATAAGGAACCGCCGAGACGAGGAAGCTTCCGCCAAAGTAAACTAACAGGCACCCCAAAATGGCGATAATAATTCGGTAAGGCTTTTCCTTAATAAACTTTCTGGTAGTACCGACAATGGTGGATACGAAGAGATACCAGATAAAGTCGGCACAGATATGACCGACATAGTAGATAATTATCCCGGCAAGCCCATATGCGGAGTAGGACTGCAGGAGGAAACCGAGTCCGATCACAGCCCACCATAACAAGAAGTACGGATTGGAGGCGCTGATGACAATTCCGGACAGAAACATGCCGCCGGACCGGGAATCTGCTCCCTCCAGGCGAACCTTAACGGAATTCTTAATAGAGCCTATAAACATATCAAGCCCCATAAAAATAAGAAGACCTCCACCAAGAATACTGATCAAAAACTGCGCCAGATCGGACTGGAGTACGGTATCAAAGCCAAGAAAGATCAGAATAATCAGAAATAGCTCCAGCGCTGCATGCCCGGCGGTAATAATCAAGCCTGCAATCGGACCGGAGGTTAAGGATTTTCTGATGGTGTATGTAAGCAGGGAGCCGGGCATGATTGCTCCGGAGAAGCCCACCCCAAGGGCGGATAAAAAGGTAAGTATCATTTGTACCACCCTTTCGGCAATGTATAATATATACAATATAAAACCAAATCCTAAGAAAATCAACTTATATATCGTTTGGGGATAAGCAATTGTAAAAAGATAGTGGTAGAATTTCAGAATGCTCTGTGCTATGATATATCGAAAGCGTTTTAGAATAAGATAAGAAAGTAAGGGAAAACATGTACAAACATAATAATTTAGCTAAAGGCAGTGTAGTAAAGCAGCTGGTACTTTTTGCGATGCCCTTCATCATCTCAAATCTGATACAGACTTTGTACAGTGTAGCAGATATGATAGTGGTTGGCCGGTTTAACGGAACAGTGAGCATGTCCGGAGTGAATATCGGGGGACAGGTCACAATGATTATGACGAATTTGGCAGTCGGACTGACCGCTGGTGCAACCGTTTTGATTGCTCAGTCGGTTGGAGCTGAGAAAACCGGTAAACTTCAAAAAATTATTGGGACACTTTTTACCTCCCTTTTTATAGCAGCCTTACTTATGACTGTATTGATGCTGGCATTTCATGGCCAGATTCTGCATGCTATCCGTACACCGAAGGAGTCCTATCGGGAAGCGGCTAATTATCTGAATGTAACAGCCTTAGGAACCATATTCATCTTCGGATATAATGCTTTAAGCGCCATCATGCGCGGTATGGGGGACAGCCGGAGCCCATTGTATTTTATCACGATTGCCTGTCTTACGAATGTTGTCCTGGATATCCTGTTTGTCGGAGGTTTCCATATGGGAGCGACCGGTGCCGGTATCGCCACGGTCATATCCCAGGGACTCAGTATGTTTTTATGCATTGTTTATTTGATCAAAAAGAAATTTGTTTTTGATTTTAAATTTAGATCCTTCCGTCTGGAACGTCAGCAGCTGAATGCAATTTTAAAGCTAGGTATTCCGATTTCTGTTCAGAATCTGATCGGTAACCTGTCCTTTCTTTTTATGACAACCCTGGTCAACGGGTACGGTGTAACAGCCTCCGCAGCGGTTGGTGCGGTGGGTAAATATAATGGTTTTGCAATTCTCCCTGCCATTGCGATGAACGCAGCAATTTCTACCATGTGTGCCCAGAACCTTGGAGCCGGAAGAGAGGACCGGGCGAAGAAGACCTGGAAGACCGGATTTCTGATATCCGCTGCGATTTCCTATACCATCTTTATCTTTACCAGACTATTTCCCGGAGAGATTCTCGGGTTGTTCGCAAAAGAAGAGGAAATGATCCGGGCGGGACTACCCTATCTGGACGCCTTCAGTATTGATTATCTTCTGGTACCCTTAGCCTTCAGCATGAACGGCCTCTTTATCGGAGCGGGGCATACTACCTATTCCCTGTTCAGCAACATATTGTCCGGTATCATCATCAGAATGCCGATGGCCTATCTGTTCAGTGAGGTTTTAGGTATGGGACTGTTCGGAGTCGGTCTGGCTGTTCCGATGGCGACCTTGACTTCAATCCTCTGTAACAGCTGGTTCTACCTATCCGGACGTTGGAGAAGGCAGATCATAAAGCTGAATGATCAGACGGAAAGTGATAAGGAAACGAAGGTTGTTAGTAAAACTGATGTGACAGAAGAAATCGACAGGAATTTGCAGGAAGAAGTCTGCCTGAGTGAGGAATAAAAGACATACCAATTTGATAATACAAAAACAGTGGGCTTCCTTAGATACAATGCATGTAAATAACCTTCTGCATGCTTGGTCAGGAAGCCTACTGTGTTTCTATAGTTATACTGTTAAGGAATGATTTTGCTGCTTTTGCTGCTGCTGCAATCCCATACTTAAGCACTGTTGATTTTTGGGTAAAAAAATAGTATATTTTACTTCTAAAGCAAAATATTTCCATGACCGGGGGATATCTATCATATGCAGAAGCAAAACTCTTCAATGGAAGGGAAACAATCGTTTCATAATAATGTAGTGAATATCAAAGCATTGAGAAGGAACAATCTGCCGTATATCTTCATCTGGGTCCTTTATTATGCCTGGGTGATAGCCTTCACTACCTGGTGGACTGCATCTCCGGTTACAGAGATGGTGTTTAGTACAGGGCTCAGAAGTCTGATCCATTCCATTAATCTGATCTCCTCAACGGCTTTCATATTCATCATCCGGAAGGATTGGTTTGTTAAGACCTCCCGTGTCGGTGCCCTGCTGATTATTTCAGGCATGAGTGCATTTCTGCTTATCCCTAAGGGTCCGGTTCAGCTATATTCGGTTATTGCAATCGGGATTACCTTGGGAATCGTAAATATCAGTATCCTGATTCCCTTTGTTTTCGCTTTAAATAATACAGAAAAATTCTATTCCGTAGTCGTATCCTACATGATCATTAATCTGGTGATGATGTTTCAGAGTGGATCGTTCTCTAATCATGCCCTGGGAAACCGGGAGCAGCTGCTATCCCTGATCCTGTTGATTATTCCGCTCTGTGCGACTTTGTATTTTAGAAGTAGCAGTATATCGGAGGGAGAAGGGACGCAAGAAACCTCAGAGATAAAGCCGAGGATTTATCTGACTCTGTTATATAACTGCGCGAATGCAGTTCTCTGTAAGGGGGTCGGCAAGGGTGTGCTCGATATCACGGCCGGACTGCAGGGGAATTCTATCTACCATTGGTATTATATCGGAGGATTAATGGGATGTTTTATTTACATAGCGGTCTATGCACTTTCCGGTAAGGCTGTGATCTGGTTAAGCAATGTAACCTTCAGCAGCATTGCTATGGGCCTTTTCTGTAATGCCTTTGCCTCAAGCATCCCTTCCATGGGTTATGTATTTGCGGTTCTGCTCGGTATCGGCTGTACAGTCGGCATGATCAATGTATACTATATCCTGGCAGTAGTCGGTAAGAAATATAACAGCATGCGGTACCTTAGGCTGTCCATCCTGCTGATTGGGGTATGTGGAGGAGTAACCGGAGTGATGATCGGTAATTTGATCAACAAAATCAACTCCGATCAGATATCTGTTATTTCTTCGCTGATTGCAGCAGCCTTTATGCTATTGTTCCTGGTATTATCACCCTTCCTGTCCCAGGCACAGTATTTTGAGGATTGGGCAAAGGACTCGGGAAAGGTGGAGATAGACAGCGGGAAGGATACTATATTCCATCAATACCGTTTAACCAAACGTGAGGTGGAGGTCTGCAAGCTGCTATTGGAAGGCTATACCTTAAGACAGATTTCCGCAATCCTCTCGATTGCTTATTCCACTGTAAATACATACTGTACCTCTTCCTATAGAAAGTTGAACATCAATAGCAAGACTGAACTGATCATGTTGTTTAAGGATTACGTCAAATAACCCTATTTTATCTGGTTTTCAGAGTGCCTCATTAGAACTAATGAGGCACTTTTTTCATGTATTCCTCTGAACTAATGAATGGATTTTTGCCTTCCGACAGAGCAGAATGAAGCTGCTGCAGGAAAGTGCTGCATAGATCTGGAAAGGAAGGGGGAGAAGATATGGCTCTGCTGGACCGGTTTCTGCACAGGCGGTATACGGAGAATAACCCACCCGCCGTAAACAATGAGACCGGAAGTAAAGTTATGGCGGAGAATAAAGCTGCCCTTGAGGATTCTGGGACGGACAGAGAAAAGCGGGTGACCGGACTGACTGATAGGGAGTATGACTTCTATCTTCTGCTTGTGGAGGGCTTTTCCCCGAAGGAGTGTGCACAAATGCTGAAGCTTAGGTACTCCGATGCAAAAGCATGCATACCGGAGTTATTCCTTAAGCTTAAGGTCAGCACAAGGGCAGAACTGATCATTAATTACAGAGGAATCAGAAAGGTAAAAGAAAGAGATTAATCAATTAATCAGGGAGGACTAAGATGAACAGAAAAAAGGGTATAAGTTTATTGATGGCATTTGTTATGGCTGCATCGTTATTCGTCGGGCTGACTATGGAGACAAAGACAGCAAAAGCAGAAGACGGTCTGGTGCTGCATCTGAAATTTGACGGAGCTCTGACAGACGCCTCCGGCAATGGAAACAATGCGGAATGCACCTATGGTAAGATTACCTATGAAGATGGAATCTATGGGCAGTGCGCAGTTTTTGACGGTAAAAGCTACCTCGAGATACCGGATAGCGATTCCTTAGATCTGAAACAGTTCACGATATCCATGTGGGCATACAAATCTAAGAATCAAAAGCAGGATTACTGGACTCCCTATCTGCAGAAGGAGCATGATGAAGAATGCTGGGCGTCCCCCTATCTGCTTTATGAGATGCAGGATAACCTGCCTCTGATCTATCTCCATGATACCTCGGACGGTACGGAGATGGACCAGTTCTCTGTGTATGGCACGTGCATCGACGTAAGAAAATGGTTCCTCCTCACCGCCACCTATAACGGGTCGGAGGTCAGGCTCTATGAGAACGGAACACTGATGAAGAAGGAAAGTGTTACCGGTTCCCCGGCTGCGACGATCGGAAACCTCTATATCGGCATGATGAACGGTGAATATTTCTATAACGGCAAATTTGATGACTTAAAGATCTAGAATAAGGGATTATCGGCAAGTGAGGTAGGAGCGCTCTATGAGAGTGGATTATCTGCGAAACCGGAATTCCTGACCCAGACGGACGCTCTGGTCGCTCATTATAAGTTCGACGGTGATTATAATGACGCAACTGATTTCGGCAATGATGCTGAGCTGTCGGCGGGCAAAATTACTTTTACTGATGGAAAGAATGGCAAAGCAGCAAAATTCGGTAAGAGTTCCTACCTTGAGGTACCTAGTAATGAGAGCCTAGAATTTGACCAGGGATTTACTCTGACAGCCTGGATCAAAAATACCAAAGAAGTAACGAACATGACCCTGATCAATAAACCAGGACCCAGCACTCAGATGTCTTCCGATGAGATCGGCTACCGGTTCCATGTTTACGAGGATTTTTATGATTTCAATTATGTTCCGTTTGAATGGCAGACCTATCATGAAACCTCCAGGGCATCCTTTGATAAGAATGTCAATAAGTGGACTCATGTTGCGGTTACCTTTGATACGGAAGAGATCCGCTGGTATGTGAACGGTAAGCAGATTTATAAGGAAGATGTTCCTGCTTTTGAAGGCTGTCCTATTGCACATTGCAACGGGAATCTGATGATCGGATCCGACGGGGAGTATTTCTTCCAGGGAGAAGTAGATGAGTTAAAGCTTTACAATTATGGACTCTCTGCGAAGGAAATTGTGAAGGATTATGAACAGGTAGACAGTCTTCTGATCAGTGATGCGAATGGAAAGAGCATAAAAGTGATGAAAGCGAAGGGGACAGTTGATTTGGTAGTAAGCCGTAAGTATATCGATACCGGCAAGACCAGCAAGCTGACCTCCGGAGTTACCTATAAATCCTCTAATTCCAAGGTGTTTACCGTCAGCAAGACAGGTAAGATAACTGCAGTCAAGAAGGGAACAGCGAACCTGACGATCAGTCACGGAGCTATCTCGAAGACCTATAAGGTCACAGTAAAATAGAGGGGCAGAAAAGTAAATATAAATCAGGGAGGGTGCCATTACCTAGGGAGGGTGGCATCCTCCTTGATATTAAATTATATGATCAGTCAAAGCAGCTTTCTCATCAATTAACCGGAGCAACTCCCGATTGTAAGATAACTCTGCTGGGTACTCATAATCATTTGCAAGCTTTTCAAATTCGATTAATAATCTACTGGCTTCAGTTTCGTTTTTCATGATAAGCTTTTCGAATGCATATTTTATGCGGATCTTCGATACCTCGTGGAGATTTTCATTAATATATTGCTGCAAATCGGGAGTGTATATTCTGATGGCATCATCTGCATTACAAAGGCCAATTATTTCATAGAACAGTAATTCGCATAATAATTCTTTTTTCATCTGTTCTGGAGCATTCGGTGCATGGTCAATCATAAAATTGATTAAGTTCTTTGCCTCGTCGTATTGTTTTTTGTAATGAAGGTAGAAGAATCGAAGGTAACCCAGATAGAAATGGTCATAGCTACTATAATCAGCATCTGAGGGAAGCTCAAACCATTCACTGGGGGCATCCCCTAAATTGATACCCCTATAATCAAATCGAATCCAGTTTCGATTGATCCAGAAAGCTTGACGGACATCTTTTCCCTTTAGCATTTGATATGTAAAAAGACCAGCATTTCCGATTCCGTTTCTTTTTTTGGGTATTGCATCGAATAATGATCGTATTAAAATATATATTGAAACTATCTTAAAGAAGAAACTAACTAGATTATCCACAATGAGATTACTGATTACTAGTAATATCAAACTGAATAATATATTTGAGAATATTCCTCCCATTGTGTATAAAACAAAAGGATAATTGAGGGGATCATTACCCGGTGGAGCCATATTACATTGACAGGCAATTTGATTTACCTTTACTTTACGTATTTTTAGCTTACCTGTCTGCATCCTGAATTTAAGATGAAAGAAACGGACATACAAAACTTGGTATCCTATGGTTTTTCCAAAAAGATATGTGCCAACAACATAGATAAGAAGAAATAAGATATAGGAAATTGCATATGAAAGAATCGCAAACTGCTCAACAGGGACACCATATATTGATTCGATTCGTAGAATATAAGTATTGATAGATTTAACAATAAGATAAGTAATAACAATCCATAAACATATTTGAATGATTCTTTTTCCTTTGTCCGTAGCGTTTTTCACAATAATTACCCCCTTTATATATGAAACTGATAATCCAGATATCATTTTGAACGATTGCTTATTATATTTACAATCTTATTACAGCTTAATAAAAATGTAAAGTATTACTAATTGCTATGTATTAATATGGATGTAATATAAAGGAAGTACCGGGTCCATAAGACCCGGTACTTCCTTTATAGAACAGAGTGGATAAAAAACAGGTGGGGGATTATATGGCAATTTCTCTGGAACCGTAAGTTATTTAACATCATGTCCTTGCATTTACATATTAATCCAATTACTAATTTTTGTCAAATACTATTTGTTTATATCGAAGATTGTTATATGAGGATGAGATTATTTATTAATGAAAGATAAATCAGGTTAACGGACATACTATGCACAAGTACCGAAACATGTCTTAACTATGGGATTATTTAGTAACATTTTTTATCTAGTCAAATTCATAGTACTATGCTATAATTAATCTGACGGACAAAAAGATTGTGATAAAATTGACAAAAAAGGCTGTAAAATGTGTAGTTTTGGCCAAAACATTTTATGAAGGAGCAATTATGGAAAAAAGAATAGTAATTGTCGGTGCCGGATATGCCGGTATCTTGGCAGCCAAGAAATTAGCGAAAAAGCTTAAGAAGCAGGAAGTGGATATTACAATTATCGACAAAAATCCCTTCCACACGATGCTTACCGAGCTTCATGAAGTAGCTGCAAGCAGAGTGGATGAGGACAGTATCAAGATCAGCCTGAAGAAGGTATTTGCCGGACGTAAGGTAAATGTTAAGATGGATACTGTAACTTCCATTGATTTTAACAAAAAAAAGGTAGTAGGCGACCAGGAGACCTATGCATATGATTATCTTGTTCTGGCAGCAGGTTCCAAGCCTACGTTCTTCGGTATCCCCGGAGCAGAGGAGTTTACCAAGAAGCTTTGGTCCTTTGATGATGCAGTCATTCTTCGTGAACACATCCATGATATGTTCCGTGTAGCAGCCCGTGAACCGAAGTCAGAGGAGAGAAGAAGACTCTTAACCTTCTATGTTGTAGGTGCAGGCTTTACCGGCGTTGAGATGATTGGTGAACTGGCTGAATATGTGCCGTTCCTTTGTGAAAAATATGACATCAGGAAGGAAGAAGTTTCACTGGTGAATGTGGATGGATTAAGCAGAGCGATTCCTAATCTGACAGAAAAGCTTTCTGCTAAGGTAGCAAAGCGTCTGGATAAGATGGGCGTCAAGCTGGTTCTTAACACATTTGTAGCTGCAGTTGGTGAGGATTTTATTGATTTAAAACAGAATGATAAGATTACCCGCTATTCCTGTGGTACAGTAATCTGGGCAGCAGGTATCCAGAGCGCTGATATTACGAAGGATGCAGGCAGCACGCTTGAGCTTCAGCGTGGCGGACGTATCCAGGTGGATACATATCTCCGCTCCGTTAAGGATGAGAGCGTATATGTAATCGGTGATAATATGTACTTTATTGCTGAGGGAGAAGAGCGTCCTGTTCCTCAGATGGTTGAGAACTGTGAGCAGAGTTCCCATACCTGCGCTCATAATATTACCGTTGCTATCACCGGTAAAGGGGAAATGGAGGTCTACAAGCCGAAGTTCCATGGTGTAATGGTAAGCATCGGCGGACGTTATGCAGTTTGCCATGTTGGTCTGCCGGGTCATTTCTTCAGTATGCCTTCTTTCTTTGCTATGTTTGCAAAGCATTTTATTAATATTATATATTTTATACAGGTACTTGGCTGGAATAAGGTATTCAGCTATGTGAAGCATGAGATCTTTACGATCCGTAACCGCAGAAGCTTTGTCGGTGGACATTTCTCCAACCGTACACCCAGCTTCCTGTTAGTAGCCTTAAGAGTATGGCTTGGTGCGGTTTGGGTATTTGAAGGTGTTATGAAGATCGTGGAAGGCTGGTTCAAGGGACCCAAGCTGACGCAGTTCTTTGGTTGGGCAGATGCTTTCTATGATAAGATCTTAAATCCTGCCGCAGCAACTGCAGCTCCTGTAGACGGAGCAACCGCTGCAACAACCGCAGCAGCTGATGCAGCAGTAAGAGTGATGTCCACTGTAGGCAACACTGCAGGCAAGCTGATTCATTTAGCTTCCGATGCAGTATCCGGAGCAACCGCTTCTGTAGCAACAGATGCCGCTACCGGTGCAACTACGGCAGCAGACGCTGCAGCCGGTGCAGTTCAGCATACCGGTACCATCCTTTTAAATTTTGATTTCCTTGGTTTATTTAAGACTATTTTCGTATCCGGTAAGGACCTCGCTGATTCCAAGCTGGCAGATTATGCATTTAGATTAGATGTTCCTCTGATGAACTGGTTCCTGAATAAGTTCGTTTTACCCTACGATGGTATGCAGCTGTTCATGCAGTATTTCATCGTTATCGCTGAGGTATTAATCGGTCTGGCCTTAATGGGAGGTCTGTTCACAACTCCTGCAGCAGCATTCTCTCTGGTACTGCAGTTCATGTTCGTATGCACCACCGGTGTGTATCTCGGAACCTTCTGGATGATTTTTGCCGGAATAGCCGTATTAATCGGTGCAGGCAGAACCTTCGGCCTTGACTACTATGCAATGCCTGGATTAAAGAAACTGTGGAAGAAATTACCTTTTGTAAGAAAGTTGTATATCTATAATGACTAATTTATTAAAGATGGATGAAGACAATGGAATAAAGTATGAAGAGGCATTAGGACTTGTCAAAACGGAATTGGAGCATACCTTATCCAGATCACCACTTATCATCCGTGAATACACAAAGCATCTGTTAGCCTCCCAAGGTAAGTATATCCGGGCAGTCTCCGTCATCACGGCGGCAGAGGATAGGGACGGAATGGTTCCTCCGGATGCGATCCTGCTGGCAGCAGCGATAGAACTCGTGCACCTGGCATCTCTGGTGCACGATGATATCATAGATAATGCAGACCTGCGCAGGGGTAATGTTACGCTTCAGAAGAAATATGGCAAGCGTACGGCTGTCATCTGCGGAGATTATCTCCTCAGTGTTGCGCTTCGTATGGCAGCATCCTGCAATAACAAGCGTGATTATCTTGATCTAGAGCTGCATGACTATGTTGGTAAGGTATGCCTTGGTGAACTGAACCAGCACATTAACAATAACAATATCAATCTATCGATCTATCAGTATTTTAAGATCATCTCCGGCAAGACGGCAGCGCTTTTCGAAGCCTCCTTCCTAGCTGGTGCGATGGCAGAAGGACTGAGAGGAACCGAACTGAACCGTTATCGGCAGCTGGGCTATGAGATCGGTATGATCTTCCAATTGACCGATGATTGCATGGATTTCGAGAACACCAGAGCAGAAGCAGAGAAACCGGTACAATCGGATTATGAACAGGGTGTCATTACCCTGCCGCTGATCCATGCTTTTGCTGAACAGGGTGATTTCAAGGATAAGGCCGCCAAAACAGGTATTACAAGGCAGGAGATCAATGAAGCAGTCGCTAAAACCGGCGGTCTGTCTTTCACACGCCTGATCGTAAAAAAATATTACAGTAAGGCGATGAAGCTGATTAATGCTCTGGAAGCCTCAGACAGTAAGAAAGAGAAGCTGACCTATATCCTGAAGAAGGCTTCCCGTCTTGAATAGACTTAACAAGAAACCTGATCCGAAGATTTTAATACGTAAATGAAGGATGGGGATCCATGCTGAAACGATTTCTGGATTATATAGAGATAAAAACAAAGATTACCAGTACCTTTGCGTTCCTGATGACAGTAGCTTATTTGCTGTATCAGGAACAGCAGATACGGTGGGGATTAACCCTTCTGTTTTTTGCAGCAATGTTTATATTTGACTTGACAACTACGGCAATCAACAATTATATTGATACGAAGAACAACCATCAAACACTTCAATTTAAGAGAAGGACGGCACTGATTATCATTTATGTACTGTTTCTTACCGGTGCGGGACTGGGTCTGTATCTGGCCTATCTGACTGATGTGATTGTTCTGCTTGCCGGAGGATTATGCTTTCTATGCGGTGTATTTTATACCTACGGACCGGTTCCGATCTCCAGAATGCCGCTTGGTGAAGTATTATCAGGATTGTTTTACGGTTTATTGATTCCATTTATTATTTTATATATCAATATGCCGGTGGGTACATACCTGACTCTTGACCTAAACTGGGAGACAGTGAATTTAAGCCTTGAGGTAATGCCATTTCTGGCATTGATCCTCTTCTCTGTAATCCCCTTTTGTACGACAGCGAATATCATGCTGTCGAATAATATTTGTGATCTCGAGAAGGACATCGCCGTAAAACGTCATACTCTGCCGTACTATATCGGCAGGAAAGCAATTTATCTGTTCGCGGGACTGTATTACCTGTGCTATCTTGCAGTAATCGCCATGGTGGCTACAAGGATGATTTCTCCGGTCTGCCTGCTGTCTTTACTGACCATTGTTCCTGTCCAGAAGAACATCAACGTATTCTTCAGGAAACAGGACAAGGCAACCACCTTTATGACTGCAATTATGAATTACATGATCATCATGGGATCAGTCACCTTAAGTTTATTCCTTAGTGCCGCGATTTCTTGACAGCAAATTTGTCTAAAAATTAACAGATAATATTTACATTTTTTTAACGGGTTTATTCTTCCGGTTTAAAACCCGGCCGGATTTGAATAAAGATAACTAATCATTAACCTATTCATCAAAGGAGAAAGAGAAAAATGAAAAAAATTATTGCCTTATTACTCAGCTTAACGCTGGTAATGTCAATGTTAGTAGCTTGCGGTAAGAAAGACGCAGCAGAGACTACAGCAGACCCCACAGCAGCACCTACAACTGCTCCCGCAGCAGATGACAAGAAGGATGACGCAGCTACCACCGATACAACAACCGAGCCGGCTGCAACCGAAGCTGCAGCAGCTAAGACTGGTCTTGCAGTATTAACTTCTTTAGCAAAGTCCAAGAATGCAGCAGCTGATGCTGATGGTCTTGCAGAAGTAGGATCCACAGTAGTAGCCGTATTAGTTGGTCAGGATGGCAAGATCTTAAAGTGCTCCATCGACGTAGCTCAGACTAAGATCAACTTCTCTAAGGAAGGTAAGCTTGTTACAGATGTAACTACAGTATTCCAGCCTAAGCAGGAGCTGAAGGAAGCTTATGGCATGAAGAAGGCTTCTTCTATCGGTAAAGAGTGGTATGAGCAGGCTAATGCTCTCGAGGCATATGTAATTGGTAAGACTGTTGACGAGATTAAGGGCATTGCAGTTACTGAAGAAGGCGTTCCTACAGATGCAGATTTAGCTGCTTCCGTAACCGTTAAAATTAAGGATTATGTAGCTGCTATCGAGAAGGCAGTTGCAAGTGCAACAGATATGGGCGCTAAGGAAACCGATAAGCTCGGTCTTGGTATTGTAACTAACATTGCTAAGTCCAAGGATGCAGCAGCAGATGCTCCCGGTCTTGCACAGGCATATTCCTATTATACAGTAACTACAACAGATGCTGATGGTAAGATCACAAGCTGTATCATCGATGCTTCCCAGGGTAATGTTAACTTCGATGCAACCGGTGTTATCACAACTGATTTAACAGTTGCTCCCCAGACCAAGCAGGAGCTTAAGGATGCTTACGGTATGAAGAAGGCTTCCGCTATCGGCAAGGAGTGGTTCGAGCAGGCTAATGCATTCGCAGCTTATGTAATCGGCAAGACTGTTGCAGAGGTTGACGGTATCGCATTAACTGAAGGTGTTCCCAGCGGCGCAGATTTAACAAGCTCCGTAACAGTACATGCAACTGATTTCGTAACTACAATTGATAAGTCTGTAGCTAACGCTCAGTAATTTAATAGAACATAGGGTTTATCTGTATAACTGAACAATTAGGGGGGAGTATTAATATCATAATACTCCCCTTTAATACATGAATACAGACTGTTTTTTAGAATGAGGTAAGTATCTTGAAAAGAAAATTATTAGCAATCCTTTTATTATTAATAATGGTAACCGGTATGATGGCCGGCTGCAGCAAAAGGGTACAGGAACCGGAACTAAAACGGTTTGAAGCTACGTTTCTGCAGTTGTTTGATACGGTAACTACAATAGTTGGCTATGCAAAAAGCGAAGCAGAATTTGCTGAGTTTGCCCAGACGGTCCATGATGACTTGGAAATCTACCACCAGATGTATGATATTTATAATGATTATACAGGTGTAAATAATATCAAAAAAATAAATGATAATGCCGGTAAAGCTCCGGTTGAGGTGGATCAGAGAATTCTTGACCTGCTGGAGTATGCGAAAGAAGCAGATGGACTTACCGGTGGTGAGATCAACATCGCTTATGGTTCTGTTCTGAGGGTATGGCATGATTATCGTGAGGAAGGGATAGATGACCCTGATAACGCCAAGGTGCCTCCGATGGAACTGCTGCAGAAGAAGGCGGAGCATACGGATATTAGTAAGCTGGTAATTGACGAGGAAGCAAAGACGGTATATCTGGAGGATCCGGAGATGAGTCTTGATGTCGGAGCCATAGCTAAGGGCTATGCGACGGAGCGGGTTGCTCAGGATATGATCGCAAAGGGCTATGATCATGCCATGTTCAGTGTCGGGGGAAACGTTCGGGCCATCGGCAGCAAGCCGGGTGGAGAAGCCTGGAATGTGGGTATTCAAAATCCTGATCTGGAAAGTGAGCAGACCAATCTCTATATCCTTAAAATTAAAGACTTATCTTTAGTTACCAGTGGTGATTATGAGAGATTTTATACAGTGGACGGGGTAAGATATCATCATATCATTGATCCTGATACACTGATGCCTTCTGCATACTTTACCGCAGTCTCCATCATCACCCAGAATTCCGGTTTGGCAGATGCCTTATCTACCTCCGTCTATAATATGCCGTACGAGGATGGTCTGGCACTGATAGAGAGCCTTCCGAATACGGAGGCTTTATGGATATTAAAAAGCGGTGAGCATAAGTACAGCTCCGGTTTTAAAGACCTCCTGTCAGAGGAAGAACAATAGAATTATTCTGCAAGTAGTGTTTTAAATGAATTACTTTTATTTTATTGGAAATAATGTAGGAATAAGTATTCCAATGCATACAAGGAGGAGTTTCAATGAAAGTAAAAGTAATTTTAGCTGTATTGATTCTGTTTACGTTTGTCTTAACAGGATGTGGCAACAAAAATAACGGAGGGAACGATGCAACCCCGACTCCGGCTCAGCTGGAAGAGACAGGATCCACTCCTGCGGTAACAACACCGCCGAATGCTTCACCAACAGAAGGAGCTACAGATGCGGTTACCACAGCGTCCATCGTTAATGACGAAGCTGCATTCTTAAATGCGATCAGTGCGAATGGAACCTGGATCATATGTCTCTTGAATGATCTGACAGTGAAACAGGATATCACTCTTGAAGGTGAATTTAAGAACGGTAAGAAGGATGATGCCGGTAATGATATCATTCAGCGTAAGGTCGCTCTGTATACCCAGGATGAGAACCGTAATGTAACAGCACGCTTTACCCTGACTGCTCCGAAGTTCACAATTAACAGCCCAGAAGCCAGCATTCAGAGAGGAACCTTCGTAGGTGATCTGTACGTCAATGCTGCCAACTTCAAACTGGTTGATGCAGTCATCGAAGGTAATATCTATTTCAAGGATGCAGAGGTACAGTCCACGTTTTCAATGGATGAAACCAGTAAAGTGACCGGAACGCAAGGACTTCAATAAGAGTCTGATTTATAAATAGTATAAAGGAGCACCTACCTACTGACGACTCAGCTTGTGTGGTGCTCCCTTTTTATGAGTACGGAATTATCAATTCAATTTGTTTCGGATTGCAGGTGCTGCAGAGTTCATTATATCTTTCCGATTGCTACTCTCCATACCTCGGGACCTTCTTCGAGATAAGTCCACTCGAATCTGTCGGGCATCTCCATTATGAACTGATAGTGGAGCGGACGGGGGTCATGGTCATTGATCAGCTCCATCTTCTCACCCGGAAGTAAGGCTTCCCAGGTGTTGAAGATTACCGGGTGCTTATCCTTAGGTTCATATTGTCTTGCATCTACCTGTGCTTTAAATTCTGACATAATTGCTCCTCCTTTTACTTCTTTTATAATCTGGTTAATCTCGCACTTATTTAGCTGCTTACATTGACAGCATAACATTCTCTGTACTCTGTTTCCTATGATTCAAATCACATTTTCAGGGAAGGACGTCTTATATGAAAAGTAGCATATTTAACCTGATATACAGGTAGATATTGGCTTTGACAAAGGTGTTTCCGACATGGTTTAATGGAATAAGAATTACATATTTCTACTAATTTCTATCTTTTATTACTTCTTATGACATAAACTTTCACAGCATGGGGGTCAATTATGAATATGCATACATACTTAACAGCGAAAAAGCTAGGCTGCGGTCTTGCAATGATGTCATTACTTTTATGTGTTCCTCAGGAGGGGATAAGCGCTTTGGCTGCAGATACCACCAATGGAGTGCAGACGGCCACGGAGAGTTCTTTACCGGCAGAACCAACGGCAGTTCCTGTTCCGGAACCATCTGCTACACCTACTCCGGAGCCTTCCGTAACACCTGCTCCGGATTCGATAATTACACCGTCACCCATGCCTTCCGTAACTCCTGCACCGGTTACTACACCGACGCCTCCTCCGGTTGAATTCCTGTCTGAAACTCTGGAGAAGATGTCCTCCTATGATTATGTTGGTAACAGTGTAACGGGGATAAGTATGAAGAAGCTGTCCTTAAAAACTCTCCAGAACAGGATGGAAAGCTATGGCAAGCTGTTTGGATCAGGAATGCCCTACAAGGAATACCAGGAGGCAATGAGCTTCCAATGGGTGGATGCCAAGGAATACGATAAGAAGCCGGTTAAGGTTACAGTCGATATAAAAAATACCATGGATTACAATAGCTATGTCAGTACCTTGAAGAAGCTATCCAGATATGATGGGGTAAATCTCTTTAAAATCGGAACCTCTACAGAGGGAAGGGATCTCTATGCCATCGAAATTGACGTTGAATCAAGTACACCTAAGAAGGTATTCATGCTGACAGGACAGGTTCATGCCAGAGAGTTCGCCGGAGGAACCTTCATTGTTAAGCAGTTTTCCGATCTGATCCAGAAGGCGCAGACGGATCCCAAAACGATGGAATTCTTAAAAAACAATAAATTTGTAGCAGTTCCGATCATCAATGTCGATGGCAGAGAAGCCCTGATTAAAGATCAGAAGAAATGGACCACCAGGGGAGGAAGCCTCTGGAAGGCATACACCAATGGAGTGGAAGGGAACAGGAATTTCCCTGGATTACAGTGGGGACAATTAGCAAAGGGAAAGTCGATGAGGTCAGGTATTGCGAGCAAGCCTTCCTATGCGAATTATCCCGGAAGTTATGCAGGCTCCAATAATGAAACAAAGGCATTGATGAAATGGTTCTATCAATACATAGTAGTTGAGCAGGCTCATGCTTACCTTGACCTTCATCAGCAGGGATCCATCGTCTACGCAGGTAAGGGCTGGCAGACCAGGCGCCAGGAGCAGCTCAGCAAGGATTTCCGCACAAGTTTATTGGCATTGATGAATAAAGATTGGCCAAGACGAAGATATAGCAAAACCGGGGATTCCTCCATCGGTCTGCAGGGTCAGGGCTCCAGCCTCACTGATTATGCAACGACTCTGGCGGTCGGGGCTAAGTTCTCACCGGCATTCGGCTTCTCAGCCTTTACGGATGGCAAGAAGGAGTATATGCTGTTGGAGATCAGGGATCTCGATAATAATAAAGTTAAAGTGGAAGAAGCGAATAAGAACTTTGCTGCATTGACTGTGGAAATCGGGTATGGCGAGAGTTATCTGGGTAACTCCTCATATACCAGAAGTTTGCTGGCAAAGGAATATGTAAACTATAATTTTGATGAGCTCTTATTGAAGCTTCCTACAATGGTAAAATAAGCAGTTTGAATATTTATGAATTACTATTCAGCCTTCAATGTTATTGATTGGACCACTTTACTGATACCCCTTTGAAATACCTGTTCTTTCTGATATAATCATCTTCATATCAGGAAAGGACAGGATGGTATGAATAATATTATTTTAATCGGGATGCCCGGTGCAGGGAAAAGCACAGTCGGTGTGCTGCTGGCGAAGGTGCTGGGAATGAATTTCATAGATTCGGACCTGTTGATCCAGGAGCAGGAGAAAAAGCTTCTTAAGGATATCATCGCGGAGGAAGGTCTGGAGGGGTATCTTAAGATAGAAAATCAGGTAAACAGGGAGATTAAAGCAGAGCACTCCGTCGTTGCTACTGGCGGGAGTGTGGCCTATTGTCCTGAGGCTATGGAGCATCTGGGCAGGATCGGAACAATCATCTATATCAGGCTGGAATTTGATACAATCGACGCACGGCTTGGTAATATCAAACAGAGGGGAGTCGTATTAAAAAACGGACAGAATCTGAGGTCCCTTTATGAGGAGCGTTGCCCGCTTTATGAGAAATATGCCCATATGACCGTGGACGGGGAAGGCCTGTCAATGGAGGAAGTTTTGGATCATATTATTACCCTTATCAGGCAGAAACAGGTTGGCTCTTATTGACAATTTTCTCATATCCTGTATAATTAACTTATCAAAAGATTTGGAGGGTAATAGGATGGGATTTTGTAGTAATTGCGGATCAGAATTGAAAGAAGGTACCGTTTTCTGCAGCAACTGCGGAACCAAAGCAGCAGATGCCGGACAACAGGCACCCGGCAACACACAACAGGTTATGCCGAATTATACTTCGAATGGATATACCGGCTATAACCAGCAGGGGAACAAACCCAATAATAATAAGATCATCGGTATGGCAGTAGTCGGTGTTGCAGCTCTGGCCGTGTTTTTTATACTGGTGAAGCTGTTCGGAGGAATCACCCCCCCAGGTTATGAGCAGCCTATCAAATATGTATGTGACGGCATAGAGAACGGAAGCTTCAAGACTATGATGAAGGCATTTCCCGAGTACATAACTGACCAGATGGAAGACTACTATGGCGACGAGATGGACGAATTGATGGACGGCATGGTAGAGAACTTAAAGGATCAATATGGTAAGAGAGTAAAGATTTCTTACAAGGTTACTGATAAAGACAAGATGGATAAGGATGACATCGAGACGTTAGAGGAAGATGTCGAGTACAATTATGATGAAAAGGTCAACATCAAAGATGCCTATGAGATCGAAGTAGAGATGAAGGTCAAAGGCTCTGAGGGAAGCGACGAAGACGAAAGCACTGTAACGGTGATTAAGGTCGGTTCCAAATGGTATCTGTATGACCAGTCATTAATGGGCTTCTAGTTCTAGCTGATTTTGGAGGGTAAGGAATGGAGTTTTTTGAGAAGATCGGGAATAAGATTTCCTCTGGAAGTAAAGACGTGGCAAAAAAAGCAAAAGATATGACGGAATTGGCGAAGTTAAATTCCAGGATCAAGAATTACGAAGATATGATAAAGGAAATCCAACTGCAGATCGGAAAGATGTATTTCGAAGCAAACAGAGATAACCCGGCACCGGAATTCATGGAGCTATTTCAGAATGTAATCAACGCACAGGGTGCTATCGAAAAATGCAGAGAAGAAATATGTGCCATCAAGGGTGTACGTGGCTGTGTCAGCTGTGGTGCAGAGATCCCGAATAATTCAACCTTTTGCCCTGCTTGTGGCACTAAGAATGAAATTATTGATGTTACCTATACAGCAGTGACGGATATGTTCTGCCCCGGTTGTGGTGCCGGTTTACCGTCAGACACGGTATTCTGCCCGAACTGTGGTACGAAGGTAAACTAAATTGTACAGCGCCCTTTTACTATATTTGTTTATCACATGTTGGAAATAAAAACAGCGTGTGATTATTTCCCACCAGAGACACGTTCCACTTGATTACTAACGGTCTCTTTGTGGATGAATAATCACACGCTGTTCTTTTATTTTATTGATGTGATAAACATTCAGGTATTGAGGGCGCTGGTACTACTCTATAAAGAACCACTAAGTCAGCTTAGAACTTACGGCTTTATTCTTCCCATAAACAGCGGTTTTCCAGTATTCGAACCACTTCCTCAAGCCCGATGCGGTCCTCTTCGTCAAATCGGTTTAGGATTGGACTGTCGATATCCAAAACACCGATTACGCGGTCTTTCGATTGGATCGGTACAACAATTTCTGATCTTGAGGCACTGTCACAGGCGATATGACCCGGAAAAGCATGGACATCGGGTACCAACTGAGTCCTGGCTTCAGAGACTGCAGTTCCGCAAACACCCTTTCCGACCGGAATATGGATACAGGCTGGCTTGCCCTGGAACGGTCCAAGTAATAATTCCCCGCTTCTCATCAGATAGAAGCCCACCCAGTTGATGTCCTGCAAGGCTTGTCCCAGAAGTGCAGAGGCATTAGCCAGATTTGGAATTACTTCTGTCTCACCTTCGAGTAATGCTTTCAGCTGTGCATGAATTAAATCATAACATTCTTTTTTGTCCTCGGGATACATTGAGCTTAACTCATTCATTGGAATCTCCTTACTTATCTAATAATCGGTTCATTTTCTCGCGGATCCGGTTTTCATTCCCCTTGGTCTCATTATTAGCCACCTGGTACATTCCATCGGAATCCTGAACCAGGGTATCCCCCTCCTTACAGTCAAGGGGAAGTCTGTATTTCGGAACCTTACTGAATGCCTTCGTTTCATCCTCACAAATGGCATAACTGCCTTCAAAACGGTCAATGACTAATTTCTTCATGATGTCTCTCCTCCTGCGTCTTTGTTAAGTCTCAATGGGTTATGTAGACTGCTTCTTTCTTAATATATTTTATTTCATGGGATAGGGTTCCGTATTGACGGATATGGTCTTGCCGTCCGTAGTAAAAATTACATTTTGCTGCTTATCAGTCCGGTATACCGGGATATTCCGTTCAGCCAGTGCCTGAAGGGTTGCCTCATGGGGATGCCCGTAGTCATTGTCTTCCCCAACACTGATCACTGCATGGATGGGCGACACTGCATCAAGAAATTCTGCGCAGGAGCTGTATTCCGAACCATGGTGGGATATCTTTAAAACATCAGCCGATAGATTCAAGCCATTCTTTAACATCTCCTGTTCAGATAGTATACCTGCATCTCCGGCAAACAGAAACTCGGAATTTTCATAAACCAGTCGGATGCCGATGCTGTAATCATTCAAGTCAATATAATCGCTGCTGTTCGGAGCAAGAATGGAAAAGGAAGCCGGCCCGAGCCGATACTCCTCTCCGACGCGGGGTAATGTGATTTTCATGCCCTTATCTTCTATAGCATCCAGGACATCCTCATAAGTCTTTGTTGTATGTACAGCATCCGGCATGAGGATTGTATCGGCTCCGAAGGTGCTGATCACATAGTCCAGACCACCGATGTGATCACTATGTGGATGGGTGCCAATGATATAATCCAGTTTTTCGATTCCTTGCTTCTGAAGATAGTTCACGACAGTGGAGGCCATATGATTTTCCCCGGCATCAATCAGCAGGGCTGAGGAAGCGATCTCTACCAGGATGGCATCCCCTTGTCCGACATCGATAAAATGAACTTCCATGGATTCGGTGCCATCATTTATAGTTGGGGAAGTCTCATTTTCGTGAGAAGCAGAGAGGTGGTTCATGTAAAGGACAAAAGCAGCCAATAAAACCAGTGCGCCGAAGCGGCAGATAATCTGTATGGATTTTTTCTTCATAGAATCTCTCCTTAATTTATATTATATCGGCTGGCGATCAATTTTACAATTATATATATTGACTCCGGCACAAGAAAAGTACATACTTTTTTCTGGAAAGTATATTCGTGCACCGGGGCATACTAGGAATAATCGGTACTATAAAGATTGGAGTGTGATAGAATGAGATTATTTACAGCCATTACCTTCAGTGAAGGAATGAAAGATTATCTTTCCGAGGTTTCGGATAAACTTTCTCTACTGACTGTGAAAGGAAGCTATACCTTAAGGGATAATTATCATCTGACTTTGAATTTCATCGGGGAGACGAACCGACTTGAGCTGGTGAAGGAAGCGATGCGGCAGGCTGTGGAGAAGACGGATCCGGGAAGCTTTCTCCTCCAAACGGAGGGATTCGGGAAATTCAAACGCAGGGAGGGAGATATCTGTTTTATCCGAATTGAGAAGGATCCGGTACTTTTTAAGCTGCAGAAGGAACTGGTGAGAAGGCTTAAGGATGCAGGGTTTGAGGTCGATGATTTAGAATATAAGCCCCATCTTACACTTTCCAGAAGAACAGTATTTGCAGGTAAATTTGATGAGAAGCTATTTGAGGAGCAGATTTCTCAGTTAAGTATGGAGGTCAGTCGGATCAGTCTGATGAAATCCGAACGGATTCAAGGTAAGCTGACCTACACCGAAGTATATGGAATTGATTTAGAGTAGGATAAAAGCATAAAAAATGTCCCAGACAATTATATTATGATAGATTGTTTTATCAAGCTGTCCGATGACTTCAATTCAGTGATTCCTGAGGACGGCATATTCTCAACAAGCTGAAGGGGGATACCGGCATGAAGATATTAGTAGATGCGGATGCATGTCCTGTAAAGGAAATCATCGAGGATATCGCAAAGGGGTTCGGTATACCTGTGCTGATGTTTATTGATACGAGCCATATCCTGAATTCCTATTACAGTGAGATCGTAGTGGTCAGCAAGGCACCGGATGCGGTGGATTTTGCCCTGATTAACCGGACTGACCGGGGAGATATCGTTGTTACCCAGGACTATGGAGTGGCAGCAATGGCATTGGGCAGAGGTGCATATGCTATCCATCAGAGCGGAAGGATCTATACCGAGGATAATATTGATCTGATGCTGATGGAACGGCATATTGCCATGAAGAATCGCCGGGCAGGAATTCGCACGGGCAAGAATCCCAAGAAGAGAACTAACGCTGAGGACGACAGATTTATGTCCTCCTTTTACCAATTATGCCAGAGAGCTTCAGGGTGCTGAGCTGATTCTCAGGGTGGACCTGCCGTCCTGTACTTTACATTTATCCGGCTTAAGTATAAAATAAAACCATAGCTGTTTAATAAGTAAACAGGGGGTATGTTATGACGAAAAAGCATTTTAACACAGGCTTCCTTACCAAACGTTTCATACTGATGCTGGCGGTTTTCAGTATTATGACATTGTCCGCCTGCTCTTACATAGAGAATACAACTAAGGAAGAAGAGGTAATTAATCTTCTGGATACGGACGAGCAGATGTCCCAGGCAACTTCCTCCGATCACTCCGACACGCAAGTTCCGTTGCCTTCTGTCACACCGGATGAGAATCAGCCTGCAGCATCTGAGGATTACCTACAGCATACAGCTGAGCCTGCGGATTCTCCGGCAGCTACTCAGGAACCCGAAGCTTCTATTAAGCCTGATGAGGTACCGGAGTCCTCACCAGTTACAGATCAGGAACCTGTGACGCAACCTGACAGTAAGTCCCCTTCCAAGGTAATCGCTGTTCTCCCGCCTACGGCTACTCCAAAACCTGCTGCAGCTAAGCCTATACCTAAGGTGGCGGCTGTTCCCGTACAGACGGATCCTACGCCTTCCACAAAGAATGGGGCCACAAGCATGGATTCCTATGCCGATGAGATTCTGATAGAGATTGTTACGAAAGGAATGTCAGAGGCGGAGAAGGTGAAAGCGGTACATGATTACATAGTCCTACATACAGCTTATTATAATAATGATCGGCTGAAGCCTGAGGACTACCCTGAGGATGTATTCACAACCAGGGGAGTGCTTCTGAAGGGAGAAGCTGTCTGTCAGGGTTATGCAGAGACCTTCCAGCTGTTCATGGACCGATTGGGAATTAATTGTAAGTTTGTAGTTGGCAAGGACAGAAATAATAATGTGGGCCATGCCTGGAATATGGTATCTCTGGATGGTGCGTGGTATCATGTGGATGTAACCTGGGATGATCCGATTCCTGACCAGAAGGGCAAGATTCAATATAAATATTTCCTGATCACCGATGAGATACTTTCAGCGGATCACAGCTGGAATACTAACAATTATCCTGCCTGTGACAGCACGGATTACATTTACTATGTCTATGAGGATCAAATCATTGGTTCCATAGAGGATTATGAACAAAAATTCGTTGAGCTTTACGAACAGGGAGAGCGGACCATTACAATCCTTTATCCGGAGGAGGAACAGCCGGATCTGAGCTTTTTCTTCGATTATGATTTTCTGCATACGGTTGATGAGAGCGGAACAAAGCACATGGGTTATAAGCATTACCCGACCTGGAGACTCGGAGAATATACCGTTTATACCGTTATTGTCGAGTGATAAACAGGCAAGCTGCCTGAAGATCTGCCTTTAACAATAATAATCGCATTACATAAGATAGTAGTAAGAGGATGCGATTGTCGGAGGTTGACCGGATATGGGGAGCAAGAAGGATTTTATATCCAGTAACACATTTAAGAACCTTCAGGCTGCATATGAAGCAGAAACCAAGGCCAGCATGAAATATTTCATATATGGCAGGAAAGCTAAGGAAGACGGCTATATGCAGATTGGTAATATATTTGATGAGACATCCATGAATGAGCGGGAGCATGCTGAAATCTGGTTGAAACAGATGAAGGGCGGTAATCTTCCTGCGACTCTGGATAACTTAAAGGACTCTTATTCCAGTGAGAACTATGAATGGACGAATATGTATATAGAATTTGCCCAGGAAGCGAGAAAGGAAGGCTATCAGGAGATCGCCGAGCTGTTTGAGAGAGTAGCCAGCGTCGAGCGGCATCATGACTCCAGATTCCGAAAGCTTGCCAGCAATATTATGAGCGATACGGTTTACAATAAGAAAACCAATGTATTATGGATCTGCGTTAACTGCGGAAATCTGTTTTACGGGGTATCCGCACCGGAACCCTGTCCGGTATGCGGCTGCTCCCAGGAATACTACGAGCTGAATAAAGACAATTACTAAGAGGAATAAATACAATATTATTAAAGGGCTGTCAAATCAGCGGTTAAATAACCGACGGTGGACAGCTCCTTGTTTTTTTGAATTTTCTAAAGTGATTGTGATAGATATGATAAGAATGATGTAATAGATAGCATAGGCGCCCTCGAGCACTTGAGTGTTTATCACCTTCATATCGAAACAAGAATAACGTGGGATTAATTATCCTCAAGGAGACCGTATGTCGCCATCGGTACTTAGGTTGTGGCAGTGGCCTGTCTGCCGCAACCTTAGGTACCGTTATGAGCGACATCCCGAGTGGGAACGTGTCTCCGGTGGATAATAATCTCACGTTATTCCTATTTGCCTATAGGTGATAAACATCACAAATTGGAACGGGCGCCGAACGATCGCGACAGAACAAACATTCGAAAATTGTATTGCTTTTCCTTTTTTATTGTGTTATAATTACAAACATTAATATAGGTAGAAACAATGTCAGTCTTAACCGGCCGTAACTGGGCAGAATATAACCGGAAGATCTGGCTTGCTTTATAATTGTACTTAAGTTTACGGCGCAGAGAATTCAATTAAGAAGAATTCTTAAATAGAACGGAGATTTCTATGGAGTTTAAATTAACGTCGGAGTTCCAGCCAACCGGTGACCAGCCGGAGGCAATCAAAACCCTTGTGGAAGGCTTCCGCAGCGGAAACCAGTGCCAGACCCTTTTAGGTGTCACCGGTTCCGGTAAGACCTTTACCATGGCGAATGTGATTCAGCAGATTCAAAAGCCAACCCTGATCATCGCACATAACAAAACACTGGCAGCACAGCTTTACGGGGAGTTCAAGGAGTTCTTCCCGGAGAATGCGGTGGAGTACTTTGTCAGCTATTATGATTACTATCAGCCGGAGGCCTATGTCCCTTCCACGGACACTTATATTGAGAAGGATTCTGCTATTAACGAAGAGATTGATAAATTAAGGCACTCTGCAACGGCAGCTTTGACGGAACGGAAGGATGTCATCGTAGTTGCCAGCGTATCCTGTATCTATGGTCTGGGTAGTCCGATTGATTACCAGGACATGGTTCTGTCCTTACGTCCGGGAATGATGAAGGATCGGGACGAGGTCCTAAGAAAGCTGATTGATATCCAATATAACAGAAATGATATGGACTTTAAACGCGGAACTTTCCGTGTGCGCGGCGATGTCGTGGAGATCTTCCCTGCTTCTTCGGGAGAAATCGCTGTTAGGATAGAGTTTTTCGGAGATGAAGTAGAGCGGATTCTGGAGATCGACGTCTTTACCGGTGAGCTGAAGAGTATCCTGGAGCATGTTGTGATCTTTCCCGCCTCCCATTATGTTGTTGCCCCGGACAAGCTGGAGAAAGCGATAGAGAATATTCAGACGGAGCTGGAGGAGCGTATCCAGTACTTCAAAAGCGAGGATAAGCTGCTGGAAGCACAGAGAATATCGGAACGGACGAATTTTGATATCGAAATGCTACGGGAAACCGGCTTCTGCTCCGGTGTCGAGAACTATTCCAGACATCTGATCGGAACGGAGCCAGGGACTCCTCCCTATACCCTGATGGATTATTTCCCAGAGGATTTCATGATTATCGTGGACGAATCCCATATTACAATACCCCAGATCCGGGGAATGTACGCCGGAGACCGTTCCAGAAAGACTACCCTGGTGGATTATGGCTTTCGCCTTCCCTCAGCTCTTGATAACAGGCCGCTTAATTTCCAGGAATTTGAGAGTAAGATCAGCCAGATCATGTTTGTGTCTGCGACACCTTCGGTTTATGAGAGCGAGCATGAGCTCCTTCGGACGGAACAGGTGATCCGACCGACCGGGCTTCTGGATCCAGAGGTGACCGTGAAACCGGTGGAGGGTCAGATCGACGACCTGCTCGGTGAGATCCATAAGGAGCTGGAGAGGAAGAGCAAGGTTCTGGTGACCACATTAACAAAACGTATGGCAGAGGATCTGACGACCTATCTGCGTGAAGTCGGTATCCGGGTAAAATACCTCCATTCCGATATCGATACGCTGGAGCGGTCCGAGATCATCCGGGATATGAGAATGGATGTCTTTGACGTACTCGTTGGCATCAACCTGCTCAGAGAAGGACTGGATATACCCGAGGTTGGACTGGTAGCTATCCTGGATGCGGATAAGGAAGGCTTCCTTCGATCCGAGACGTCCTTGATCCAGACCATCGGCCGTGCCGCCCGTAATGCAGGAGGCCGCGTTGTAATGTATGCGGAGCATATGACGGATTCCATGAATAAAGCGATTTCTGAGACGAACCGCAGGCGTAAGATCCAGAGTGAATATAATGAAGCCCATGGAATTACACCTACTTCTATTCAGAAGAAGGTCAGGGACCTGATCAGCATCTCCAAGAAAGCAGAATCGAATCTCAAGGATATGACCAAGGATATGGAATCCATGTCAAAGCAGGAGCTGGAGGTAATGCTGAAAGCGATTACTCAGCAGATGCATGCTGCAGCGGCCGAGCTTAACTTTGAGAAAGCTGCTGAGCTGAGAGATAAGATGATAGAGTTGAAGAAACAGCTGCTGGAGCTTAATAAGTAGCAAAGATCAGAGATCCGGGAACAGGCTTATGTGTAACGCAGAAAACCGGAGGACAGATGAGGCTATATAAAATACTTAAATAAACAGAATTAGAACGGGTGGCTATATGTCAGATAAGAAGAATTACATCAGAATTAGAGGTGCTAAGGAGAACAACCTGAAGAACCTGAGTGTGGATATTCCCAGGGATCAGTTCGTTGTACTGACGGGTTTAAGCGGTTCAGGCAAATCCTCTTTAGCCTTTGATACGATTTATGCAGAAGGACAGAGACGCTATATGGAATCCTTGTCCTCCTACGCCAGACAATTCCTAGGACAGATGGAGAAGCCGAATGTGGAGAGCATCGAAGGCTTACCCCCTGCCATCTCCATAGACCAGAAATCCACGAACCGGAATCCCAGGTCAACAGTCGGCACGGTAACGGAGATTTATGATTATTACCGATTGCTGTATGCCAGGATCGGTATTCCCCATTGTCCGAACTGCGGTAAAGAGATCAAGAAGCAAACCGTAGATCAGATGGTGGATGAGGTAATGAGACTTCCCCAGGGAACGAAGATCCAGCTGCTTGCTCCGGTAGTTAGAGGACGTAAGGGTGAGCATGCCAAGCTGTTTGAACAGGCTAAGAAGAGCGGCTATGTCAGAGTCAGAGTGGATGGGAATCTCTATGAACTGTCTGAGGAGATTAAGCTCGAGAAGAATAACAAGCATAATATTGAGATTGTAGTGGACCGTCTTGTGGTGAAGGAAGGAATTGAGAAGAGACTGACCGATTCCGTCGAGAATGTTCTTAAGTTGGCAGAGGGACTTCTGCTTGTGGATATCATTGATGGGGAGACTCTGACCTTCAGTCAGAATTTTGCCTGCCCGGACTGCGGGATCAGTATCGATGAGATCGAGCCAAGAATTTTCTCCTTTAATAACCCCTTCGGTGCCTGCCCGGATTGTCATGGTATTGGCATTAAGATGGAGTTTGATGTGGATCTGCTGATCCCCGATCAGGAACTTAGCCTGATTGACGGTGCTGTCGCAGCACCGGGCTGGGCCTCTATTACGGATAAGGGCAGCTATACCAGATGCATCATGGAGGCATTGGCGAAGGAATATAAGTTTGATCTGAAGACACCTTATAAGGATCTTCCGGAGCATGCGAAGGATATCTTTATCAATGGGACGAACGGGAAGGCAGTGAAGGTACATTACAGGGGCCAGCGTGGCGAGGGTGTTTATGATGTAGCCTTCGAAGGCTTTGTAAGAAATGTGGAGAGGCGTTACCGTGAGAGCGGCTCGGAATCCGTGCGGCAGGAATATGAGACCTTTATGAGGACAACCCCTTGTAAGGAGTGCGGCGGCAAGAGATTGAAGAAGGAATCCCTGGCCGTGACCGTCGGGGATAAGAATATATCGGAGTTAACGGACTACTCCATCCGGGATCTGGCGAATTTCATGCATCAGCTGGTGCTGACCTCCATGCAGTTGAAGATCGGTGAGCTCATTCTGAAGGAAATCAGAGCGAGACTAAATTTCCTGATCAATGTGGGGTTGGATTATCTGACTCTGGCCAGAGCCACCGGCTCCTTATCCGGAGGAGAATCCCAGAGAATCCGTCTGGCAACACAGATCGGGTCCGGGCTTGTCGGTGTAGCTTATATCCTGGATGAGCCCAGTATCGGTCTGCATCAGCGGGATAACGATAAGCTTCTGAAGGCATTGAAGGATCTGAAGGACCTGGGCAATACCCTGATTGTGGTTGAGCATGATGAGGATACGATGTATGCGGCAGATTATATCGTGGATATCGGTCCCGGTGCCGGAGAGCACGGCGGCGAAATTGTAGCTGAGGGAACGGCAGAGGAAATTATGAAGGTGGAGGAGTCCATCACCGGAGCATACTTAAGCGGAAGAATCAGTATCCCCGTACCAAGTGAGAGACGCAAGCCCACCGGCTATCTGACCATACAGGGTGCCGCAGAAAATAATCTTAAAGATATTGATGTTAATATCCCGTTAGGGATTATGACCTGTATCACCGGTGTATCCGGCTCTGGTAAGAGTTCACTCGTGACGGAGATTCTATATAAGAGACTTGCCAGAGACTTAAATCGTGCGAGGGAGATTCCCGGGAAGCACAGGAAGATGATCGGCATAGAGCAGTTGGATAAGGTCATCAATATCGACCAGTCACCAATCGGCAGAACACCGAGATCCAACCCTTCCACTTATACCGGAGTGTTTGACCAGATCCGGGATCTGTTTGCATCTACGCAGGATGCCAAGATGAGAGGATATTCTAAGGGCCGATTCAGCTTCAATGTCAAGGGAGGACGCTGTGAAGCCTGCAGTGGTGACGGAATTATTAAGATCGAGATGAATTTCCTTCCGGATATCTATGTACCCTGTGAGGTTTGCGGAGGTAAGAGATATAACAGGGAGACCCTTGAGGTTCATTATAAAGGTAAGAACATCTATGACGTTCTGAATATGACGGTGGAAGAAGCAGTACGCTTCTTCGAGAATATCCCGTCGATTAAGAGGAAGATCGAGACGCTGAATGATGTGGGCCTGTCCTACTTAAGACTTGGGCATCCTTCCACTGCCCTATCCGGTGGTGAAGCACAGAGAATTAAGCTTGCTACGGAGCTGAGCAAACGGAGTACCGGCAGGACCATATATATACTGGATGAACCTACGACAGGGCTTCATTTTGCAGATGTTCATAAGCTGATAGAAATTATGAAGCGGTTCTCGGATACCGGCAATACCGTAGTGGTCATTGAGCATAACCTGGATGTCATTAAGACTGCAGATTATATCATAGACATCGGTCGGGAAGGCGGAGATAAGGGTGGCACGATCATTGCTCAGGGTACGCCGGAGGAAGTTGCTGAGAATAAACAATCCTTTACCGGAGAGTATGTGAAACGATACCTGAAGAAGGACAGAACAGCGGCTAACGAATAGCTACAGGATATAAACATGGACAGGCGGATACGGCCTGTCCGTTACATATACGAAGATAAATTCGGCCAAAATGAACAAACGAGCAACATGGGAGGATATATGGAAAGCAATTTCTTTGCGATGATATCAAGAATGAAGTTCATAGAACGGTGGGCGCTGATGCGTAATTCCAGGCAGGAAAACATCAGCGAACATTCCCTTGAGGTAAGCATACTGGGTCATGCGTTAGCTGTAATCAGTAATGAACGCCTGGGTAATAAACTGAATGCCGAGAAGGTGGCTTTGATCGGAATTTTTCATGATGCAACAGAGATTATAACCGGTGATATGCCGACTCCTATCAAGTATTTCAACCAGAAGATCCAGGGAGCCTTCAAGGAAGTTGAGCAGGCTGCAGCAGGCAGACTATTGATGCTTCTGCCGGAGGACCTCAGAGGATATTATGAGGACAGCTTTCTGCCCAGAGAAGAGGATGCCTTCCTGTGGAAATTAGTAAAAGCAGCGGATAAGCTATCTGCCTTGATCAAATGTATCGAAGAGCGGAAGGCCGGTAATACGGAATTCACCAGTGCAGAGCAGTCCATACGGGAACAGCTGAAGGTAATGGAACTAAAGGAAGTCGATATCTTCATGAAGGAATTCCTGCCAGCATACGACAAGACCCTGGATGAGCTAAATCGCTAATCAGGACTAAAATGCAACCACTGGTATACAAAAATGC
Organism: Bacillota bacterium; assembly: GCA_023415595.1. GTDB lineage: Bacteria > Bacillota > Clostridia > Lachnospirales > Lachnospiraceae > Mobilitalea. Next base: position 32,990 of record JAEZJW010000068.1, read on the forward strand.
TAATCCTGGTTGGTAGAGGCCTCCTTCATTCGGAAGTATAATAATCCTGCAGCTGGTAAACAGGAAGAAGTATGGTCAGAAAGGCAGCTGACACCGGATGGAGTAACGCACTGAGGGTGCATCTAATCATAGGGAAGGCAGGTTGGTGGAAGATGAAATTCCAGGAGAAGATTCAAAATCTTAGAAAAGAGCATGGATTATCGCAGGAGGAGCTGGCTGAAGCAGTTGGTCTGTCCAGGCAGGCAATCACGAAATGGGAGACAGGACTTACTTATCCCGATATCGATAATCTGATTGCATTGAGTAATTATTTTAAAGTAACGATTGATAGTCTTCTGAAGCAGGAGGAGAGCTGCAGTTCTATCACCAGGACTTCATGCAGGGCATCGGCTGAGGAACTGACTATTTTCCTGTGCAGAGCAAAGAAGAAGACCTACGCCGGGCATGGAGCAGAAACCACTCCTACCAGACCGAGTTCTCATGATTTGATTTATCAGGAGGATGAACTTACCTATATCGATACCTACCTCGGCGGAGAGTGCTTTAGTGGAGAAGAAGCGGTATGGAAATGCGCTGTTCCGGTGTATGCAATGAATTACAGCGGAAGAGTTCTGGACTCTGACTTTAACGGAGACTTTCTGAAGGAAGCTTTGCTGTTGGTCAGGGAGGATATGCCCTTCCGGGGACCTAATGTGTATAACGCCGGGGATTATTCCTATCACTGTATCGTGAATGGTGATGTGGATTGGTTTCAGGGATATGAGGAGATCTTCTACAGAGGCAGGAAGGTGTATGAGTGCTATTTCCATGGAGGCGTGGTGAAATAGCGGACAGCAGAGGGAAGGCACCCGGCAGACGAATATGATAATAAGTTAACTAAGGAGACACTATGGTTTCAGTGGATGGAAAATGGGTACTGGAAGGTCTGGACCGAAAGGATCCTAACCGGCTTAAAACAAGCAGGGAACTCTCGGAATTAGTTGAGGAGATTGGGTTCCTTCCCTTGTTTAAGAATCATATTCCCGGATTTTCTGTTGAGGAAAGAACCGTGGGCGAAACCTGGTGGTCCGACAGACATGAGGAGGATCCCTGGGAGTGGAGGGAAGTGATCGCTTCAGAAGGTAATATCGCATATGGCAAGCTGTTCTGTAACAGAGCGGGATTTATCTCCAGAGAATGGTATCCTTATTATGCAGTACTGCGCAGAGACGGGTATGATTTTGACAGCAGATATGAGGATGGCCTGGCCAGCAGGAAACATAAGAATATCATTGATGTTCTGGAACTTAGAGGAGCAATTCCCTCCAATGAGCTGAAGAAGGATGCTGGGTTTCATAAGGAAGGGGAGAGGGGCTTTGAAGGAGCGATTACTGCTTTGCAGATGCAGACCTATATTCTGGTTAGCAGCTTCCATCGAAGACGCAACAGGAAGAATGAAGAGTATGGCTGGTCAGTGGCGGACTATACCTTAAGTGAACGTTATTTTGGGGAAGCGCATGTCCGATCTGCCTATCATATCGGTGCAAATGAAGCATTAAATCGTATTATCGATAAGCTGAAGAAGCATTTTCCGTCCTTAAGTAATGCAGAGGCGGAGAAGTTAATCAGATAGCCTGACACTCTTTCAGTATTCGGCTTTATTCCTGCTAATCGAGCAGGCTTGCATTTTTTGTGTACAAGAAGAGTAAATAAAAATCTAAAATAATACATATTTTGGTTAACTATATACATTGAAATTTAATGGAAATATGTTAGAATATTTTAGTAAAGTTAAATATACTTACAAAAAATCATTAGTAAAGCTTTTCCCCCCAAAATAAAATAACAGCCGCCAGATGCTCCCGTACGCAGCACCTGCCAGCTGTTATTTTATTTTTAAATATACTAACTTACTGCTTCGGATCATACTTATTCTGTAGGTTTGTATCAGTATCTGATTTATAAAAAAAGGTATTTTCTTACTAAAGTGTTGCCATAGAACCTCCAAAGGGATATAATAGATTATAAATAGACATGCCAACCATCTGTTAGACCTAACGTAGGAAAGAAGGGATTTTATTGAAATTAAAGTTAATAAGGCTCTATGATCAAGGGTGTGATAGAAACCTATACAACAATATACTATGGAAAGTGATGGTAGCCTTTCTCTTCTTAATCGCTGCTTATCATCCTTCCAAGGCAGAAGCCGGTACGGTTGTTACTCCGGCAGCGATCAGTGTAGCAGTGGATTACCTGGAAGAGACAGCAACGGTTACCGCAGGCAGCAATACGAAGGTCTATGTGAGTAAGGATAATAAGAACTGGGAGCTTATGAGCAGTAATGTTCTGGATATCTCTGCTATGCTCCAGACGAGGGAAGTAACCCTCTATTTCAAGGGCAATAAGGATACCACGCCAACTAATATTAAGCTCTCTGGAGAAGATGCATCACTTAAGGCAGCTTATGCTGTTTTTGATGGAGGGGGCAGGGTTAGCTTCAGTGGGACCAATCTACCCATAGAGGTCAGAAAGGGTGCGAATGGCCAATGGAAATTAATTCAGAACCCGAACAACTACTATGTTACGACACAATATGAGACCTATGGAGCATCCTTGTATTTCCGAGTGATCGGGACTGCCACCAGGCGCCCGGGGAAAATTGTTTCCGTAAAGGTACCGAAGAGACCTACTGCTCCGTCTATGAAGTTGGATGGAGGCAAGCTGAATATATCCGGTTTTAAGCCAGGTGAAACACAATACCGTGTAGGTGACAGTACAGCTTGGATTTTGTTTCCGACAAGTTCAACCCTCAGGACGATGGATCTGAAAGATCTTTTGGGTCAGGAAACTAATACTAATACAATTAAAGGTGGGACGATAGAATTCAGAACAATCTATAATGACAGTAAGAAAAAGGTAGCTTCCTCGGTAAAGGTTATTGAAGTACCTGCCCAGCCGGGGGCACCTGAAAATGTAACCTTGACTGGCACCACCCTGACAGCAGTAGATGCTAATAAGAGAAAATATTATGAATATACCATTGTTCAGGGTACGGGTACTCTGGATCTTAAAACTGCAAAGTGGACCTCCTTCACTTCTGCGAAACCGATAATAATTAAAGCAGCAGCTGTAGGAGATAAAATCCATGTGAGAGCTAAGAGCTATACAGATTCGATTACAAAGCAAGTCGTTCCGGCTTCCATAAGTAAGGAAAATACTGTTCAGACGATAACACGAATATTAAAATAATGAGATTTAAGTGCCAATGAGTAGAGTAACAAATGTGGTTCCGTGAAAGAGGGAGCTGCTTCCACTTCTCATGGGACTAAATTCTCCAAAGGCATAAAATCCACAGAAGGGTATATCACTGGTTAATTCCTTTATGGCATTAACTTCTTTTATAACCTCTGTTCCTAATATCATTTTTCTGCCCGCACAGGAGAAATATAATGCTGCAGAAGGTTTCCTTCCAGGGTAGTTCATCAATGCGTTTTTGATAGAGGCTTGGCAGGAGGAAATGCAGACCTCCTTATCTGAAGTTCCGATTTGAACCATGGAACCCTTTGAGACGACTCCGTTCAAGGTAACAGTTCCTTTCTCCAAATCATAAAATGGTGCACTTCTAACGAAGAAGCCCTCCCGGCCTTCTTCATAAACAGCCAGACAATAGTTCATGTACAAATCGTACTTATCTCCGATATGTCTGCGAAAGTAATTGAGGGCAGGTTCATCATTGATTTTATATAAAACATTCTTATCCACCTCTGTAACAACGGCCTTGCCACAGATCGGTGCATGACCTCCCTGTATGCCAAAGGAAAATGACACCGGACCTGAGAAGAGAAGAAGGACTACACTGTCGGTAGCGACCTCTCCGTTACAGAATTGAAAAGTTGTCCTGCGCTTGGAATGAGCAGCTGAGGCGGCACCGAACAAAGGAAAGTTCTCCCCAAGTACCTCTGCGATACCGTTGTCCACATCGGATATACCGGCGTTCAAGGGATCGGTCAGCTTAATTGCAAAACGTTTCTGATCCGGATAGCGTTTCATGCCGCCGATGGCAGACGTAGCAGCATTCCACCCGGCTTCCTGGCCATGCTGACTGATGTTTCTTCCGATTCCTGCGGTGATTTCAACCTCATCGGTAACAAATACCATCAGAGTGATGGAATCTTCGGCGAAGCCATATACAGAGGACAGCTCACCATCCGTTGTACATCCTATGATTTGAATAAGGGGGAACGCTTTACGTATCTCAGTAAGTACGTAGGTATGGTCAAAGTCAAGAGCAGAAAATAAAACACCTGCCTGCGGAATACAATCTCCCAAAGATGCATGAAGTTGATCCAAAACTTCACGGACAGCCTCCTCAATAAGGACATCTTCACTTTGTTCTACAGCTACCTTAAACATATTTCATTCCTCCTTAACTCATGCAGATATCCATGAGTTAAACCTGAAGATATAGCGCAAATTGAGTATCGTGGCCGCATATATAAAATATACTCCTTTTACGCCAATTAATTACAGTATATACCAATATATTACCACATATATAGATTTAGTACAATATGAGTAGAGAACAAAATCATTTTTGCTGTTAGATTCATTTTTTGTTTGGAATTATCATGAGATATGTTTATCATATAAGAAATTTACTATAGTATAAAATAAGTGTTGATACTAATAGTAATTAATATCAACACCTATATATTCCGTCGAATATTGGCTGATGTAACAGAAAACCTATCTGGGCATCAGAAGTTATTGTCCATCCATTAGTAGCATAGCTTCAAGCTGAGGATCATCTCCGGCAAGGCCAATGGCATATACGGTATAATATTCATTTGCGGCCAGATTTACATTAGGAACCGTCAGTACTACATTTGGGGTTCCAGCTACTCTCACCTGTAAGGTATAATCCATCGGAGCTACATCAATGTAAGGTGTCATCTGCTTAAAAGAGACATTGGAGAAAATAACTGTACCATTTGGTAATGTAATATCTACAGCCGGAGCATCAGGTGACAAATGCAAGAATCTAATGAGGGCTTTACCGGATTGCATAGGAGTATTAGCATCATGGATGGCAAGTAATCCGATACTGTCCAGCATTCCGGCTGCTGCAACAGTAATCAAAGAATTCCTATCAATAGTCAGCATGTTGGAGATAACAGGGGAATTGCTGGAACCGGCAGGGAATACAGAAATTTTATAGGTGCCTTCGGGAACTGGTAAATAATCAGTATATTCGCTATAAGCAAGATCGCTGACGATTAAATTGTCATTGGCATAGATATCAACATTTGGTGCATCCGGTACTGTATGAAGAACCCGTACATATCCCATAGCATTTTGGTTTTGGTGGTTGGAAGACCTTCGATTGTTATTCATTAACATACCTCTGGTTTATATTTACTGATTTAATATATTCTGATGCATGTGTTTTGGTGATGCGCGGGCTGAAGACAGTGTGGCTACAAGCCGTGCTTACTTGGGCGCAAGGCTGGAAACAGTGCTGCTACAAGCCATACTTACTCATGAATGCTGCGCATTCATTCGTGCGCGGGCTGGAAACAGTGCTGCTACAAGCCATACTTACTCATGAACGCTGCGCGTTCATTCGTGCGCAAGGCTGGAAACAGTGCTGCTACAAGCCATACTTACTCATGAATGCTGCGCATTCATTCGTGCGCGGGCTGGCGCCCGCTTATATGAGAATCAAAAAAGTCCGCTTGAGAGTAAACTCTCAGCGGAACTTTTTTATTCTCATATACATGGCTTGTAGCTTTCGCGGCTAATCCCACTCAATGGTTGCCAGGTGGCAAAGCCACCGGCAATTCAAGATTTTGGCTACTCCCATTCAATGGTTGCCGGTGGCTTGCCGGTGATGTCGTAGCAGATTCTATTTACATGTTTTACTTCATTTACAATTCTATTACTTATCTTACCGAGCAAATCCCAAGGAAGCTCAGCGAATTCCGCTGTCATGAAGTCTGTCGTTGTAACAGCTCTCAGTGCCACAGTATAATCATAGGTTCTCTCGTCGCCCATAACACCAACGGAACGAAGGTTTGTCAGTACGGCAAAATATTGTCCGATGCTTCTGTCCAAACCAGCTTTTGCGATTTCTTCACGGTAGATGTAGTCCGCATCCTGAAGAATATTAATCTTTTCAGGTGTAATATCTCCGATGATTCGGATGGCAAGGCCCGGACCGGGGAAGGGCTGGCGGTAAACCAGCTTCTCGGGTATACCAAGCTCTAAGCCGGCTTTTCTAACTTCATCCTTAAAGAGGTTACGTAAGGGCTCGATAATTTCTTTAAAATCCACATAATCCGGTAATCCGCCAACATTATGATGGCTCTTGATAACAGCGGATTTGCCTAAGCCGCTTTCAATGACATCGGGATAGATGGTTCCCTGTACCAGATAGTCCACCTTACCGATCTTTTTTGCTTCCTCTTCGAATACACGGATGAATTCTTCTCCGATGATTTTTCTCTTCTGCTCCGGTTCTGAGACACCGGCAAGCTTTTCATAGAAGCGTTCCTGAGCATTGACACGGATAAAGTTCACATCAAACTGCTTTGAGAAGATCTCTTCAACCTCGTCCCCCTCATTCTTGCGTAAAAGCCCATGATCGACGAAGATACAGGTGAGCTGTCTTCCGACTGCTTTGCTGATCATGACTGCCGCTACGGAGTAAAGTACGCCGCCGGAGAGAGCACATAGTACCTTCTTGTCACCGATTTTATTCTTCAGGGTTGCAACCATTTCTTCAGCGAAGGAGGACATCTTCCAGTCTCCGCTGCAGCCGCAGACCTGATAAAGGAAGTTATGAAGCATCTTTGTCCCTTCCGGAGTATGCACTACCTCGGGATGGAACTGAACGCCATAGAGATTTCTTGTGGCATCCTCAATAGCAGCAATGGGACAGGATTCTGAGAAGGCCACGGTACCAAAGCCTAAAGCAGGCTTCTCGATATAATCGGTGTGGCTCATCCAGCAGATGGTTTTAGAAGATACCTCGTGGAATAGCTTGGAAGAATTATTCACTTCTAGCTCTGTTCTGCCATATTCACGTACCGGAGCCTTAGATACCTTACCGCCGAGCATATATGTCATCAGCTGGCAGCCGTAGCAGATACCTAAGATAGGTATTCCAAGTGAGAAGATTCCCTGATCGCAGGAAGGAGCATCCGGTTCGTACACGCTGGCAGGCCCTCCTGTAAATATAATACCCTTCGGAGCAATTTCTTTGATTCGTTCAAGACTGGTATGGTAGGGCAGTACCTCACAATAAACATTACATTCCCTGACACGTCTGGCAATCAGCTGGTTATACTGTCCACCGAAGTCAAGTACAATAACTATTTCTTTTTCCAATTTGTAACCTCCTAATACGTATGATACGTGCAGATAAG
>JAEZJW010000070.1 GCA_023415595.1 Bacillota bacterium
ATTCTGAGAATAATCATACCATTGATACAGAAACTCTGGATATTGCTTATGTAAAATATATGACCGAATATAAAGGAGGATCATATTATTGGACAGAAAATGATGGAGCTAAAATATTAAATACGGGTATTACCATGGCGTACTTTGCCCTTTAGGGTTATTCAATCTTTACTAAGGGAAAGGGTGCGGGGAATACTGGAGTAGGTAATCCGGTAAAAATATTAGGCAAAGGAAGTACAGGAAGAACAACTGCGAATACATTAACGGAGCAAATAGCAATGCAGCAAGTACAATCGAATCCGTTAGCAAATGCAACACAACTAACATTTAACATGGGTGATCCAAGATGGTTAGGAACGGATGGATGGGTTAAGATGCAATCTATTATTTATGATTCTCGTGGAAAGACTGTAATACATTTTGTGTATAACACTATTACAGGAGCATTTGATGATTTTAAATTTAAATAAAGGAAAGGTTAATTAAATGAATAATATATATATTGAAAAAATCTGGAGCGATTCTGATTTAATTGAAATTTTAGTAATTGCAAATTCTGAATATGTTACTGCAAAACAATCATGTTATATTCAGAAGGAAGATTTAATTAAAAATGCAAATAGATTAATCGAATATGTATGTGAGAATAGCGAGGAGGAACTTTATTTGGAATTTGGACAAATAAAGGGTAACTTTACACCAGCGTTTTCGATGAGATTTATTCAAAAAGATTTATTGGGCCATATTAATATTGAAATGGATATTGAAATTGCTGATATATCTGATAGATCACATAGGTGTAAGTTCTTTGTTGAAGCAGAACTTGGCAGCATAGAAAGATTATGTAAAAAATTGACAAGGTTATCTGATGAAGAGGTTGGTACAAGCTGTAGCTTGTATGACTAACATATAGCAAAATAAAGCCATAACGATGAATAACTTATGAGGGATTTATTTTTATCACTCAAACCAATAAGGTGGTTATGGCTTTATTATTTCGTATACAGTAACCACTTTGTCATCTTCTGAAAAGCCTTAGCTAACGGATAGAAGACGGTGATGTTCTTCCAAACCTTAACCTATCATCTATATAATGGTGTCTTGGATTTAAATATCTATGGTTGATTATGGATTCCATGAATACGATGCCTCTGTAATATCATAGATGAGACTGGCAGCGCCAATAACAATATAATAAATAAAGTATGCAAGTTACCAGCACGATTAAGAAAGCGGGCAGTATTACCTGAATGCGAGATATTATGACAGTACCATAGCAAGGTTCTTAACAGAGGATACCTACCGTGGACAGGCAGATGATCCGCTCAGCTTGAATCTGTATACTTATTGTGCGAATAATCCGATCATCTACTGGGATCCGAGCGGACATGAGTATATCACATGATATAACGGATCCTTCAGAGAGACGATATGGCAGGATGAGTATTATTACAAATATGAAGGTAGTGAGTTACGCCAATATATAGTCACCGAGGAATATAATGGTCCCCTTGATTCATATAATTCTTGGTCTATTGAAAAATCCCTCTCAGAGAATGAATATTACTATTAATATGATGGGGATGAACTGCGAAAATACATAAAAACCAATGATTATGAAGGTCCGGCAGATGCTTATAAGGCAGACTGGTCAGAAATAAACAGTCGCTTTTGGGGTAGAACTGATGGGTACTTTTGTGATAAGTGGTGGCAGGATTCTAGTAAGCTGGAACAAGCATATAAAGTACTCCGAATGGAGATAGAGATTTTTGGTCCTATGCCTATAAACAATATAGGGTATCGGAGCAATGAGTACAATACCAGAATGTATGCAATACCAGAACGTATGCAATACAAGCAATGGTAGGTTCGATAAGGACAGGACATTATGATATGGATACCTTGCGTGAGCTTGAGGTCGCACTTACCAATGCAAGCGGTGATTATTCTGACAAAAATAACACCATTGATACAGAAACTTTGGACATTGATTATGTAAAATATATGACCGAATATAGAGGAGTTTTGAATGGGAAGGGTCAAGTTACTCATCAGCTATTTAAAGAAGGTGGTGCTATTAATGGTATCCCCAGCTAACAAGAAGATAACTGAGGACGAAATCCGTAAATTAGTATGTGAATGTAGAAACCCATTAAATCCACTGAGTATGTTTTTTACATATAAGTATGTAACTGACTTAGTGTCTTTAAATTGGAATGATTTGCTTTTTGCAATTAAGAATGAATTTTTACCACACCAAACTGCAATTGAACACGCTTTAGTAGAAGTGCAGAAAAATGAGTCCTCACCAATGGAAGTAATTGAATTGGCATGTACATTACAGAGCGAATCAGAATTTCATGATATATGTAAACAAATAAATCAATTGGTAACATCACAGAACTCATGCAGTTATTCCAACTCAAAGGAGAAATTCCTATATGTTTCATTGAATTGGGTGTATGAGCACAAGGACGATTATTGTAACCCGATTGAAGTAGTTGATATTTTATGTGATGAAATTGACTATCCAGATGAGGTTAAAAATCTTGTTAGCTTTATGCCTACGCAAGAAACAGAGACAAATTCATCAACCCCAATAACAGAAGTGTTATTTGGCAGATTATTACGGTATTTAAATAATCATCGAAATCGTTGGATACAGATATACAAAACTTGATCATCCGAAGGCTATAGGGGTTAGATATGCGCCTGCTTCGTTCATTAATAAAAGCGGGGTTATGCAAACTATAACTCCGGTAGTGATTCCTAAGCCGAAAATCCAACACCGCTGAGTTATCCTTCAACCCGCATTGTGGGTAGATATGAGCTGAGCCTGGGATGGGTTTGCCACCTGGGCTTTAACCTGTGAATTGTAACGGTACCTATCAATCCTATGATTCCCGCGGTAATGTAAACAGCCAGACGGACGGAAACGGGAATACGACCACCTATGCCTATGACGGGGAGAACCGGCTGGTTAGTGTCGTCGATGCCCTAGGAAACCGGACCTCTTATTCCTATGATGGGAACGGTAACGTCATCTCCCAGACGGATGGGAACCGGAATACCACGACCTATACCTATAACGCAGCCAACCTTCTGACTGCACGGATCGATCCTGACGGAAACGGGAAGCCGGACAGGACAGAACGCTATACCTACTATGCCAATGGGCTCATGGCTACGAAGACAGACCGTAATGGTGTGGTTACAGCCTATGCCTATGACAGCTTCGGAAGGCTGTTATCAGAGGATGCCGGAGGGGAGCTGCAGAGCTATACCTACGACGATAACGGGAACCTCCTCACCATGACGGATGCAACAGGAACTACGGTAAGGACCTATGATGCCCTGAACAGAAACATTACCAAGACGGTTCCAGGGGTCGGAGAGAGCAGCTATGAATATGACCTTCCGGGAAGCACTGAAGCAGAATACGCTGAGAGAACCACGGACCCGAAGGGAAATGTGACACTTAATAACTATGACAGGGCAGGAAGATTATCCTTGGTACAGGTAGGTGAGGAAGATCCCACGGAATACAGTTTCTATCCGGATGGAAGCCGTCGACGGATCACCTATCCGGATGGGACGACCCAGACCTATGCCTATAATAAGAATAAACAGATTACAAGCCTGATCAATGCAGGGAAGAATGGTTCTACCCTCTCTTCCTACCAGTAAACCTACGACAGTGCCGGAAACCAGCTGACGAAGACGGAAGCGGGGGGGACCACTGCCTACAGCTATGACAGCCTGAACCGGCTCAGTACCGTTACCGAACCGGGGGGAAGGGTCACAAGCTATACCTATGACGGGGCAGGAAACCGAAGAACCGAGACAGTGCAATTAGGGGAAGGCTCCGTAAAGACGACCTATACCTATAATTCCCAAAACCGCCTTATCTCTACCCTGACCACAAGCGGAGAGCTGACTAGGTACAGCTATGACGGCAATGGCAACCTGATGAATAAAACTACAGGTATCAACCAGCTTAAAAGTGACGGGACAGGAGCAGGGAATGTTCTTCCGAACTTCGGACTGATCATCCGTAAGGACGGAATGACAGGAAGCGGTACGAAGGATATGACCCTATACTCCCATGACCACTTCAACCGCCTGATAGTGACAAAGTCAGAGAACAGCACCTCCGGCTACCGTTACAATGCCCAGGGTTATCGTATAGAGAAGACCGTAAATGGTAATACCACCAGATATCTCAATGAGTATGACAAGGTTGTACTGGAGACGGATGGAGCTAACCGCCAGACTGCCTTCAATGTATATGGAAGCGGAAGCCTGCTCTACAGGGAAGCAACAGCAAATGGAGGTACGGAGGAATACTATTACCTGTATAATGCCCATGGGGATGTAACCTCCTTAATTGACTCTGAAGGAGATATCGCAGCCACCTATGATTATGATGCCTTCGGAAATATCCTTGCAGAGACAGGAAACGCGAGTAATAACATCAAGTATGCAGGCTATCAGTACGATACTGAAAGCGGGCTGTATTACCTGAATGCCAGATATTATGACAGCACCACAGCAAGATTTATCACAGAGGATACCTACCGTGGACAGGCAGATGATCCGCTGAGTCTGAACCTGTATACATATTGTGCAAATAATCCGATTATCTACTGGGATCCGAGCGGACATGAGTATATCACAAGATATAACGGCTCCTTCAGAGAAACTGTATGGCAGGATGAATATTATTATAGATATGAAGGTAGTGAGAAACGCCAATACATAGTCACCGAAGAATATAATGGTCCTCTTGATTCCTATAATTCTTGGTCGATTGAAAAATCCCTCTCAGAAAATGAATGTTACTATAAATATGATGGGGGGGAACTGCGAAAATACATAAAAACCAATGATTATGAAGGTCCGGCAGATGCTTATAAGGCAGACTGGTCAGAAATAAACAATCGCTTTTGGGGTAGAACTGATGGATATTTTAGCGATAAGTGGTGGCAGGATTCAAGTAAGCTGGAAAAAGCATATAAAGTACTCCGAATGGAGATAGAGATTTTTGGCCCTATGCCGATAAACAATATGGGGTATCGGAGTAATGAGACCAATACCAGAATGTATGCGATCCAAGCCATGATAGGCTCTGTTAGGACGGGAAATTATAACAATGATACTTTGAGTATGCTGGAGACCACTCTTTCTGTTGCAGGCTAAGATTATTCTGAGAATAATCATACCATTGATACAGAAACTCTGGATATTGCTTATGTAAAATATATGACCGAATATAAAGGAGGATCATATTATTGGACAGAAAATGATGGAGCTAAAATATTAAA
>JAEZJW010000072.1 GCA_023415595.1 Bacillota bacterium
ATGTCCTGAATTAGCCTTCTGAACACCGTCTGCTGACAGCACTCTGATTGCATTTACTGACATAGTATCAATATTGCTCATTTATGTTTCCTCCTTGATTAAGTAAATAATAATAACGAACGCCAGCCCAGCAGGCATTCGTTAATCCTGCATTCATAACAGGAATGGACTTCCATTCCTGTTATATTGTTTCGCATATATTACTAAATATACAATAAAAAGGGTTCCAAAGCAACTGTCAATATTCACACACATTAACTTTATTTTAACCCATTCTTGATCATTAATTTACAATTCACGGTTTTTAAGTGTTTTTACTCCATTACCTGCACTAAGTATCGGTTTTCAAACTGCTCCACAGGCATCGGCTTTGCGTAATAATAACCCTGGATGATATCACAGCCGACTGCACAGAGAAACTCCACCTGCTCCCTTGTTTCAATACATTCGGCGACCACCTTCATATGGAGGTCCTTAGCCATGGAAATTGTGTTCCTGATTACGGTCTGGCCCCGTTCCACCTCCTCAGTAATGCGGAAAAGTTCTCCGTCCAGCTTGACAATATCGAGCGGAAGATCCTTTAAGGAATTTAATGAGGAATAGCCTGCACCAAAGTCATCCATGGATACCAGAAAGCCATACTCCCGGAGCGCGGTTACCGTATAAATCAGCATTTGTTTGTTCTGCAGGAAGGCGCTTTCCGAAAGCTCCAGCTCGATCAGCTCATGGGGAATCCGATATTCATCCACCGTATCCTTAATGATCTCGGCCAGATGTGGATTGGCAAAATGAATCCGGGAGATATTAACGGAAACGGGCAGGGGCCTATAGCCCTTATCCAGCCATTGTTTCTGAATTCGGCATACATTCTTCAGCATATACATATCCAGCTCGGTAATAAATCCGTTCTTTTCAAATACCGGAATAAAGAAACCCGGTGACAGCAGATTTCCGTTCCCCTTATTCCAACGGACCAGAGCTTCGGCACCACTGACCTTTTCTTCCTCCGCAGTATATTTCGGCTGAAGATAGACCATGAATTCATTATTCTGCAACGCATCATACATGGTCTTCTCAATCTTCTCCTCCTCCAGAAGTCTGACTCTGGAATTATCATCGAAGTAGGAGATGATCTCCTCGCTGCTGCCTTTTATCTTGTGCTTTGCAATCCCTGCGAATTCTCCCATCCGGTCGACGGAATCCTTCCGTTCGGTAATAAAGTATATTCCAAAATAAAACTTAACTGTCTTCGTATATTTGTATTGGTGCAGCCGGTTATTTAAATCCCTGATCCTTTTGTTCACCTCTTCCGGCTCCTGATACTCCATCAGAATATAAAACTGGTCTGCTGAATATCTGGTGTAGGGCTCCTCCGGCCTGACCCATTTCTTGATCAGGTTATAGATTTCCTTCAATACCTCGTCACCCTTTTGATGCCCAAAGGAGTCATTTATAATTTTAAAACGGTTGATATCAAAGTTAATCAGTGCATACTTTTTCTTATGAAACGACTTGCTGTTTAAAAGTCCGCTTACATCCATCCTGAATTTGTACCAGTTACTTCCCCCGGTAACCGGATCCAGATATAGCATTTGGATCAGCTTTTGATTCGATCTTCTCAGATATATGATTAAAGCAAGGAACAACAGTAAAATGCCAATTAGTATTACGATCCATAGAATATTCGAAATACGGATGATATTCTGTGTTACCGGATTAATAATATCCGATCTCCCTATCATTACCGTCCAATCATTCATTCCCAGAGGCTTTTGAAACCACACCTTATTCTGGCTCTTTTCATTTGGTTTATGGAACAGCTCAAAGCCGTAAACAATGGAATGTTTATCCCCCTTCTGATGGAGAAATCCCTCTGCCATTACCTCCTGATAACTGAATTTTTTTGTACTGCGATCATTTAGATATGCTACAAGTTCCTTCTCCTCATCTACTATGTAAATATCATTATCATTCTTAAAGGAAGGATCGAGGTTAAATTCACCCAGATAATCCAGGCCTGCTTTCTGGACAGCGGTTAATACCCCGAGGTTTTCATCCTGATATGTGATAGGAGCGGAGTATACCAGGACAGGCTCTTCTTCCTCCATTGCCGCAGAAACATCGGTTTGTCCTTTCATAGCATTCTGAAATAATTGCTCTTTACTATAATTCACGTCGATACCAGCGGAGTTAACTCCTTTCCCGGAAGCATCCACGATCGTTAGCGACAGGTAATCATGATCCTTTGAGAGAATCATCAGGGCTTCCACCATGTTACGCCTATCCAGCTTTCCTTCCTGCCCAATAAAATCGGCGGCTGTCCGCAAAGCTTCACTATTCTCCTGTAAACTATCCCGGAGCAGTGCTGTAGTATCTTCTGACAGCAAGTCATAAGAGCTGATTGTCGAATTATAGCTCTCCTTGACCATTCGATTCATATAAAACATGCCAAAGATCAATGATATCATGGTGCCTGCTACTGCAAATATTACCAGTGGTACAATTCTGTTCTTTGGTATCGTCAGTCTCATTTGTCCCTCCCGCAAGTAACATCTTCCGCTGGATTATGAATTATAAATCCAGTGCCCCAACACTTATCTGCTGTACTTTCATTTTAACGGCCTGTTCGTTTCTATCAGGTCCTTATGATCAATTCATCCACTTCCTCCTGTGATGGTTCCTCAAACTTAGCATCGAGTCTTTGTCTTAATGGCTCATCAATAATATATACCCTTCCTGTATCGTTCTTCTTTGTTTCTGCTATCAGCCTTTCATTTCTGGCCTCAAGCTGTTTCAGGCGCAGTTCCTCAGAAATATGAATATAATGCAGTTCCGCATTAACTCCTCTCTTCCTGAAATACTCCTTTGCGTCCTCTCGGTCCTTCCGGGACCAGTATCCGTAATCAATGATAGCATCAATTCCTTTGTTTATCATCTGTTCCGCCAAATCATAAAAGTAGAGTTCGCATCTGCGTGCCGTATCATCATGCTGCTGCCCCAAGCAGGAATCTGACAGTCGTAGCATAAGATCATCCACCGATAGGATGACAGCATTACTTTGTTCGCTTAATTTATTTGCATAATAGGACTTTCCGCTGGCTATTCTGCCGCATAAAATAATAACCTTTGCCATGGTTCCTTCTTTCTGCATCCGCATCGGATGACAATTATGTAAGTCTACTGCTCCTGAAAACTAGTTATCTTCCTGAGGACATATACGATCGTAGGAACTAAGATCAGCTGTAGGAGGATTCCCGGCAGCCCGGTTATCGTAGCCCCTATAATAGAAAGAGGTTTGGGTAGCTTTTCAAGCCCTAGCAGTTGAATAGCGACATATAAAGACAATGCATAAATAATTCGTCCTGCTACCATCGAAAGTATCAGTCCAAGTATTATTCTTAGTTCTTTCGTAAAAAGCTTTATCCCTTTTCCAAATTTATAAGAAGTAAACAGACCGGAAAAGAAGCCATAGGCAGCCAGCTCACATGCCATAATCAAATTCATAGGAAACATTGGCATACCAAATAATGAATTTAAAAGTGGTGTAAAGAAACCTATCGCTAAGCCATAATATTTTCCCAAAAATACTCCTGCAATGAAGACGCTCAGGTGCATCGGTAAAAACATCTTTCCAAGCTCTGAAATTCCTAACGCATGAAATATCCACGGAATAACTACACCTGCAGCCAACATAAGCCCACCGGTAGTCAATCTCTTAACATAATTGCTATTTGTTTTCATTCTATCTTTACCTTTCTCAACTACTTTTGTTTAATTCTTTTGTACTTCTTGAGGATTCTCACATAAGCCAACTCATCTCAGAGTTCAGAGAATACCTCTCCCAGACCGGCTTTTATCAGTAAGTCCGCTTCATGATCATAGGGTGTAACAGATTTATTAATCAATACCATGCGGGATCCCTTATAGTATTGGATCAACCCTGCAGCAGGATAGACGCTTAGGGAAGTCCCTCCTATCATCAGAAGCTCTGCCTGTGAGATCATTTTAATGGACTCTGATAGAATATCCTGATTCAAACCTTCTTCGTACAAAACCACATCTGGTTTAATCATTCCCCCACACTCACACAGTGGAATCGTTTCTGAATTCAGAATCTTCTCCAAAGGGTAAAACTTATTGCACTTCATGCAGTAATTCCTGTGGACAGAACCATGAAGCTCAAGCACCTTCCTGCTTCCGGCTTTCTGATGCAGCCCATCGATATTCTGTGTGATTACGGCTTTTAGCTTCCCCTGTTCTTCCAGATCATAAAGCTTTCTATGAGTGATATTGGGTTCCGCTTCCGTATATATCATCTTATCTCTATAGAACTTATAAAACATAGCGGTGTTACGACTAAAATAAGAATGGCTTAGAATCATTTCAGGCGGATCACTATACTTCATCCGGTAGAGACCATCGACACTCCTGAAGTCCGGTATTCCGCTCTCTGTTGATACCCCTGCTCCTCCGAAGAAGACGATATTGCTGCTATCCTTTACCCAGAGCTTTATAATATTAATATTCTCACTTAGCATTGCTTTCTCCATATCCGGGTTACCCTTCTATGAAACACTCTATCTATAATCATAATGAGATTTTTCATTATGTCAACTGTTTAATTTGATATATTAAGTATTTATGGGGATAGATGTATAATAATTCATTTTATGCATCTATTTTTCTATTCTTATAAACAAGACAAGCTGCGTTATGCAGCAATGAAGCAGATGCAGAATTAAGTATGTACCTCACGGGCGATTTTTAACACAAAAAAACGACCTGCATAAGGTCGTTTATAAGTGAGACATCGGGGATTCGAACCCCGGACACCTTGATTAAAAGTCAAGTGCTCTACCGACTGAGCTAATATCTCATAAGTAAAATGCCCAGAGCCGGAATTGAACCAGCGACACGAGGATTTTCAG
>JAEZJW010000109.1 GCA_023415595.1 Bacillota bacterium
CTCAGACAGAAGAGAAGAATGCGGTAGCAGCAGGTTACTGGAATATGTTCCGCTTCGATCCTCGTCTTGCAGAAGAAGGTAAGAACCCGTTCATACTTGACAGCAAGGCTCCGTCCACAAGCTATCAAGACTTCATCAGAAGTGAGGTACGTTACAGTTCACTCATCCGTCAGAACCCTGAGAGGGCAGATGAGCTGTTTGCAAGGGCTGAGAAGAATGCACAGGCTAAATATGCACACCTTCAGAAGCTTGCTTCCCTTTACGAAGTAACTGAATAAAGAGTAATAATAAATTCGGCGCCTATTTAATTTAAAGATGTTTATCATTTTCTAGATTATATATGAATAGCGTGAGGTTTTTTCCACCAGAGACACGTTCTCACTCGGATGTCGCACATAACGGTACATAAGGCTGTGTCATACAATTCACCGCCACAGCCTAAGTACCGATGGCGACATACGGTCTCCTTGTGGAAAATACTCTCACGCTATTCTTTTCAAATGATGTATATGATAAACATTCATGTTTGAGAAGGCGCCGATCCTAATTTATACCAAATAGGAACAGGGTACAGCTGTTTATTCTGCTGGTACGACAGTTCCTTGATTAGAGTTAACATAAAAGTTATTATGAGGTAATACAATTTCCATATAACTATTTTAGCATTGTTACAATGACTTCTTCCGGAATCGGTATTGTTGGAGGAGTGCTTTCAGAAGCTTTATTTAGTAAATCCTCCTGAACAGTAATGGTTCCCAGGACACTGGCTAATTGGCCAAAAGCTGCTGTCAGCATGGGAAGCTCTTCTTTGGGAACACATTTCGCAATTGCACAGGCGATCGCTGTAATAGTAGAAGCAAGCTCACAAGGACTCATTGATTCACCTGATTCATGACAGACCGTCATATCATAGATTCTTTGTATAGTATATTCAACAGACATGGCTAAAGTGTCTGAAAACACGACCCCAAAAAAGAAAGCCGCAGCTGAAAGCTACGGCAATAAAAGCATAAAAAATGCACCTGACTGGATTTGAACCGGCGGCCTTTCGCTCCGGAGGCGAACGCTCTATCCACTGAGCTACAGGTGCTTAAGTTACTCGGACTATGCTATTATATACTAAGAAGCTGATAAAGTAAAGAATGTTTCCTCACTTTTTATGATTGTCCCATGACATAAGCCCAGCAGAAAACAACAAAACAGATCGGATAATGTCTAAGATAGACGAATTATTACAAAAGTATTAACTAATGTTACATAAAGATTAAATGAGGTTATTGACTTTTCAATAGATATTTGCTATTATTAGTGTGACAACATGTAGAAGTAAATTCCCTAGGAGTAAGGTTGAAGTGAAATTTGCTTACAACCTGAGCTGTCTGACGGCAGCATGGAGGTATAATGAAACTGAAATATAAGAAAATGATATTGTTAACAACGATGAGCACCATGGGTATCGGTATGTTAACTCTTTCTATAAGCCATGATCAACCGAAAGCCCAGGAAAGCTCGAAGATCGAGGAAGCAGCTGCTCTTATGAGTGGTTTGGAGGATGCCGGTGCACTTGCCGTGAACGAAGCGGGAATATTGGCTGAGAATGAGCCTACTGCAGCCCTGGTACCTACTTCAACACCGACACCCAGTCCAACCCCGACTCCAATCCCGGTATATGGTTTAGAAGAGATAGATAAGATGGACGACCTTGTTGTGGAATACTATAATGCAAAAGCTGGTCGGGACATCGACAAGATCAAAAGCCTATGCAGCGATCCGTCACAGGCGACTACCTTGGAAGCTCTTGAGAAACAAGTGAAATATATTGAAGAATATAAGAATATTAAGAGCTATGCCAAGAAAAGCTATGAACCCGGTGCTTATATCGTTTATGTATATTATGATATTAAGTTTGCAAGGATCAATACGTTAGCTCCCAGCCTTTCAAAGCTATATGTAATAACAGATGATGAGGGTAATTTAAGAATTTATTCCCCGGAGATGAAGCCTGAGCTTAAGGAATATTTTGATGCCAGGAATGGGGATGAAGATGTTCTGGAGCTCATCAAAATGACGGATGATAAGGGAGAGAAGGCAAAGGAAAAGGATGAGGACCTGATGATCTTCTGGAACGGACTCGATGAGCTTTCTCAGTCAAACAGCGGAGAGAGCACGCAGGCGCAAGGAGATGCAGCATCGGAGGAATAATGTCCGGATGCAGCTTTATACCACGGAATAATTATTATTTAACTCCTTATACTAACTTTATCAATTAGTATAAGGAGTGTTTTTTATGATAGGAAATATTGATTTGGATCTGCTGGAAAAGACGTATCAAAATGCCAAAATTGGTATTACCGCAATAGAAGAGGTGATAGACAAGGCTTCAAACACGGACCTGATTCGGGATCTTAACAATCAGCTGAAGGATTACTCTGAAATTGCGAATAAAGCAAGGGAAGAGCTTTTAAAGAATGGTACCGGGGCGAAGGAAAAACCGATTTATGACAGGGCTATGATGAGAGGAAATATAAAGATGAATCTCTGGATGGAGCCAACAGACAGCAGAATTGCCGATATGGTCATCAAAGGAAGTACCATGGGTATGACACAGATGTCCAAGCTGATCAATGACAAGAAGGATGCAGATGGGACCAGTGTCCAGATTGCGAAGGAATTTGTACGGAAAGAAGAGTCTAATATTCAGACCATGAAAGCTTACCTGTAATCCGGTTGATCCTTTTAAGAAAGCTTCCTGACTAAGATATGTAGCCGGATGATACTGCTGCCTCAGAACGTAGACTTGAGACAGCAGTTTTACTTATATGCGCGAAGGCGAAGCGAAACATACAGCAAGTATACTTGCTGTATGCGAGCGAGCCCACGATCCGGAAGAAACTCGTCTAGCTCGTTTCTTCCGGATCCGGGAAATAAAATAAGTGGACGAACGAGTGGAAATACAGTATAATTTTACACAGAGTATAGAGTGAAGGAGCCGGCATAAAGCTGGCTTTTAACATAATGGAAAGCACCGTTAGGCGGGAGGTTAGTGTGAAAAATAAATTTTTCACACGGCAAATTTGTGCTGACGCCCAAATTCGCAGGTATTGGCAACATGGAGGGTTAATATGGCAAAAAGAACGAAAAGGCTTACTTCACAGGGTGAGGCTAGTGAAGAGATCAGAATCAATAAATTTCTTAGTGAAGCGGGAGTCTGTTCCCGAAGAGAAGCTGACCGGTATATTGAAGAGGGTAAGGTGCTGATTGACGGTGAGAAAGCAGAAATGGGCTCCAAGGTTGGAAAAGAGAGCATTGTAACATTTATGGGGAAACCGGTTAAGAAGGAAGAAAAGCTTGTATTGATTGCCTTCAACAAACCGGAAGGTATCGTATGTACGACGGATACCAGAGAGCCGGATAATATCATTGAATTCATCGGTTACGGAATGCGGATATACCCGATCGGAAGACTGGACAAGGATTCTGAAGGGCTTATTCTGCTGACAAATGACGGAAATATCGTTAATAAAATACTGCGGGCAGAAAACCATCATGAGAAGGAATACATCGTTACAGTAAATAAGGAGATAACACCGGATTTCATCAGAGGAATGTCCCAGGGAGTGCCTATCCTGGATACGGTAACGAAGCCCTGTGAGGTTACAACTGTGGACCGTTTTACGTTCCGCATCATCCTGACACAGGGATTGAACCGTCAGATCCGGCGCATGTGCGAATACTTCGGATACCATGTCACCAACCTTACCAGAATCCGTATCATGAACATCAACCTTGGCAGATTGAAAATTGGTGATTGGCGGAATGTAACGGAAAAGGAAATTGAAGAGATGAACCGGCTGATTCAGACCGGTAATCAGAAGGGAAGTCCGAAAGACAAGGAAACCGATTCCGATACAATACAGACCAAGCAGAAGTATGACAACAGAGACAAGGTCCGGTCAAAACCGAAGTCAGACAGTAGAGACAGAGTTCTGTCCAAATCAAAGACCGGAGGCATTGATAGAGTTCAGCCAAAGCCGAAGACTGACAGTACAGTTAAAGCTCAGACATATCATAAAGCTGGAGGGATCGACAGAGCTCAGCCAAAGCCGAAGACTGACAGTATAGTTAAAGCTCAGACATACCGTAAAACTGACGGCAGCGACAGAATTCAAGTAAAACCGAAGGCTGGCTGTACGATTGGATCGCAGATAAAGCCGATAGGGAACAGCAGGGATAAGTTCAATCAGAATTCAAAGAATAGCGTTACGGATAGAGAGCAGGGAATATCAAAGGAGAGCAATAAGGATAATTTCAATCCGAAACGTAAGGAGAATAAAAAACACAGATCCGGTCCGAGACCGAAAGGAAACAACACGGATAAGTTCGGCCCCAGATCGAAAGAAGATGGTAAGCCTTGGTCAAAACAGCCGGCTTCCCGCAAGGTCAGATCAAAAAACTTTTAGCTGAATATCATTTATCTGGCATCTTTGCGAAACCGGTATGGTATGATATTTCTAAGGATGCCGGATCGGACATATAACAGATCATTAGGGAAGGGTAAGGGTGATAAGTCATGGATAACGAAGTAAAAAAGGAAATCGAACAGTTAAGGGAGCTGATTAGTTATCATAATGAAAGATATTATAATCAGGATGACCCGGAGATTTCCGATTATGAATATGACCAATTATCCTTAAGACTCAGAAAGCTGGAGGAGGAACACCCGGAATATGCCATCACCGATTCGCCGACGAAGAAGGTTGGAGGAAGTGCCAAGAGGGAAGCGGGCATCCTGGTGAAGCATAATGTCCCGATGCTTAGCCTTCAGGATGTATTCTCGAAGGAAGAGGTCATAAGCTTTATCGAGAAGATCAGGAGGGAACGGGAGGATGCAGTCTTTACCGTAGAGAGGAAGATTGACGGACTGTCCGTGGCTCTGCGTTATGAAGAAGGTAATCTGATGATGGGCATTACCCGTGGAGATGGAATCAATTACGGAGAAGATGTCACAGAGAACGTGAAGGTTATTGATGATGTTAAGATAAAATTGAAGACCGCTGTTCCCTACCTGGAAATCAGGGGTGAAGTTTATATGAAGAGTGAGGATTTTGAAGCTGTCAATGACAGGCTGGAGGCTGCGGGAAAGAAGCTGTTTGCTAATCCCAGAAATTGTGCGGCAGGAACACTTCGGCAGCTGGATCCGGCAATTGTTAAGGAACGCCGTCTCTCCCTCTTTATATTTAATGTTCAGGAGGTACGGGGAATGACCTTTTCCAAGCATTCTGAAAGCTTAAAATGGCTGGCTGAACAGGGTCTCAAGGTGATTGAGAATTTCAAGCTGTGCCGTACTGCTGAGGAAGTATGGGATGCCATTACCGAGATCGGAGAATCCAGAGGAAGCCTGGCCTATGATATTGACGGAGCGGTAGTTAAGATAGATAACCTGGAGGATCGTGAGTATTTTGGCACTACCTCTAAGGTGCCCAGATGGGCAATCGCTTACAAATATCCTCCGGAAGAGAAGGAAACTGTCGTAAGGGAGATCAGACTCACGGTCGGAAGAACCGGAAGGATTACCCCTACAGCTATCTTTGATCCAATCCGGCTGTGCGGAACGAATGTGGAGAAGGCAACTCTCCATAACCAGGACAGAATAGATGAATTGGATGTAAGACTCGGGGATACCATCGTGGTCAGAAAGGCCGGAGAGATTATACCTGAGGTTCTATCCGTTAATAAGGAGAAACGTCCGGAGGTAACTGCTCCATTTCGGCTTCCTGCTGCTTGTCCCTCCTGTGGAGCTCCGACCGTACGGGATGAGAATACGGCTGACACCAGATGCATCAATCTTAACTGCCCTGCCCAGCTGACTCAGCATATCCTAAATTTCGTAGGCCGGAATGCCATGGATATCAAGGGCTTTGGAGAAGCCTATGTGGAGGTGCTGATCAAAGAGGGCTATCTTAAGGACATTGCCGATGTTTATTATCTTAACCGTTATCGTGATGAGCTGGTGGAAAAGGGTTTGATCGGGAAAGAGAAGAATACGGATAAGCTGTTAAAGACCATTGAAGAAAGTAAAAATAACGATATTGACCGGCTGATCACAGGCCTGGGCATCCGAAATATCGGAAAACAGGCAGGACTGGAGCTTAAGAAGCACTTTAGCAGCCTTCACGAGTTAAGTAAGGCTACTTATGAAGAGCTGATTGCGGCCCCTGATGTCGGAGCTATCACTGCCAGATCTATTACGGAGTTTTTCTCCAACCCGGAGAACCTTGATATCTTAAGAAGACTTGATGAAGCCGGAGTGAATTTTACGTCCCTTGCGGCACCTGCCGGAACCGATCAGAAGTTTGTGGGTCTCACCTTTGTTCTGACAGGAACCTTACCAAACCTTGGGCGCAGTGAGATGGAGGATCTGATTCGCAGCCATGGCGGCAAGATATCCGGTAGTGTATCCAAGAAGACAGATTATGTGATCGCCGGGGAGAGTGCAGGAAGTAAGCTTACGAAAGCACAGGAACTAGGGATTAAGGTCTTAAGTGAAGAGGATGCATTATTACTAATAAATGGCAAATGATGTAACAATATGCGAAAAATAAACGGGTATTTATGGATGTCGGTCCGAAATAATGTTGATTTATTAATTTATCCATGTTATGATAAATTTTGCATGAAAAAAATAAAAGATGGTGATGATTGATGCCGATAAAAATACAAAGTGATTTACCTGCTAAAAGAATATTGGAAGATGAAAATATATTCATTATGGATGAAACCAGGGCTATGCACCAGGATATTCGTCCGCTTCAGATTGCGATTTTGAACCTGATGCCGGTGAAGGAGGATACAGAGGTCCAGCTATTGCGCAGCCTCTCAAATACTCCGCTGCAGGTGGATATCACCTTTCTTACTACAGGCTCTTATGTCGGCAAGCATACACCTACAAGCCATTTAGACCAATTCTATCTAACTTTTGATGATGTGAAGAACCGTAAGTTTGATGGTCTGATCATTACCGGGGCTCCGGTTGAATTAATGGATTTTGAAGAAGTCACTTATTGGGACGAGCTTGTAAGCATCATGGAATGGTCCAAGACTAATGTAACTTCAACCTTGCATATTTGTTGGGGTGCTCAAGCCGGTCTTTATTACCATTATGGGATACAGAAAATGACTCTGGACAAGAAGATGTTCGGTATTTTTGAACATAGAGTAATGAAGCGTAAGGTACCGTTTGTCCGTGGTTTTGACGATATCTTCTATGCACCGCACTCCAGATATACCACAGTATCAAGGGAAAATATTCTAAGCCATGAGGAGCTGGTGATCCTTGCTGAATCAGAGGAAGCCGGAGTATTCATTGTAATGGCACGGGATGGAAAACAAATTTTTGTCATGGGACATCCGGAGTATGACAGAATATCACTTGATAAGGAATATAAACGTGACATCAATAAGGGCCTCACGATAGACTTACCGAAAAATTATTACCCGTCAGACCAACCTGACCTTACACCTAATCTGGTTTGGCGAGCACACGCAAATGCTATGTATACCAATTGGTTAAACTATTACGTCTACCAGGTAACTCCTTACGATTTATAAGGAGATACTTAGTAGAAAACAGAGTTACTCCGTATGAGTTATAATCAATAGTAATACTCCGGAGGGGGGTTGTATTATGAAATTGATTGAATACCTGCAGAGTGAGCCTACGATCTTTTTAGTTTTCGTAATTATAGTATGTATCTGTATCATATCATTGGTGGTACACATATTCATAAAGCTGGAACACGAGAAGAAAGTAACAAAAGCGGCTCTGGAATTGAACAAGATAACCAACAGCATCCGGGCGGGCCTTGTTCATTTTGTCTTAGAGGATCATTGCAGGATTCTGTATGCAAGTAAGGGATTTTATGAATTGCTTGGATACAACAGACATGAGGTAAAGGAAGAAAACAAAACGAGTGTAATGGACTTTATCAGTCCGGAAGATAAGGATATCTGCGCAGGAATTAAGGATCAGCTGGGGAGCGGCTCCTTAAGCATGGAAGTCAGGATGTTAACGAAATCCGGCAAGATGCTGCATGCATTAATTAATGGTAACAGTATCCTCGGAAGAGATGGAAAACACACCATCTCTGCTGTTTTTGTTGATATTTCAGAGCAGAAGAAAATGCAGGAGATGCTGCTTCTGGAAGGGGAACGCTATAAGATTGCATCCGAGCTTTCACAGGATGTACTGTTTGAGTATCTGGTCAAATCGGATGAGATGATCTATACAGAGAAATATAAGGAGCTATTCGGTAGAAATTCCATACTGCCTTTATTTCATAAAAACTGTGAGCTAAGAAGGGATACGATTCATCCGGACGACTGGGGAATCTACCTGGAATTCTGTCAGGACCTGGCGCAAGGGAAGAAGATGATCGAGGCGGAAGTCCGTATGAAAGACCGCTTGAATGAATTCATCTGGTGCCAGTTCATGGGCAAGACAATTTTTGATGATGAGAGACATCCAATCCGGGTCATCGGAAAGATCGTGAATGTAGACTCTCAGAAGCGCGAATTGGAGGCGCTGGAGTATAAAGCGACCAGGGATCCTCTGACCGGTGTTTATAATAAAGAAGTTACGATTAAGAAGATAGATAAATATATTAGCGGTAACAAAAATGATAAGCATATCCTGATGTTTATTGATTTTGATGATTTTAAGAAGGTGAATGATAATTATGGGCATTTACTGGGAGACAAGGTTCTCATCTATGTGATCGGTCGGATCAAAAGCGTATTTTCCGCGGGTGAGATCATTGGCCGTATCGGTGGAGATGAATTTATCGTATTTTCCGGCGGGGTAACCTGCATGGAAGATATTCTTCATAAGGCGGAGTCCTTAGTGAACGCTCTGGATACGGTTTATCTTGAGAATGGGCTGGCAATCCCTATCTCCGGAAGCATAGGAATTGCTGCATATCCTGATGATGGACTTCATTACGAGCAGCTCATTCAGTGTGCGGACAAGGCCTTGTACCGTGTTAAGGAACAGGGAAAGAACAATTATCTTCTCTATAACTCGGCTATCTGAAATCCTTACGGGATATCGTGTGGGTTATAATAAACAGACCAATACAAATAACGCAGAACAACAGGCAGAAGGATAAGATCATAATTGCCTGATTGATTTGCGTTATTTTTTGTGCATACTCCAACACCCTTTTCAATATAAAGCCGGCAAGGGCAACAGTCACTCCGGGCTTTAGGATACTGTCCACGGCACTAAAGGGAAAATGGATATAACGCATGACGGACAGGGTATCAAGAGTAGTTATGATCAGCTGCCCGAACAGAAGGGCGGTCAAATATCCATTTATTCCAAGTTTGGGGATCAGTAACACAATCAGCAGAATCTTACTTAAAGATCCTGCAACAGAATTGATAAAGGTAACATGGGCCTTACCTAGTCCATTGATGATACTGCCCAGGATTGTCGTAAGATAAATCAAAGGACAGATCCAGGCGAGAATCATCAGATAGGATCCAGCTGCATTGTTATGGAAGATGGCATTGCCAAGCTCTCTTCCAAAAATAATGAAAATTCCTGTGCTGATAATACCGATGATCAGACTGTATTTGATCGCAATTGCAGTGGTTTTTCCGATCAGCTTGTCATTGCTCACTGCCTGGGCTTCAGAAACCGTGGGGAGAAGAAGTACGGCAAGCGCGTTGATTACAGCCGTAGGAAACATAATGAAGGGCAGGGACATACCGGTCAGGATACCAAAGGTACTCAGTGCCTCATTTGTAGTCAACCCGGATCGTTTCAGCATAGCCGGTATTAATACCGCTTCCATGCTATGAAGGATATTAATGAACAGACGGTTGGCGCTTAAGGGCACAGAAAAACCCAGGATATTTTTTGTAATCACTCTTCTCCCGGAGGGCTGTGCATTTGGATCCGGTCCCTGCAGCAGAAGCAAGGCAGGTGATTTGGTAATAAAAATTGAGATCAGATTATATAAGCTGGAGAAGATCTCACCGATCACAAGGCCGGCAACAGCGATCTCACAGGTTACCTTCAGATTTCCTCCTCCGGCATAAAGTGCAATCATATAGACCACGATGACACGGACCGTCTGCTCCAAAAGCTGGGTAGAAGCAGGAACACCGGCCTTCTTAAGGCCATAATAGTACCCGTTAATGCAGGAGGTGACTCCGCAGAAGGGGAAGACCAGCGCAAGGATACGAAGGGATGGAGCACTTCTCGGTTCAAGAAGGAAACGATATGCAATCAGATCACTGAAACGGTATACCAATAGGGATAGCAGCAGTGCCAGGGATACGGACAATAAGATCCCTATTTTCAGAATCTTATATGCATTCTTTGGATTACGTTTCCCCATCTCAGCAGCGACCAGTCTTGAAATCGAGGTCTGAATTCCGGTAGCATAGATAGTAAAACAGATTCCATAGACGGGGAAAACCAATTGATAGATTCCCAGCCATTCTGTACCGATTGTTTTGGATAAGAATATCTTATAAAAAAATCCGATGACTCTGGTTATAAACCCTGCCAGAGTTAGGATTATTGTCCCTTTTAATATATTGCTTCTGCCCGGACGTCTGCTTGCTGCCGAGATTATGCCCTTTTTACTCATTGTAAGTACACCCTCACAAGTCCTTTTCTTAAATATATTTTAAAGAAATGGAACTTATGTTACAGAGTTATAGCCCGGTTTTATTCTTAACTAAAGAATGGGTCTTATCGTTGGTACTCATTATGCCAATGGGAAAATTTACATCCTTTGATCAGGCATTCCCTGTCCGGTCCCCATGTTTTAATGTCATTACAAACTAATTAAGGGGACTGACGTCCATGCCATTTCTTAAGCACGATCACAAGCCTTCCATTAAACATCCTTCCGGCCACCCTGTGGCCGTTAGGGCTGCATTCAACACCTTGGGGGATCTGATTCCCAGATCCTTCTGCATCGAGGATGATAACCAGGAGATATTTAAGTACAAGGTATCCGCTGTCAAAGCAATCAAAGACAAATACATGGTCAGGATTTTTTACTGTGCCTTCGAGGATTACGGACTTCGCAATGACATCACTCTTTGCTTCGATGTGGTAAATTGTAAGTGGGTCATCGGCTGAGCTTCCCAATAGTTCCTGCCCCCTGTGCCCTGCTCGGCTCAAACCGTTCCAAGAACGAATCTCCCCCTAGAAAAAATTGAAAATATGCGATAACCCCGTTGACAAAAACAGGGCAGAGTGCTATATTAAATACCAAGTGATTTAATAGGAATTAAAATAGTAGGAATAGAAAGAAGGGAAGAAAGGAATGAAGCTATCTACCAAAGGCAGATACGGCCTCCGTGCGGTACTCGATCTGGCAGTGCATACAGAGGATGAGGCGGTTGCGCTGAGTCAAATCGCTGATCGTCAGGAAATATCAATAAACTATCTGGAACAGCTGATTGCTAAGCTGAAGAGATCCGGTATTGTAAACGGAATTCGTGGTGCGCAGGGTGGGTATATTTTGGCGAAACCTGCGGAAGAAATCTCTGTCGGTGAGATTCTGCGTGCATTGGAGGGAGACTTAAATCCTGTGGATTGCTCCGAGGTAAACAAGGGTGACAGCCCTTGCCGCAGTTCAGATTCCTGTGTAACAAAATATGTTTGGAAGCGTATTAGTGATAGTATAAATGACGCGGTGGATGGAATTATGCTTTCCGAACTGGTTGCAGAAAGTAAAAAGGTTCAAGCAGAGGAAGGTACCCAGAATGGGAGCCGGACGAAGCATACTTGTGGAAAATAATACGATTGATTAGGAGTTGACAACATGGAAAAGAAAATTTACCTTGATAATGCGGCAACGACGAAGACCAGACCGGAAGTTGTAGAGGCAATGCTGCCGTTTTTTTGCGATATGTATGGTAATCCGTCCAGTGTTTATGAATTTGCATCTCAGAATAAGAAGGCTGTAGATGATGCAAGAGCGACCATAGCAAAAGCTCTCGGTGCCGATATTACGGAAGTTTATTATACCGCAGGCGGTACAGAGGCGGATAACTGGGCCCTAAAGGCAACTGCGGAAGCTTACGAGGGAAAGGGTAACCATATTATTACCTCAAAGATTGAACACCATGCGATTCTTCACACCTGTGAGTACCTGGAGAAGAAGGGTTTTGAAGTGACCTATGTGGATGTGGATGAAGGCGGTATCATTAAATTGGACCAGCTGGAGAAGGCGATCCGTCCAACGACCATCCTGATTTCTGTTATGTTTGCCAACAATGAGATCGGAACGATCCAGCCAATCAAGGAAATTGGAGCCATAGCAAAGAAGCATAACATCCTGTTCCACACAGATGCAGTTCAGGCTTTTGGCCAGGTAGAAATCAATGTCAACGACATGAATATCGATATGTTAAGTGCCAGCGCCCATAAGCTGAACGGTCCTAAGGGGATTGGCTTCCTGTATATCAGAAAAGGGGTCAAGATCCGGTCCCTGATTCACGGCGGTGGACAGGAACGGCAGAGACGGGCAGGAACAGAGAATGTTCCCGGTGTCGTAGGCTTCGGCAAAGCTGTCGAGATCGCAATGGCTTCCTTAACGGAGAGAGCGGAGAAAGAGACAGAGCTTAGGAATTATCTGATCAAAAGGGTTCTTACAGAAGTTCCCTATGTAAGACTGAACGGCGATCGAACGAGAAGACTTCCTAACAATGCGAATTTCAGTTTCCAGTTCATTGAGGGTGAATCCTTGCTGATTATGCTTGATATGAATAATATCTGTGCATCCAGCGGCTCTGCCTGCACCTCTGGTTCCCTGGATCCATCCCATGTACTTCTCTCAATCGGACTTCCCCATGAGATAGCTCATGGATCCTTAAGACTGACCTTATGTGAGGATAATACGAGGGAAGAGATTGATTATACCGTTGACAGAATTAAAGAAATCGTTGATAAGCTTAGAAATATGTCCCCGCTCTATGAGGATTTTATAAGAAAAAGATAATATTACTGGCGTGGCAGATAACCGGCAGGATAAAGTGTTAATGGAGGAATGAATATGTATACACAGAAAGTAATGGATCATTTTACTAATCCCAGGAATGTGGGTGAGATAGAAAATGCAAGCGGGGTCGGTACCGTAGGAAATGCGAAGTGCGGGGATATCATGAGAATGTATCTGGATATCGATGACCAGGGTATTATTCGGGAAGTAAAGTTTAAGACCTTTGGGTGCGGAGCAGCTGTTGCGACCAGCAGCATGGCCACAGAATTAGTGAAGGGTAAGACAGTTCAGGAAGCCCTACAGATAACAAATAAGGCAGTTCAGGAAGCTCTTGACGGACTCCCACCTGTGAAGGTCCACTGCTCCTTATTAGCAGAAGAAGCAATTCATGCAGCTCTCTGGGATTATGCCGAGAAGAAGGGCATTAAGATCGAGGGTCTGGAGAAGCCGAAATCAGATATTGGTGAAGAGGAAGAAAAGATAGAATATTAAGCAGATGATATCGGAGATCATAATGCTTTAGTAGATAGAATGATTTAGAATGGAGCTTGTAATGAAAAAAGTAGTAGTTGGGATGTCGGGGGGCGTGGATTCCTCTGTAGCAGCATACCTATTAAAGAAGCAGGGCTATGAGGTCATCGGAGTGACAATGCAGATATGGCAGGATGAGGATGTCTGCTCCATGGAAGAGAAGGGTGGCTGCTGCGGGCTCAGTGCAGTCGAGGATGCCAGAAGAGTAGCCTCTGTACTTGATATCCCGTACTATGTTATGAATTTTAAACAGGAATTCAAGGAAAGCGTCATCGATTATTTTGTTTCCGAATATCTTCAGGCTAGAACTCCGAATCCCTGCATCGCCTGCAACCGTTATGTAAAATGGGAGTCCTTGCTTCAGAGGTCTTTGAATATAGGTGCTGACTATGTGGCTACCGGGCATTATGCCGGAATTACCAGGCTTGATAACGGAAGATATGTGATAAAGAAATCTGTTACTGATACGAAGGACCAGACCTATGCCTTATATAACCTTACCCAGTTCCAGCTGGAGCATACGTTGATGCCGGTTGGAGCCTATACGAAGGATGAGATCCGGGAGATGGCGCATGAGCTAGGGCTTCCGGTAGCGAATAAACCGGATAGCCAGGAGATCTGCTTTGTCCAGGATAATGACTACGCCGGCTTTATTAGCGAATACCTGAAGGACGAACAGAACCGAAGGCTACTGGTGAATAACCAGGGGAGTATTACGGGTGACGGAGCTGTGTCATTTGGACTGACTCCCGGTAATTTTGTTGATACTAAGGGGACGATCCTCGGCAGACATAAAGGTATGGCTAATTACACCGTCGGACAGCGAAAGGGCTTGAATCTTGCGATGGGACAACCGGTCTTTGTTTTGGAGCTAAAGCCGGAAACCAATGAGGTTGTCATCGGAAATGCAGAAGATGTGTTCTCCGACCGCCTATATGCTAATCAGCTTAATTTCATGGCATTCGAAGACCTGGAGGGTGAGCTTAAGCTTACTGCAAAGATCCGATACAGCCACAAGGGTGCGCCCTGTACGATCCGCAAGACCGCTCAGGATGAAGTGCTTTGTATCTTTGACGAACCGCAGAGAGCAATTACACCCGGACAGGCAGTCGTATTCTATCAGGGGGATTATGTGGTCGGCGGTGGTACCATCATCAGAAAATAGATTTTTTGAGGGCGCCGTCTGTATTATTAATGTATGCAAATAAAATAAGCCAAGTGAACAAACAATTTGTTTACTTGGCTTTTATCTACAGCTTCTCCATCACGGGCTTTCCTTGAACGAAGGTTGCATAGTAGCGGTAGCCCAGGCTCTTCAGCAGCTCCTCCACCTTCGGAAAATCGTAGCAGAGGTATTCCGGGCTATGGGCGTCGGAGCCGATTGTAATCAGCTCACCGCCTAACTCCCTGTAGCGTTTCAGAACCTCAGTCCGCGGATGAGTGTATTTTAATCCATAACGTAAGCCGGAGGTGTTCACCTCGATCCCTTTTCCCTGGGATAGGAGTGTCTTAAGCACCTCATCCAGGAGATCAGCATATTTCTCATAGCGATACACGGAATAAACCTTTTCATTCGCCTCCTTCCGGCGAAGCTCGTTCTCCGGGTTACTAAAGTCAGCTCTGAGATCCTGCTTATATGTAATCGCTGTGGGGATATACCGTACGATATAATCAATATGTCCGCAGACGTGGAAGCCACCAAACAGCTTAGCATTATCGATGATTGCCTGGATATATCGCCGGATGCCGTCCTCCTCGGTGATATCCGTCCAGAATTCAGGATAATAGGGATCTTTACGATCCACCACATGGATGGAGCCAATTACGAAATCCAGAGGATATTTCTTTATCAGTGAATCCATCCGGTCCTTAATCTGTGGCTGGAGTCCAAGCTCGACACCGGACAGCAGTTCAATCTTTGAACGGTAGATTTCCTTTAATTCCAGGAGCTTTCTTTGATGTTCCTCTATATCAAACACAAAGCTGTAATCGCTGACCTGTGGATAGTCATAATCCATATGATCTGTAAAACACAGCTTTTTCAACCCCAGACGGATTGCTTTCTCAATCATCTGCTCCATGGAGGCCAAGCCATCACTGGAAAAAT
The DNA here is from genome assembly GCA_023415595.1 of Bacillota bacterium. GTDB lineage: Bacteria > Bacillota > Clostridia > Lachnospirales > Lachnospiraceae > Mobilitalea. The sequence goes on from JAEZJW010000109.1 coordinate 15,664, forward strand.
CAGAATGAACATGATAATCTGCAAATATCATACTATGTACCCTGTACCGGCATTCCGTTTCCGATGCCGGTACTCCTTTCTGCTATTCATAGGTTCTTATCATTATATTATCAATATGCTTTATCATACATCATATCAGTGTCGGATACTTAAGCTCCATAGGCAGTTGATGGGAAATATCTAGCTGATTTGAGTAATCCCTGTAATATCCGTACCGGACAGTAAGGAGTAATTCGTATAATACACCACAAACCCCGGCTTTCCGCCGGTGGGTTTCTTGACATTCTTACGGAGCGTATAATCAATCTCTACCTTATCCGCATCCTTCGCTCCAGAATAATGGGCAGCCAGACGGCCGGCTTCCTCGAAGGTTCGGTCCGGCAGCTCCGCACCGCCGGCCTTAACGATGACATGGGAACCGGGCAGCTTCTTCGCATGGAACCACCAGTCACCACCCTCGGCGAATTGAAAGGTAAGCTCATCGTTCTGGAAATTATTCTTGCCGACATAGATATGGAACCCATCGGAGGAGAGATAATGCAGCGGTTTGCTTTTTGGTGAGGATTTCTTGGGGTTATTTTTCGGAACAGGCTTACCGGTCCGGTCAAGGTGTTTCCGTTTGATATACCCAAACTCCATTAATTCTCTCTTCAGCTCGGATAGATCATTCTCATCCGATGCAATATCCAGTGCGGTACGGATCGAATCCAAATGAGTTAGCTCCTCCTCGGTCTCCTTGATCAGGGACGTCAGAGCATCGAAGGTACGTTTTAATTTCGAATATTTCTCAAAGTAATGTTTAGCGTTCTCCATAGGAGTTATCGTCGGATCCAGGGGGATCGTGATTTCTTCATTATCATAATAATTCAGGGCAGTAAGCTCCTTAGCACCGGGTTCCAGCGTATAACCATAGGTAGTGAGCAGTTCACCATAGACCTTGAATTTGTCCCGTTTCTCCGTATCCTTCAGCTGCTTTAGCTGAAGGTCATATTTCTTACTGGACCTGTCGATGGCATTCGCCACCACCTTCCGAAGATCAGCGGATTTCTGCCGGTTCCTGGTTACCGTATTCTTCGTCGCGTAATACGCCTCCAGCATCGCGGAGACAGAAGAGAAGTTCTGAACCTCGCTGCCCTCATAACAGGCCAGAGGTACACTGGAGAATTCTACGGGCGTCCCTTCCTTCAGAACAATGTTTGGAAGGAACCGGGCTTCCTTCACCTCCTCCATCAACCGTTCAAGGGTACGGAAGAGATGGAAGCTCATGGTATCACTTAAGGCCGAGGTGGACTCACCGGCATCAATCGATGCTCTGCAGCAGATTTCATTCGCAATTAAGGGACTGATTCCTGTCAGACCGTTGTATAGAGCCTTCCCGATCGGTAAGGGTTTTCCTAATACCGCGTCATGGAAGGTCTCATAATTAATATTCAGTGGATCCTGCTTCTCCGTGGTTTCAGGAATAAAATAATTCCTTCCGGGAAGAACCTCTCTGACAGAGCTGACAAACTGATTGATGCGCTTGATGCTGTCGATGATCACCATGCTGTCATCACAGAAGATAATATTACTGTGCTTACCCATCAGTTCGACAATCAGGTATTTGATTTTAAGATCGCCCAGTTCATCCATATGCTCTATCTTAAAATTAACAATACGCTCCAAGCCAGGTTGGGTAATATCCATGATCTTAGCGCTGTTTAAGTGCTTTCTTAACAGCATGCAGAAATTCGGAGCCGTCAGAGGACTTGGTTTGTTATGCTCCGTAAGGTAAATCAGGGGTAGCCCCGCACCGGCGGAAAGCAGCAGCTTATAGGGTTCCCTCTCGTTCCCCTTGACGGTCAGGAGCAGCTCATCCTTTTCCGGTTGTGCAATCTTATTAATTCTTCCCCCAAGCAGGGCTGTACGCAGTTCCTCTATAACATTAGCAATAACTATGCCATCCAAAGCCATGTGAAAGTAACCTCCAAAACATGTTTATTTCATGAATTATAGCATATCCCTTTTGAAATGAATACCATTTTATTATGCTTCCCGTATATTATTGTGTGAATTACAGACGATATTATAAGATGAAATACCAAGGTATATAGTTAATAATTATTCGTACAGGATGAATTAATATTATAAAAAGTACTTGCATTAAATGGAAAAGGCATATATAATGAAAAAAGCAAATACAAAGGGGCATTTGTTTTTTTTGTGCACCTTTTTTTTGTAATCATTTTTAATCAAAGGAGATTAAAATTATGGGATACGTTGATGAGGTTATCGAGTTAGTGGTGAAGAAAAACCCGGCCGAGCCAGAATTCCATCAGGCAGTCAAGGAAGTTCTGGAATCCTTAAGAGCAGTTGTTGACGCGAACGAAGAGAAGTTCAGAAGAGAAGCTCTTCTTGAGAGACTTGTAGAGCCCGACAGACAGATTAAATTCAGAGTTCCCTGGGTAGATGACAATGGTAAGGTGCAGGTTAATACCGGTTACCGTGTACAGTTCAACAATGCAATCGGACCGTACAAGGGCGGCTTACGTCTTCATCCTTCCGTTAATATCGGA
>JAEZJW010000142.1 GCA_023415595.1 Bacillota bacterium
GGGATCAGGCATTAGCAGATGCTGAGTATTATGCAGGTTACTATGATTATGTATCTGCGATTACGGCAATTGAGCAAGGACTTAGTGAGATTCCCGGTGACCAGGTCCTGACGGATCAGCTGGCAGCTTATAAAATGCAGCAGGAATTGACCCAGAAGGTAATGACTATATCCTCTACCCGCTATGACAATGTTTACAGTGACCAGGGCAAGGATGTCATGACAGTGGCTATGGAATTTCCGTTCTTAGAGGGTGACAGCCCGGCTTATGCTTCCATCAATTCAGCGATAGAGCAGCTAAAGAATGATTACATCGAATATGGTGAATCCATGGCTGATACAGCGAAGGAATTTGCTGCTGACGAGTATTTTTATGCTTATTCCCTGGATATGTCCTATACCGTTAAGTATAACCAGAATGGAATTTTGTGCATCATGTTGGAAGGCTACGACTATACCGGCGGCGCACATGGTTATCCCATCCGTAATGTCATGACCTTTGATTTGGCAACCGGAAATCAGTTGGGACTCAGTGATCTGATGGCAACGGACGAATATACCTTTGGCTCTTATGTAACGGCGGAGTTTAACAGAATGTTCTCTGAAGGAGTGACTATGTATTGGGATGATGCTCCTCAGACCGTACAGAATAGCACAGAAAGCTTCTATACAATGAATTACTATATAACAGAGAATGAAATCGTTATATTCTACTATCCTTATGATCTGGCAAGCTATGCGGACGGATTTGTTGAAGTTGTAATTCCGTATGCCGGAAATGAGTGGATGTTTAAATATTTACAGTAAGCTTTGTAAAGAAATTTTATTAGTAAAATAGAATAAGGATCCGAATGCGAAGTGCACCCCAAATATAGCAGTAATGATATGTACCCAGCTTACTGGACAAAACCAGCAAAGGGGTACATATCAAAAGCTGGTATCTGTAGGTGCACTTTATTGTTATAATTTCTGAAATAACAGGTTATTAACCTCTTCGGTAATATAGATCAGATCATCAATCATCTTAAGATCATAGCTGTCTAAAATACGAATATCTATTCCAGCGGTTAAGGTAAGGTATGGTTCGGTCAACTCTCTGGAAAATCGAATCCGTGATTCAAAAGAATGTATAAGCCGAAAACCATGATTCGTAGCCAAATCAATAAATTCCGACATCGAGTAGAATTTGACATGTCCGTCATTCTTTAATTGCATAAAAGAGTCTACGAAACCAACGTTATCAAGCGAATTTGGCGTAGGGTCGGATAGGAAAAAGCAACCTCCCTTTTTGAGTACTCGGCTGACTTCTGAGAAAGTCTTATCGATAACGGGAAAGTGATGCAATGCATATCTGGATACAACATAATCGAATAGATGATCTTCGAAAGGGAAATCCATCCCATCATAATCAACAAAATTCAGATTACTCAGCCCCATCAGGGCCGCTTTCTCTCTGTTATTTGCCAGAGTCCGAATAGCGATATCCAGCCCTGCTAAACTGCATTCGGCATTGGCCTGGGCAATCGGAAATGCCAGAAACCCGCTGCCTGTGCCTAAATCAAGGACTTTGCTGCCGGGGAGAATAATAAGACAGCCAAGAATTCTATTCAAATGCTCTATATCGCCGGTTCGGCTTTCCATATAGTTTTTCTTGGCAAAGTCTTCATCGAAATGCGCTCTGGCTCTTTGAATAATCGTTTGTTCGTCCATTAGATCCCCCTAAGCATATAGAATTGAAAAAAGGTTATAGGATAATCACTAACTAGTACATATCGGTATTGAAAGCATATTACCACTTGTGGAGAAAGATGTAAATAGATATGAAAAATCGTAACTTGCAATAACGATTTCATGTATACTAAAAGAGGATAGGTAAGGAATCTAAACATCTGTTATTTGATTGTAACAATATTTCATATATGCAGAAATATACTTGACATTGACCTTGCGTCAACTAGTATAATGGTTTTAAAGGCGGTGATGTTGATGGATTTGATCAGAATAAACGAAGTTGTTGATAACTTCGGCATATCGAGTAGAACACTTAGATATTATGAAGAGATGGGGCTTATATGGAGTAACCATCCAGATAACAAGGCTCAACGTTATTATGATACCGCCGCACTTGAACGGTTGAAGCAGATTATTATTTTACGCAAATTACAAATCCCGGTTAAGGATATGGTTGTTATATTCAAAAGTGAAAATACAGCGGCGCTGATTCAAGCGTTTGTGGACAAGCTGGAAACACTTGATACGGAGATTTCAGCCTTGTCTGAATTAAGGCATCTGGTCGATGATTTTCTTCATAAAATGCTGATGAGCGGTATCAAGAAGATATCGGCCATTACCTTGCTTTATGAAGAAACCGAAAAAAGGCTTGTAACAGCAGAAAGAAATGAGACGGTCACATTTGAAAAGCTATCAGAAATCAGCCGTGAAGCACTAAAGCTGCATGAGGTTCGAATCATTCGGTTACCACCCATGCGAGTGCTTACTTCGCGGTTGAGAACAGGACAGGCAATAAATCTTGATGGCGATAATATGCAGAATTTGTTTGTGAAATATGGTTTTACACCGAGTCCCGGATTGCGCAATTGTTTTTATCGCAAAGAACCAAACGATGAGTGGATTATGCTAATCAAAGTACCAAACGATTATGTGAATACAACGGAATACATAGAAGAAAAATTAACAGGGGGGTTATTCGCCATAACCAGTTCCTTCATGGAGGATATGGATGATACTCTTATTCTGTTGAAAGACTGGATAGAAATGAGCGACCACTATGAGCTTGACGTCAATGTAGAAGGAGAATTGCAGCGCTATGAAATGCTTGAGGAGATTCTGCCATGGGATATAGCGCATAAGTTGAACAGGTACCAGCAAGATATATTTATTCCAATACAAATAAAAACGTGAAGAAGTAAAACAGAAGATGCCCATAACGGGCTGATAGGGGGATGCAACCATGAGCGAAAAAACAGATCTGCAGAAGGTCAGTGAGGAAACCATGCGCTTTATGCGAGGACGGTACGTTTTGGACGAGGTGGGCAACGGCAAGGATGAACTGAAATTCCGCAAGAGTGGGAAAACGGTATTAACTATTTTCCTACGCGAAGAGCGCTATGAGTTTCTCGTAATTTTCGGAAAAGCAGAACGGGAAGCATTTGAGGCGAGGCGTAATGAATTTCCGCAGAAGATACAGGAAATATATGATAACAGCAAAACATATCATGATGGCAAATGGATGCTTTTTTCCGTTACAGATCTACCTACGCTTGAAGCGGTCAAGCAGCTTGTTCTGATTAAGAAAAAACCTAACCGAAAGCCGTTTCCGAAGGAGCAGGCGGTCTATGCCAGCTGCGGACACCGTTGCGATATGTGTGTGCACTATAACGGCGGTACAATCAGCGAAGAGCTCCGGGCGGAGTTGAAGGAACGGCTGATACGTGTATACGCGGGGGGTGTAGGTGATGGAAGTTATTGGGGCGACGATATGCAATTATGTGATGGCTGTCAAACAGGGGGATTAGATAAGAGTTATAACTGTGATTCTTTGAAATGCGCTAAGGAAAATGGCGTAGATAAATGTCAAAGCTGTCATAAAAACCCTTGTGATAAAGCACAGCATTTATATCAAGGACTAAAGCCTGAAATCCACACCAATACCATTGCTGCCGACGATGTTACATGGGTAATCCTGCCTTATGTGTATGAGCAGTACGGGAATTAAGCTTTTTTGTAAAGTCAGTAAATACTGATCTTCCATGATAATTACTGGTCTGTAGGTTTAATGAAAAGCCTTCAGACCAGTTTTTGCTTTCATATATAATAAAAATTGACAATTTTTTATCAAAGGATTATAATAGCGAAATAATACATTATATGCAATAAATAGGGGAAAAGAGGGGAAGTATGAAGAGAGGGAATAAGAAGGCTGCCTTAGTAGTGATTGCGTTTCTGGCATTATTTGCATGGATTGGCTACAATGATAGTAAGCCGAAAGGAACATCGATTAATACACCTGTGAATTATCCTTCAAACCAGTCAACGCTATTTTATCAGACGGATCCAGGCTTCGACTTCAATGCCTTTAATAGCGATACGACCTTGAATGATCAACCGGCTAGGAGTGAACTGTGTCCGGTTTGTTATGGATCAGGCGCCTGTCAGATCTGTAATGGTAAAGGTTGGACCGTTGGATATAATGGAGATGATACTTCCTGTTCCGCTTGCGATGATTACTCCGGAGGCATCAATGATGACGGAACACTCTATGGCAATGGAAGATGCTCTACATGCCATGGAACAGGGTTCTACAATTAGAGGCCTTCCAATATGCTTTAGCACAAAACGCCTTGTAAACATAGAGTTTACAAGGCGTTAATTATCTCAATAATCAACCACCAGGGCATCGTTCAGAGCCAGCTTTTTCTTATCTTTTAGGAAGTATTTGCTCATTGTATTTTGCGGCATATGTTCAGGATATAACAAAGGCAAGTCATTCTTCACTCTGTAATTGATCCATAAACAGTATAATTCCAGTATTGGCTTGTTAATAGAAGTGTATTTTAGCTGAAACTCCTGAACGTCACGATTATTCATGAACAGGAAGAACTTATTGGCAAATAGCCTGTCTATCATTCTTATATCGATTACACCTTCAACCACCATAAAATACGTTGTCTGAAAGAACATGATGTATTCACCCATTTTTCTGCCATCTTCAGGAGTAAAGATAACATTATTACCGTCTCTTTTCTCTTTCAGCTTGGTATAAATATAGATGATATTATCGTTATCCTGGAAATTGGAATTCAGAGTTAGAATAAACTCTGCTTTTGAGATATCAGCGTCCTTTTTCATCTGATACCAGATCGCTACCACACCGATTATGGCAGAGATAAAGGTTGCACTATTGGATACGGATTCTCTGGTCAGTCGATTGAAAAGTACAATAGCAAGCATCATGATAAAAAATATCAGTATAATAGTGAAAAACTTTCTGTTACTCCCATGCTTCATGATTTATCCCCCGCGTTCTATCTTAATAATAGAATCATAGACCAGAGCGGAAGTAAGTGTCAAGGGTTTTGTAGGAGGGAGGAAGTTGATGGGCTACCCCACCGGGGTTCAAGTTCCTACTTTACTAAAAAAATAGAGGTCCATAACTTGCGTCATGAACCTTCAGTGTTAATGTATGCAGTTGATGGGGACAACCTGAACTTCGTTCAGGTCCGAACCCCACCGGGGTTCAACTCCCCACTTTACTAAAAAAAGAAGTAACGACTGACTTGCGTCACTCACTACTTCTTTTTTAAGTGCAGTTGAGGGGACTTGAACCCCTACCCAGTTAACCCGGACTAGAACCTGAATCTAGCGCGTATGCCAATTCCGCCACAACTGCTTATTCACTTTGTTCCTCTTGGATTTGTTGGTTTCCTTGAGGGACGAATTTGATTATAGCATACAAGTTTTCTAAATTCAATACAAAATTTCAAATGGTTTAAATTTTCTTCTCTACATAATTTTCTGCCATAGGAGGTATTTATGCTGTGAAGCATTTTTATTAGGAATTACTCAAGGATACGCGGCTAATCTTTTCAGGTCGAAGCTCGGAAGTATCATACATGTATAACGGGGTAAGTGTGGCCTGTTCGCATTACATGTCATAAATTCTGGTAAATAATATAAAAATGATATTGACATCCGGTAACCTGCGTATTAAAATTACTAACGTATTCCTCGATAGCTCAATGGTAGAGCACGCGGCTGTTAACCGCGGGGTTGTAGGTTCGAGCCCTACTCGGGGAGTTTTTTATTGCATAAAATGCCCGTTTTCACGGGCATTTGTGATATTAGGATATTCTAATTAATATGAACTACAGTTCCCATCAGCTAACTAAGATGTCAATTCCATGAACGAAATTCTGAATAATATACCTGGCTTCTGGCAAATATAGGTTTGAGGTGAATTTAAATGGCGATTCTGTGGAAAGAAAATGGGACCTTTGAAGAAGGTGGTAAGGAAAGAGGCGAATCCCTCTGGGTACAAAAGCAATACCGTTACGCCAAGAATGCTGAGGGTGGCTTTCGGGAGAGATCAATTCGAACACCCCTGACAGGGGATATTAATGTAGAAGTTGCAGTCATCGGAGCCGGGCTTGCCGGGGTTCTGACCGCATATCTCCTGCAGAAGCAGGGAATCCAGACAGTGTTATTGGAATGCAAGGAAGCTGGAAGCGGTATGACGAAGAATACTACCGCGAAGATAACCTCCCAGCATGGGCTTATCTATCGGAAGCTCATGACATATAAAGGAGAGCAGCGGGCATGGGAATATGCGATGGCGAACCAGCAGGCCATCGAAAAGTATGAAGAAATCATCAGTGATCTTCAGATTGATTGTGATTATGAGATTCTTCCAAACTATATCTATACCTTGGATGATGTATATAAGATCAAACAGGAGGTAGAGGCGGCTCAGAAGCTTGGGCTTCCGGCTGTATTTACCAAGGAGACGACACTGCCCTTCCAGGTGAAGGCGGCGATCCGTTTCGATCATCAGGCACAGTTCCACCCGCTCAAATTTCTGGATGCAGTGGTGGAGAAGTTAAATATCTATGAGAATACCAGAGTTACCGAGATCCATAAGGATGGTTTGATCAAGACGGATCAGGGCAGTGTAAAGGCGAAGAAGGTGGTAATCGCAACCCATTATCCGTTCATCAATGTGCCGGGGTATTATTTCTTCAAGCTGCATCAGGAGCGGTACTACCTAAGTGCCATTGAGGGAGGCGATGCGGATTCCAGTACGCATATGGACGGTATGTATCTGGATGCCGATCCGGACGGTTTCTCTCTACGGAATTATAAGGATCTGCTGATCTTTGGCAGCAGCACTCACCGTACTGGCGAATATCAGCCAAAGGATGCCTATGCGAATATTGAGAGACACGTCAAAGAATATTATCCTGAGTCCAGGCTCCTGTATACCTGGTCCAACCAGGACTGTATGACTCCGGATTCCATTCCTTATATCGGGACCTATTCGCTGCAGACGCCGAATATCTATGTGGCAACCGGCTTTAATATGTGGGGTATGACCGGCTCCATGGTATCAGCCATGATCATCAGTGAGATGATAGCCGGAAGGAACCATGATTACCAGAAGGTCTATAACCCCCGCAGGCTGATGCTCTCCGGCAGCAGAGCCTTCTTAAAGGATGCAGCAATCATCACCATAAGTCTGTTATCCGAATACCTTAAGATTCCCCATGACAGGCTGAAGGATATCGAGAAGGGGCAGGCCGGCGTGGTTCGTTATGATGGACAGAGAGTTGGGGTATATCGGGATCAGGAAGATAAATATTATTTCGTAACGACCAAATGCCCGCACCTTGGCTGTAAGCTGGAATGGAACCAGAATGAAATGACCTGGGACTGCCCCTGCCACGGCTCGCGTTTTGATTATAAAGGTAACCTGATCAATAATCCCGCTATGAGGGATACTTTTGATGCCTGTATCAGGAAGAAGAAGTAGGAAGAGTAAGCCATTCGGAGCTTAATTTACAAGGACGGATTTGTAATTATCTATCCTCAGAACAGGCTATATTTTACACATCAAAATTAAGAAAAAAGTGTTGCAAATAGTGAACGGGGATGATATAATCACTATTGTTCGCTGCTGATGGCGAACAAGAAATGCAGTCGTGGCGGAATTGGCATACGCGCTAGACTAAGGATCTAGTCCGGGTTTCTGGGTAGGGGTTCAAGTCCCCTCGACTGCAGTTAAAAAATAAGTGGCGAGCGACATAAGTCGGTCGTCACTTATTTTTTTACTAAAGTGGGACTTGAACCCCTGGTTCAATTGAGCGAAGATCAATTTGTTCCACCACCATTATTGGTAAATATTGCTTATAATTAATTACTAATGTATAATAAGTGTATTAGTTATTATATTATTAAGGGAGATCTGACTGTAATTGTAGTAATAGTTATAGCGTTTGGGATGAGAATCAAACTATTGGGTTTGGTTCTTATTGGTTTTAAAGCATGATAAATGTCTGGTAAACATGGTTTGGTTGTAAATATTTATTCTGGTTATAAATATTAGACAACTAAAGGAGTTAATGATTTATGGAGCTTGAAAAGTATGTGCATGGATCGCGAGTAGCGAGAGGAATAGAGAAAGCCGATTTGGTATTGAAAAATGCTTCTGTAGTGAATGTTTTCACAGAAGAGATTTACAAAGCTGATGTAGCGATAGTGGATGGGATTGTTGCCGGAGTCGGAGAGTATTTTGGGGAAAAAGAATTGGATATGGCGGGAAGATATGTTTGCCCGGGATTTATTGATTCCCATTTACACCTGGAATCTACGTTAGTAACTCCTGAGGAATTGATCTGTCAGGCGGCTCAATGCGGAACAACAACCTTTATTGTCGATCCGCATGAATCTGCTAATGTTTCTGGCTGTGCAGGCATCGATTATATACTTGAACAGACGGAAGAAGTACCAGCAAATGTATATGTGATGATGCCATCTTGCGTTCCGGCTACCAATATCGATGATAATGGATACGACTTAACTGCTGATAAGATGCTGCCCTACCTAGATCATAAGAGAATGATAGGCTTGGGAGAAGTGATGAACTATCCCGCGGTAATCAATAGTGATTTAGAAATGATAGAAAAAATAGAACTATATAAAAGTAAGATCATTGATGGCCATGCGCCGTTTCTTGGTGCTAAGGATTTGTCGGCATATATTCTGGCTGGTATTTCAACGGATCACGAATGTGTTGATTTTAATTATGCTATGGAAGAAAGAAGAGGAGGGATGACAGTACTGATTCGCGAAGGAAGTGCTGCTAAAAATCTCGAGGCCATTGTAAAAGGAATAGTAGAGAATAATTTTGACACGAATGGATTTTGTTTTTGCACGGACGACAAGCATATAGAAGAAATTCGAAAAGAAGGCCATATTAATTTTAATATTAAAAAAGCAGTAAACCTCGGACTGAATGTAATAAAAGCGGTAAAAATGGCGACGATACAAGCCGCGCAGTGCTATGGATTAAAAGGTATAGGAGCAATCGCACCGGGCTATCAGGCTGATTTGGTAATATTCGATGATTTAGAGCAACTAAATGTACTAGAGGTATATCATAAAGGGGTACTGCTTCAAAAAGATAAACAGATTAAAATTAAGCCATGCTCTGACTTGATAAAAAATACGGTGAAACTTAAGCACTTTTCAAAAAGCAGTTTACAATTGAAAATAACCTGTAATCCATATCACGTTATTCAAATGGTTGAGGGGCAGATAACAACAAAAGATCTATTGGTTGATCTTTCGAGAAGGGAATGCTTTGAACCGGATGATACCTATAATAAAATTGCGGTAATAGAACGGCATAAGAATACAGGGAAAACAGGAGTAGGTGTTATTGCAGGTTTTGGTATTAAAAATGGAGCGATTGCATCCAGCGTTTCACATGATTCCCATAACATTATTGTTATTGGAGATAATGATGACGATATGGAAATTGCAGTTAACGAACTGATACGTGTGCAAGGCGGGTATACTGTAATAGAACGAGGGAATATCGTTGGTACTTTAGAGCTTCCAATCATGGGATTGATGAGCGATGCCGGATACGAAACTGTAAATAATACTCTTACCGGATTGATTAATAAGGCTCATGAGATGGGGGTTGCCGCTAGTATGGATCCATTTATCACTCTGTCCTTTATGGCATTACCGGTTATACCGGAAATCAGAATTACTCCCAGAGGGGTATATCACGTCCTTGAAGATAGATTTATTTCTGAAGCAGTTAAAAAGTAGAGGCTCTAAGGTAAGTTATGGACCTCTACTTTTTTAGTTGCAGTAGGGATAGGAACCCCTTGGTCTGCCTGAACGCCATACAATGTAAAAAATTAGTAAAATTAACCAAGAATTCTTGTTATACGTCAGGACGAGTGTTATAATCAAATTACAAACCATTTCATTATAGAGGAGGTCCAATTAATGAAGAGAATTAGTAAGTTGTTTCTTTCTCTAGTACTCGCCCTGGCGTTAGCATTTGGCATATTGCCGGGTGGTGCCACAGCCCTTGCTAAGGATTACAACATTAGCGAAATCGTTATTCTCTACACAAATGATGTACATAATGGTGTGAAGCAAGTGAAAGGTCAGGACGGAACCGTCACAAACATCGGTTATGCAGGTGTTGCTGCTTATAAGGACAAGATGGAGAAGCGGTATGGTAAGAAATATGTTACCCTCGTCGATGCAGGCGATGCCGTGCAGGGAGATGCCATCGGTACTCTTTCTCAGGGACAGTACCTGGTCGATATTATGAATCAAGTTGGGTATGATGTATTTGTGCCTGGAAATCATGAATTTGATTACGGTATGGGCCGCATGCAGGAGCTGATGAAAAAGCTTGATGCCAAGGTTATTTCAAGTAATTTTAGTGATTTAAGAACGAAAAAGCTTGTTTATGAACCCTATACCATGATGACCTATGGAACAGGTCCTGATAAAACAAAGGTGGCTTTTGTAGGTATAACGACACCGGAAGCTTTTACAAAGTCTACACCCGCTTATTTCCAGGACAACAAAGGGAAGTACATATATGGTTTTAAAGAAGGCAAGAATGGACAAGAACTATATGATGCGGTACAGAAAGCGGTCAACGATGCGAAGAAGAAGGGTGCGCATTATGTCATAGCCGTTGGGCATTTGGGTACTGATGAGCAATCCACTCCTTGGCGTTCTACCGATGTTATCAAAAATACCACCGGAATCGATGCCTTCATTGACGGACATTCCCACAGTACTGTTGTGACCGAAGCCGTACAGAATAAGGACGGAAAAGATGTTGTTCTTACTCAGACAGGTACCAAATTGGCAAGTATAGGACGCTTAATAATTAATCAAGACGGCAGTATTACCAACAGTCTGGTCAAAGGTTATTCAAAACAGGATGCGGATACCGTAAGCTTTATCGCAAATATTGAGAAAAGCTTTGCAGATGACTTGGCTGCCAATGTAGGTAAGACGGATGTTGCGTTGACGGTAATCGACCCGGCAACGAACAAACGTATGGTACGAAGCAGAGAGACCAATTTGGGCGATCTGTGTGCTGATGCTTATCGCTATGTTCTGGGCAATGGCAAGTCAGGAAAAGAGAGTGGCCCTGCTGACATCGCCTTTGTAAATGGCGGTGGCATCAGAGCAGATATTAATGCAGGTGATATCACCTTTGGTGAAGTGATCGCAGTACATCCCTTCAACAATGTCGGCTGTGTTGTAAAAGCAACCGGTCAGGAAATATTGGATGCACTAGAGATGGCGGCACGCGTAGCTCCACAGGAGAATGGAGGCTTCTTACAGGTTTCCGGATTGACTTATACAATTGATACCTCCATACCATCCACTGTAGAGGTCGATGACAAAAAGAATTTTGTCAAGGTGGCTGGTGCTTACCGAGTTAAGGATGTTATGGTTGGAGGAATAGCACTCGATCTAGAGAAGACCTATACATTGGCATCACACAATTATATGCTTCTGGACGGAGGAGACGGTATCAATATGTTCCGTGATAACGAAGTCGTTGTACAGCCGGTAATGTTGGATAATCAGGTTTTAATCAGTTATATTCAGAAATATTTGAACGGCGTGGTCGGTGAGAAGTACAGCGATCCTTATGGACAGGGCAGAATTCAAATAAAGGGTGTGGAAATCGCTTCTGCAGCATAAAATTTGGGGCATCCGGATTGATAGTTTTAATGCCCTTATTTTCTGCCTACTTGATTTTCTTCCGGAGCATATTTAGTTTATGTTATTATTAGGGGAGAGGAATATAGTTATAAGAAATATCACCATATGGAAAAACAAATGGCAGGGCTTGAATCCATTAAGCCCTGCCATAATCATCTCCTTTTCGACTCCTTTCATGATTTTCTTATTGTTGCCAATGCACATTTGTGCAATAATTGTACTAACAGAAACATCCATTTCAATTCGTTTGTTTATATTATAAAATAAGTTGTGTCAAAATTATATATTATATGTGCAATACGGCAGAATTATACATGAAAATTGTCATGGGCTGAAGACAGCTACCACAGGAAAGGGGGACAGCTTATGCTGGGAGTTTTTGATATTATCGGTCCGATTATGATAGGTCCATCCAGTTCCCATACAGCGGGGGCGGTACGTATCGGAAAATACACCTATTCCATTATGGGGGAGAGACCGGTTAACGCACGGATCAGCTTTTCGGGATCTTTTGCTAAGACTTACCGCGGGCACGGTACGGATAAGGCTATTATCGCAGGGCTTCTGGGTATGGATACAGATGACAGCAGGATCTGCAGAAGCTTGGAGATTGCGAAAGAAGAAGGACTTGAATATACATTTGAAACAGTGGAGATAGACGGAGCGCATCCCAATACGGTCGAAATTGAACTGCAAGGGGAGAGTGGCAGGAAGATTAACGTAAGAGGCTCGTCCATTGGCGGCGGCAATATTCTGATCAACAGGATCAATGGTGCCGATGTATTGATTTCAGGAAAGTCAACAGCATTGATTATCACACATCAGGATATACCGGGAATGGTCGGTAAGGTAAGCAATGTACTGGGGAACAGCGGTGTCAATATTAATAATTTTTCGTTGAGCAGAGAAGAAAAAGGTGGAACTGCAATTATGACAATTGAGATTGATGGAGAAATTGGTCCATCAATCCAGAGAATTATTCAGGGTATTCCAAATATTTTATCTGTCAGCATCTTAAATGCGATTTAAATATAAAACCCGCAAAATTTGCCCGAGGCATACAGCCTACAGGCTTTGATGAAAGGTTGGGTAATTATGAAATACAATTCGATATCAGAGCTATGCCGGAAAGCAGAAGCTTTGAATATAAAGATCTCAGAATTGGTAGTAAAGGATCAGGCTGATCTGATGGAAAAAAGCGAAGAAGATTTAAAGCAAACCATGAAGACAATGCTTGATGTTATGAGACAAAGTACTAAGGAAGGCCTAAAACCGGGTATACGCTCTGTCAGCGGTTTATCCGGAGGCGATGCCTATAAGCTGGACCAGGCGTTAAAGAATGGTCAGTCCATCAGCGGTTCTGTTATTGGGAAAGCCTTGGTCAAAGCACTTTCTGTATCTGAGACAAATGCCTGCATGGGTAAGATTGTTGCTGCACCGACAGCCGGTAGCTGCGGAATTATTCCGGCCGTTCTTATGACGATCGCGGAAGAGAGACAAATCGAGGACGAACAATTGGTTATGGCGTTGTTTACATCCTCAGCAATCGGTATGGTGATAGCAAACAAGGCCAGTATTTCAGGTGCTGAAGGCGGATGTCAAGCGGAATGCGGTTCAGCCAGTGCTATGGCGGCAGCAGTATTGGTTGAGTTATGCGGTGGCACACCGGCTATGGTGGAGCATGCGGTTGCGATTGCGTTAAAAAGCAAGCTGGGACTGGTTTGTGATCCTGTGGCAGGCTTGGTGGAGATCCCCTGTATTAAGAGAAATGCAATGGGGGCGGCGAATGCTTTTGTAGCAGCGGAAATGGCCTTGGCAGGAATCGAGAGTAAAATCCCGGTGGATGAGGTCATCCATGCGATGAAGACAATCGGTGACAGTATGTCCACTACGCTGAAGGAGACAGCTGAAGGTGGCCTTGCGGCGACACCGACAGCGAAGAAACTAATGAAAGAGGTTTTTGGATAATCTCAACTGATAATCCAGAACAATAACGACATTATAATCGACAACCATAGTCTACAACAGGTGAAAACGGAGGAAAGAAATGAAAGCATGGAATAAGCTTGGCTTAATTCAAAGAATTCTGATTGGTATGGTAATTGGTCTTATCTTGGGACTGACAGTACCACAGTTTACGGTAATCGGTATTTTAGGTAATTTATTTGTAGGAGCATTAAAGGCAGTGGCACCTATCCTTGTATTCTTCCTGGTAATGTCCTCTCTTGCAGGCGCTAAATCAGGAAGCGGCAGCAACATGAAGAGTGTTCTTGCGCTCTATGGTATCGGTACACTGGCGTCTGCATTCGTAGCAGTAGCAGCGAATTATTTCTTCCCTGTCAGCATTGCACTTAGCTCTGATCTGGAAGTAACAGGTGTTGAAGTAACCACTGGTATCGGAGAAGTCCTTAAGACTCTTCTGATGAATCTGGTTTCTAATCCAATTACAGCGTTATCCAGCGCTAATTATATCGGTATCTTATCCTGGGCTGTGATTTTAGGTATTGCGTTTAAGTTTTCTAACGATGCAACGAAGAAGGTATTATCAGATATTTCAGATGCTGTTTCCAAGGTAGTAAAATGGGTAATTAACTTAGCACCCTTCGGTATTCTTGGTCTGGTATTTACAACCATCGCAGAGACAGGTATTGAAGGCTTTGCCACCTACGGTAAGCTTCTGATTGTCCTGGTAGGCTGTATGCTTGGCGTAGCATTAGTCTTAAATCCGCTCATTGTGTTCTTAACAATTAAACAGAATCCATATCCATTGGTATTCAAATGTCTTAGAGAAAGTGCGATTACAGCGTTCTTTACCAGAAGCTCTGCAGCGAATATCCCGGTAAACATGGAGCTCTGTAAAAAGCTTGGCTTAAATGAGGATGATTATTCCGTAAGTATTCCTCTCGGAGCAACTGTTAATATGGCGGGTGCTGCGATTACGATTACCACCATGTCTCTCGCAGCAGTTCATACCCTTGGTATCGCAGTTGATTTGCCGACTATGCTGATCTTAAGTATTCTGGCAAGCGTTGCGGCAGCAGGAACCTCAGGCGTTGCTGGTGGTTCACTGATGCTGATCCCTCTGGCATGCAGTCTGTTCGGCATCTCTAATGATATTGCGATGCAGGTTGTTGGTATCGGATTTATCATCGGTGTAATCCAGGATTCCTGTGAAACAGCTTTAAATTCTTCTACCGACGTTCTGTTTACGGCAGCAGCCGAGTTCAGAATGTGGAAGAAAGCAGGGAAAAAACTGCCCGTGTAATAGTTAATATGGAAGAAAATAAATAGTAAGATAATGAGAAGGAACTGTTGAAGAATCAACAGTTCCTTTTTGTGTTTGGTGCTTTTGCATATCTCACAAATAGAATGCTGTATGCCAAATTATCATGCTTGATCTGCCCATAGCTCAGCTCTCAAGGACCTGGGCTGGTTTCCGTTGATATCGTTTATACTATATTCTTTGGCAACCTCGGCAGCGATCAGGACGCTGCCGGTTTTGTTATGAATCGAAGCATCCTGAGCCATGGCTGCGATACAGCGGCCGATAAAGCGGGGTGTTTCCATCTTACTGATATCGATATTCGGGTCGTATTTCGCAGCCTCCAGCATCCCCTCCGTACTGACCGTTCCGGGATACAGGGAGAATACACTGACACCGTAATCCCCCAGGTCATGGGCCATATCTGCGGTTAGCTTATCTGTAGCGGCTTTAAACACACCGTGGGCTGCATTAAGCCAATACCTTCTGGAACTGAAGAAGGAGATGTTGACGATCAAGCCGCTTCTTCGATCGGACATGATTTTGGCGGCATGGCTTCCGGCCGTGAAGGAGGAGCGGAGTCCCACCCGGTAGAAATCATCGAACATGCCGACCGGCTGCGCCCAGAAGGGTTTGTTCCAGAAGTATTCCTGCATGGCATGATTTGCTCCCGCCCAGGCGTTATTCACCAGAATATCCAGTCGCCCGCATTCCTTGTATACTCTTTCAAACAGCTCCTTTACTTCCTCGTCGTTGGAATGGTCGCAGCGGACCGCATGGCCGACTCCGCCTAAGGCGTTGATTTCATTGGCTGTTTGATGGATTGTTGTTCCTTTGAAAAATCCCGGAAGTAAGTCATCCTTCTCCGTACGTCCGGTTACATAAACTGTAGCACCCTGCTCTGCGAGTCCGAGAGCCACTCCTTTTCCTATTCCTCTGCTTGCTCCTGTGACGATAGCCACTTTCCCTCTTAAATCTCCCATAATAATCAATCCTCCGATTCTGCTTCTGTACAGATGATTTATTTAGCCACTAAAAAAGCTACAATATGTTATAACCATATTGTAGCGATATTTGGATTCACTTTCATGATGTTTCTTGCTTTATTTTGGATTAAGGATGGGGATAAGGATACGGACCTTCTTGCTGTCACGGCTTTCAAAGATGTTGATCATACCGATGCCGTTGGAGCATACTTCAATCTCTTTGATCATAATCCACCGGTACATATCCTCAACGAAGGTAGAGACCAGCTCAAGCATCTCTCCATAATAGGAGAAGCAGGCATACCACCCGCTGGGGATCCTTCTGATCTCCAGGCCCTCTCTGACCTCATCCTCCTCCCGCTCCGGCTTCATGCCATGGAACACGGTATACAGACCATTGTCCTCACCATGGCAGTTGACAACGGCATACAGGTAATCCTGCTTCAGACGACCAGAATCCTCAGCGACCTTCATAAAGCGCGCACAGGTGGTGTTCAGGATCTCACTAAACCGAGGATCCTGCTCATATACTTCAGTGGACATACCATATAAGCTTAGGTCACTGATTTCAACATATTCTGCATTAAGAGTCAGATTCCCCTTATAATTCAGGATGGAGCGTTCGACGATGGAGGCTATTGGCTGGTGCTGTATGGCAGGATACTCCCTTCGGTAATCCGTGGGTGAAATCCCGTAATGATTTTTGAAGGCTCTGCTGAAGACCTCGGGATACTCAAAGCCTAAGTCGTAACTGATATCAATCACTGATTCGGACGAGTTCCTTAACAGCTCACAGGCATGGGAGAGCTTACGGCCGAGAATATATTGCTTCAAGCTCTTTCCCACAAAGACTTTAAATAACCGGCTGAAATGATATTCCGAGAAAGCAAACTGGCAGGAAAGACCCTCCAAGGTCAGCCTTGCCGTAATATGATCTTCAATATAATTAACGACATCATTTATCTGTGATACATAAGGATTCATGGGATTCACCTCCGGTTCAGGGTTTTCATAACGGGCCGGGTGACTTAACTGACTAATCTTTTACAGTACAGAAAAATTATACAGTATAGGAGCTCCGGAAGGAATAATAGAATAGGCCTACTCGAACTTGTAGGCAGGTATTCGATATGATATAATGCGGTATATACCAGTTAATGTAATATATTCCATAATATCGGCAGTATTGCAGTGCTGCAATTAATAAGCGAGCTAAAGTAAATACGATAAATATCGGGAGTATCAGCGGGGATTGAATCCCTGGGGAGGTCAGTATGGAACATAAAAGCTTTTCTACCGTAGGCAGGGAGTTCTATCCGGGTTATGAGCTTAAGATCAGTTGTGGTAGGGACGCGGATTATCTTGACGGAGAGGAACTGGAGGATAGGTTTCGGATCGCTTATATTAAGGAGGGCTATGCAATATTTCGAAACGGAGATAACAGCCAGATCGTTACTAGTCCTACCGTTTTATGTCTGAATGAGAAGGATGAAGTGGAGCTCATCAGCGCGTACGACCTTAAGATGGATATCATGTATTTTGAACCCAGTTGCTTTGAATTGTATGTTACCTTTGCGAATATCGAGGTCTGGAAGGAATCCTTAAATAGCGATAATTGGTTTTTCAGACCATTCTTTCGGAGATCTGAGTCCTTCCTGGGTGCCTGCCCCACGAACTATTATCTGGGTAAGCGGGTATCACAGCTCATTGAGAAAACGGATAAGGAACTAAGAGCGCAGAAGAATGACGGCTGGCCTTGCCGGAGCCGTTCCTATTTTATTGAGTTGCTTTTACTGGTAAATTCCATGTATGATGAGAACACCGACTATGAAAATATTTATTATGGCAGGATGACCGATGAGATCAGGGAGCTGATTAATTGGCTGCATATTCACTATCTCGACAAGATCACGATAGAGACGGTTACGAAGGAGTTTCATACCAATAAGACCACCTTAAATCAGAAATTCAAATCGGTAATGGGAATGACGGTTATGGAATACATCGGCAGTCTTAGAATGCAGATTGCCTGCTCACTCTTAAGAAAGACCTATCTTTCTATCAACGAGATTATGCAGAGGGCCGGATATATCGATGATGCTCATTTTCTGCGTACCTTTAAAAAGAATATCGGATGCACTCCTAAGGAGTACAGGAATCAACATACGGTTCCAGAATAATTTCCGATTAACAGGTTTTTATTTCTGATTATAACTCCAAAATTCTCCTCTTACCTACTACAATATAGGAAAAGGAGGAATAATTATGGTTAAAAACTACTTGTTTACTAAGAAGAAAGTTTATTTATGTATTACTATAATCGCTGTACTTACCACTGTTATTATGCTGGGGGGATGTTCCTCCGGTGATAAGTCGGATCCGGCGGCGGCAGCCGCGGAAGGCAGTACAGACGCTAATAAGGCTGAAGCACCAACTGCTGCAGCAGTGGCTACACCCGAGGTAACACCTGAGGAAGAGGCTGGGGCTGCAAGCGAGCCTGCAGCTGCTGAAAGTACGGAGACTTTGTCAGGTGACTGGACCCTTGTTGCAGATAATACGATTAGCCATGTTATGAATATCGGCGGATATGTGAATGATCAGCTCGGCGTAACCGTTGGTTACGGTGGTGAAATTCATTATACAAACGATGGGGGCAAGACCTGGCCTAAGGCCCAGAACAGCTCCGCTTGCCGTTTCTCTTTGGATATTGTAGATGAAAACCTTATGTGGTGCGGAGGTAATGGAGGAAATGTCCGTGTCAGTAAGGATGGGGGCAAAACCTGGAGTGCTGTTACAGATATTAATTTAGGAGGAATGCACTCCGGTATCGAATTCCTGGACGATACGACAGGATGGATTACAACCTCGAATAAGCTTGCTGCAACCAAGGATGGGGGTAAGACCTGGACAGAGCTGTCCCCTCCCGAGGAAGCAAAGGGAATTGGAGCTGTATGCTTAAGGACTCCCGAGGACGGCTACCTGTTAAGCAATAACGGATTGTTCTTTACAACCAACGATGGGGGGACAACCTGGACAAAGCATGACCTTAGCTTTGCCCAGTATGGCCTGATAGCAGATATGAAGGGAACACCGGGATTATTTAAGAACAATGTGGCCCTGGCAGATATCAGCTTTACGGACGAGAATAACGGAATCATGGTCTTTGCGGGAACGAAACCGGGAGAAGGTAATATCACCTGGTGCCTGACGACATCGGATGGAGGTAGTACCTGGGAATCAGAGCTCTTTCCAACAGTTGAGGATTATAGTGTGACTAAGGTATTTCTTTCAAGTGATGGAAAATACCTTACGTTCGGTAATAACGTAAACCGTATTATGGTTTATAAACATAACAAATAATTAAGGTAAATCGGCAGCGATCAAATCGCTGCCTTTTTATGGAAAGAAAAAGGCTTTTTTATAAAAAACTGTATAATAAATAGTAAAAATTACAATACCGACGATGAGATTATGGTAAATTAAGGATAACCCATATATAATCGAATCAAAACTCTACGGAGCATTTGTTGTGACAAGAAAGAGGCTAGTAACTAAGGCAGCAGGCAGACAAAAGAATGGTGTATCTCGAAGCAGGAGGAGGTTCTCAGATATAGGGACTATCTTACTCCTGCTTTTCCACAGTGAGATCTTTAATATTTGAAAGGAATTTGGTAATCATGAAAAAAATATTCGTTTTATTATTAATTGTAATGCTGATTTCAGCAGCCGTGGTTATTATTGTAAAAGTATCTTCTAGTAATAGGATCAAAGACGACCAAAGTACTCTAAAAGTTCAAGATTATTGGCCTACCGATGGCTGGCGCAGCTCTGCTCCGGAAGAGCAAGGCATGGATTCAGGGATACTGGCAGATATGCTGAATTCGGTCAAGGAAAGCGGAAAAAGTATCAATAGCATAACGATCATACGTAACGGGTATCTGGTGAATGAAGCTTACTTCTATCCCTATCAGAAGGGCATGAAGCATTTCATGAACTCCGGTACCAAGAGTATCGTTTCTGCCTTAGTTGGTATGGCTATTGATGAGGGATATATTAATGGAGCTGAGGATAAGGTCCTGGATTATTTTCCGGAAATGGAGATAGCACACATAGATGAGCGCAAGAAGGCTTTGGAAGTGAAGGATCTGTTATCCATGACTACAGGACTGGAGTGGGAGTTTAACAATAATGCTTCGACGAATGAAATGCTGCAGAGTCCGGACTGGACTCAGTTTACGCTGAACCGGCCGATGCGGGAGGAACCGGGAAATACCTTTAATTACTGCAATGGCGCTCCGCATCTTCTATCCGCGATCCTTCAAAGAAAAACAGGTAAAAGTATGGCGGATTATGCAGCAGATAAATTCAAGCAGATGGGCATAACGGATATCTTCTGGAACTCAAGTCCCGAAAATGTTACTACCGGATATACGGGGTTATATATGCATCCGGATGATGCAGCAAAAATCGGTTACTTGTACCTAAACAAAGGAAACTGGGACGGAAAACAGCTAATCTCCGAAAGCTGGATAGAGGCTTCAACAAAACAGACAATTCAGGCTGACTGGAACCCTATTCTGCCAGGCTATGGCTACCTATGGTGGATCCCCCGGTTTGGTGGATATGCAGCCTTCGGTCAGGGCGGTGATTATATCTTTGTTGTTCCTGAGCTCAACCTGGTTGTTGTATTTACCGGTGGAATTTATAATGTTAATGATATATTTTATCCCGCTGATTTAATGGAACAATTCATCATACCGGCAGTGAAAGCCGAGGCTCCTCTTCCCTCCGACCCGACAGCCTTGGAAGCTCTTAATAATATAACAGATGTTATCCAAGAAGCGCCTGCATCGAAAGACACAGCTGCTCTGCCTGAGATTGCCGGTAGGATTTCCGGGAAGACCTACGCAATGGACAATTCCGCTCAATTATCATTGGAGTTTACCGATAACCGGGAATGCAGCCTATACCTGAATTCTGAGCTTATTTTTATTGCGGGTCTGGACCAGGTCTATCGTATCGTTGAGTCTGGTAATATAGCCACTAGTTTGGTACAATCTCTGTTTGGAGGGATACCAAAGCCGAATCATATTGCAGCAAAAGGCAGCTGGCTTAATGATAATACGCTTCAGATCGATATCCGCTGTCCGGAGGAAGGACTGGAAGTAGTATACACCTTTGATTTTAATGGTGATGAGCTGGAGTTAAAAGACAGCTCCAATCTGTATTCTGAAATGACCGTAGCCGGTAAAATAATGAAGTAGCCATCACATCAATTGACAAAATTCCACTTACTGTGCTATCCTAAAATATCGTTTCGTTAATTATTTGTCGAATGAAGGGAGATTCCTAGGAATCGTCCTATCGGTTATTAACGAATAATGGGTAAAATAGACTTAATTAGGAGGCATGACTTTGAATACCTTGCACTTTAAATATGCCATTGAAGTTGAACGTACCAGATCCATTACCCAGGCAGCAGAGAATCTATTCATGGCGCAGCCGAATCTTAGTAAAGCGATCAAGGAACTGGAAGATAACCTGGGCTTTCCGATTTTTGAAAGGACCTCAAAAGGGGTGGTACCTACCACAAAAGGGACAGAGTTCCTGATCTATGCCAGAAACGTCCTGGTTGAGCTCGATAAGATGGAATCCTTATCAAGCTCCAATGATGAGGAGATACAGATTATCAATATATCAATTCCGAGGGGAAGCTATATTGCAAGCGGAGTCACAAAGCTGATTTCTGAATTGGATTTTGATAAGGGAATCCATGTAAATGTTCAGGAAACAAATTCGATGCAATCCATCAATAATATCATAGAGGGTTCTTACAATTTAGGCATTATACGATACCAGACGATCTATGAGAATTATTTCCTGGACTATCTGAGAGATAAACAGTTATGCTATGATACGATATGGGAATTTGACTGTTTGGTGTTGATGTCAAATAGGCATCCACTCGCGGAAACAGAAGAAGTAAAAGCGAAGGAGCTTGGCAAGTATATCGAGATCGTACATGGAGATACCGTCGTACCGTACTTATCGACGAATGAATCAAAGAAAGAGGACAAAAAGGACCATACCACTAAGAAAATATATGTCTACGAGCGCTGCAGCCAGTTCGATCTGTTAACTACCATCCCCTATACCTATATGTGGATCTCCCCTATTCCGGAAAGCCTGTTAGGAAGGTATCAGCTGGTACAGAGAAAGTGCTCCGGAGTCACCCGTAGATTCAAGGATCTGCTGATTTGCCCGAAGGGATATAAGTTTTCGGCCTTGGATAAGAAATTAATCGATAAATTATATGAAGCAAAGAATGACGTGGCATTTAAAGAGTATCTATAAGAAACGGGATATATCGATAATGCAATACCGATATGCCCTTTTTATATTACCACCCGGCAAGAACCTATGCTACGATAGGCTCTGACAACAGAACCTCAAATGTTGCACACAAAACAAATGATACAGCCGCTGCGAAAGTAGCGGCTGTTTTCCTATTAAGCCACCGGACTAAGGAAGCTTAGCTATCCGGCAGTGGCAGGCATACCGGAAGGTTAATGTAATAGGTAGTGCCAGCTTTCGAAGCATATCAAAATAATCTCATAGGGTAACGGCATATCGATAAAGGAATATCGATATGCCGTTTTTATATTACCATTCCTGCGTAACCTTGTTAAAATATTATCAAAGAGATATAAGGAGAAAAGGGATGCAGTATAAGTCTATTTCTATTCAAACATTGAAGAGGCTTCCGGGATATTTAGCTTACTTGAAGAACCTGCCTGAGGATCAAAAGGACACCATATCCGCTACCAATATCGCAGAGGCTCTGAAGCTAAATCATGTACAGGTAAGAAAGGATCTGGCCTCGGTCTGTGCCGGGGGACGACCGAAGATCGGATACATTAAGAAGGATCTGATCCAGGAGCTGGAGCATTATCTGGGCTATGATGATACGAGCACCGCGGTTATTGTCGGAGCGGGAAATCTTGGTAGGGCATTATTATCCTATGATGGATTTTCGAGATATGGGGTCGAAATTGTAACTGCCTTTGATATAGATTCGAACCTCATAGGAAGTACGATAAAAGGCAAGAAGATCTTAGCCTACGAGAAGCTTAAAGATCTGTGCAACAGGATGAACGTCCGGATCGGCATCCTTACGGTACCTGATGAAGAAGCCCAAAAAGTATGTGATGAGATGGTGGAAAGCGGGATCTTAGCCATCTGGAACTTTACCTCGGCTCAGCTTAGGGTTCCGGAACAGATTCTGGTACATAACGAGAATATGGCATCCTCATTGACAATGTTTACGAAGCGGAGGTAACGAAATGAAGACCACGATCTGTATAGGGAGCTCCTGTCACCTGAAGGGTTCGAGGCAAATTGTTGAGCAGCTGAAGGAACTGGTAGCAGAGCATCATCTGGAGGAAAAGGTTGAACTAAAAGGTGCGTTCTGTATGGGGAATTGTACGAACGGAGTCTGCGTCGAACTTGACGGGAAGCTCTATTCCCTGCTGCCGGAGAATACGAAGGATTTTTTTGAGACAGAAATACGGAACAGGTTATGAGGAACGATACGTTATATAGTTGAAAGTAGGTTCATATGACACAATATTTGAAGCTTAAGAAATCAAACTGCAAAAACTGTTATAAATGCATCAGACATTGCCCGGTCAAATCCATCCGGTTTTCCGATAATCAGGCGAACATCGTACATGAGGACTGTATCCTGTGCGGACGCTGTTTTGTTGCCTGCCCGCAAAATGCCAAGGAGTTGCGGAATGATATTGATCAGGTAAAGGAGCTCTTGCAGAGCGGCGCCCCTGTCTATGCCAGCATAGCCCCTTCCTTTGTTGCGAACTACGAGCAGATCACGATGAAATCCATGGAGAAAGCCTTAAAGCAGTTGGGCTTTGCTGGAGTGGAGGAGACTGCAATCGGGGCTACAATCGTTAAGAAAGAGTATGAGAGAATCGTAAACTCCGGGGATAAAAGCATTGTGATCTCTTCCTGCTGCCATACAATCAATCTATTGATTCAGAAGTATTATCCGCAGGTGATTCCCTATCTGGCTCATGTGATTTCGCCAATGCAGGCCCACTGTCAGGAGATTAAGAGTAGAATTCCCGGAGCCAGGACAGTATTCATCGGACCCTGTATCTCGAAGAAGGCGGAGGCGGAAAGCTATCCCGGAGCCGTAGATTGTGTTCTTACTTATGAGGAGCTGTCCGGCTGGCTGAAGGAGGAGCAGGTGAAGCTAGAGCACCTCGAGGATAAGAAGGAGGACAGCCTGGCCAGGATTTTTCCGACAGCGGGTGGAATTCTTAAGACGATGAAGGAGAGGCATCCGGATTATCATTATATGTCGGTGGATGGAATAGAAAACTGTATCTTAGCCATAGAGGATATCCTGAAGGGCAGTCTTCAGAAATGCTTTATTGAAATGTCCGCCTGCTCGGGAAGCTGTATCGGAGGCCCGGCGATGGATAAGAGCAATAATACGCCGGTCAGAGATTATATCAGGGTAAACCAATATGCCGGAAAGAAGGACTTTAAGGTAAAAGGGTCCTGGGAGGGTGCATTACATAAAATCATGTCCTCCCAGGCTCCCTCAAAGGTTATGATCAGTAATCTTGCGATAGAGGAAGTCCTGAAGGAAATGGGTAAAACCAAGCCGGAGCATGAGCTGAACTGCGGCAGCTGTGGGTATAACACCTGTCGTGATAAAGCCAGGGCAGTTCATGAGGGAAGGGCAACACTCAGCATGTGTCTTCCCTTCCTGAAGGAGAAGGCGGAATCCTTCTCCGAATATATCATTAAGAATACACCCAACGCTATCATCGTCCTGAACGAAGCCCTGGAGGTGCAACAGATCAATACGGCTGCCTGTAAGCTGATGAATATCAGAAGGGCCGGGGATGTTCTGGGTGACCAGGTGGTCCGTATCCTGGACCCGCTGCCCTTCTTTGAGGTATACCAGAACGGGACCAATATCTATGATAAAAGGACCTATCTGGCAGAATACAAAAAGTATGTAGACCTGACGGTTCTGTATGACAGCAGCTATCACATTATCATCTGTATCATGAGGGATATTACCGTGGAAGCGCAACAGAGGGAGAAGAAGGAGGCTCTTAGCCGAACGACAATTGAAATCACCGATAAGGTAATCGAGAAGCAGATGCGTGCGGTACAGGAAATCGCATCCTTACTGGGGGAAACAACTGCGGAGACGAAGATCGCATTAACGAAGCTAAAGGAGTCGCTGAAGGATGAATAACCTGTGTACGGATGTTGGCTATGTAAGCTTGAATAAATCCGGGGAGCAGCTATGCGGAGATCATGTGGAGGTGGTATCCCAGGAAGAAGGTACCACTGTGGTTGTATTGGCGGATGGTCTGGGGAGCGGGGTAAAAGCAAATATCCTCTCCACGCTGACCGCCAAGATCATATCCACCATGATGGCAAATTCCCTTACGGTTGAGGACTGTGTCAGTACGATTGCTGCGACCTTACCGATCTGTAAGGTTCGGCAGGTGGCTTACTCGACGTTTACGATTATCAGAATCTCTGAGCAGCTGGATGCTGAGATCATACAGTATGACAACCCCCATGTCATTTTGCTCAGAGACGGGAGAAATTATGACTATCCGATGACTTCCGAAGTGCTAGACCATAAGACAATTTATAAATCAAAAATCAAGTTAAAAGAAGACGACACCTTTATCGCCATCAGTGACGGGGCAGTTCATGCAGGAGTAGGACGGACCTTGAATTTCGGGTGGCAGCGTAAGGATATCATCGGGTTTATGGAAACGATGTATGACAGGGGCTATACGGCAAAAACCCTAAGCACGATGCTGGTGAAGGAATGCAACGACCTTTACGGTGGGGTGCCCGGAGATGACACCACAGTCTGCACCGTGAAGATCAGGAAGAGAAACCCCCTGAACTTAATGATCGGTCCTCCGGCAGAGGATGGTGATACTTCTAAGATGATGTCCTTATTCTTCGCTAAGGAAGGAAAGCATATCGTGTGCGGAGGAACAACCTCAACCCTGGCAGCAGAGTATCTTCAAAAACCGCTGGACACCAGCCAGCTTTTATATCCGGATCCGGACATTCCGCCGGTTGCGAAGATTGAGGGGGTGGATCTGGTGACCGAGGGCGTGATTACGATCAACCGTGTACTGGAATACGCGAGGGATTATCTGGAGGAGAATGAAAGGTACACCGATTGGAGCTATAAGAAGGATGGGGCATCCCAGATTGCAAGACTGCTCTTTGAGGAGGCAACGGATATTAACTTCTACGTTGGAAAAGCAATTAACCCCGCCCACCAGAATCCGAAGCTGCCCATTGGCTTTAATATCAAGATGCGGCTGGTGGAGGAATTGTCCGGCTGTCTCAGGGAGATGGGAAAGAAGATCAAGGTGAGCTATTTCTAAAATGAAAAAGCCATACTGTATAAGAACGCAATAAACCATTAGAGATATATAAGAAAGTTTCGCCTGCGATGCAGGCAGAGGAGGTTAACAGGATGGAAACATCAGAGTTCAAAGTGGTTGATGGGATACTGGAGGAATTAGGGTGCAAGCCCAGCGCAATTATCGCAATTCTGCAAAGTATTCAGGAGCACTATCGTTATTTACCAAGGGAGATATTCCCCTATCTCTCCAAGAAGTTAGGAGTAAGTGAGGCAAGAATCTATAGTGTTGCTACCTTCTATGAGAATTTTTCGCTGGAACCGAAGGGCAGATTTGTCTTAAAGGTCTGTGACGGCACGGCCTGCCATGTAAGAAAATCTATCCCGATCTTAGAAAGGCTGAGAAAGGAACTGAATTTATCGGAGACCAAAGCAACAACCGATGATTTGAGCTTTACGGTCGAGACGGTCTCCTGCCTTGGAGCCTGCGGCCTGGCACCGGTTCTGACGGTGAACGATAAGGTCTATCCGGCGATGACCCCGGAGAAGACTTCGGAGCTATTAAAGCAATTGAAGGAGGACTTATAGGATGCTTTCATGCAGAGAAGATTTGATAGAGCTGCGCAGTACATACAGGCAAGCCCTGGATGCAGAAAAGATGAAGATATTAATCTGCGCCGGTACGGGTTGTATCTCCAGCGGATCCCTGGATATATACCACAGACTGACACAGCTGATGGAAGACAGGAAGATCCCCTGCTCCGTGCAATTACAGGAGGAGCCCCATGGGAACGTGGTAGGAGTGAAGCAAAGCGGCTGCCATGGCTTCTGCGAAATGGGTCCCCTGATCCGTATAGAACCGCAAGGGTTCCTGTATACGAAGGTGAAGCTGGAGGACTGTGAGGAGATTATCGACAGGACGATTGTGAAGGGCGAGCATGTGGAACGCCTTGCTTATCAGAAGGAAGGAATTATCTATCAAAAGCAGGAGGAGATACCGTTCTATGAGAAACAGACCCGCCTTGTATTGGAGCACTGCGGACAGATCGACGCGACCTCCCTGAAGGAATACCTGGGGAAGGGCGGCTATGAGGCCTTTGAAAAAGCCTTATTCAATATGACCAGTGATGAAATCATCCATGAGATATCCGAATCAAACCTTAAGGGCAGAGGGGGCGGAGGGTTTCCTGCCGGACGTAAATGGTCCCAGGTAAAACGGCAGAAAACCGAGCAGAAGTATATCGTCTGCAACGGCGATGAAGGAGATCCCGGCGCCTTCATGGATCGAAGCATCATGGAGGGTGATCCGCACCGGATGCTGGAGGGTATGATGATTGCGGGTCTTGCCTGTGGGGCAAACGAGGGGTATATCTACGTAAGGGCGGAATATCCGATGGCAGTCAGCAGACTTCGTAACGCGATCAACCAGGCAGAGGAATTAGGATTGTTAGGGGATCATATCCTCGGGACTGATTTCAGTTTCCACCTACATATTAATCGGGGAGCAGGAGCCTTCGTATGCGGAGAGGGCAGTGCTTTAACCGCTTCCATAGAGGGAAAAAGGGGCATGCCAAGGGTAAAGCCACCCAGGACCGTAGAACAGGGCCTGTTTGATAAGCCAACGGTACTGAATAATGTGGAAACCTTTGCGAATGTTCCGCTGATCATAAACAACGGGTGGGAATGGTATAGGAATATCGGACCTGCGAACAGCCCGGGAACCAAGGCCTTTGCTCTGACAGGAAATATCGTGAATACCGGTCTGATCGAAGTGCCAATGGGGACTACCCTGAGAGAGATTATCTTTGATATCGGCGGCGGTATGAAGGACGGTGGTGAATTCAAGGCAGTCCAGATCGGAGGACCCTCCGGCGGCTGTCTGGTGAAGGAGCATCTGGATCTTCCCCTCGACTTTGATTCTCTGAAGAAAGCCGGTGCAATGATCGGCTCCGGCGGACTAGTTGTCATGGACAGTAATACCTGTATGGTGGAAGTAGCCCGCTTCTTCATGAAATTTACACAGAACGAATCCTGCGGCAAATGCGTTCCCTGCAGGGAAGGTACGAAACGGATGCTCGCGATTCTGGAGCGGATCGTGGAGGGTCGGGGAGAAGCGGGGGATATTGAGCTGTTGCTGGAATTAGCTGATACGATTTCGGCAACCGCACTTTGCGGCTTAGGTAAAACAGCAGCCTTTCCGGTCGTCAGTACGATTAAGAGCTTCCGGGGGGAATATGAGGCACATATCTTTGAGAAGCGCTGTCCGGCTAAGAACTGCCAGAAGCTAAAGACGATTTCGATTGACGCAGAGCTGTGTAAGGGTTGTACCAAATGCGGGAGGTCCTGTCCGGTGGGTGCGATTACCGGTAAGGTGAAGGAACCCTTTGCGATTGACCAGGGAAAGTGTATCAAATGTGAAGCCTGCATCAGTACCTGTCCGTTCCATGCAATAAAGGAGGCTTAAGATGAACATTCAGGAATATATGACAATTGACGGAATACCGGTTGAGATTAATGGGGAGAAAAACCTCCTGGAGCTGATCAAAAAGGTGGGAATCAAACTACCGACCTTCTGCTATCATTCCGAGCTTTCGATTTATGGGGCCTGCCGTATGTGCATGGTCGAGAATCAATGGGGCAGCTTGGATGCTGCCTGCTCCACGCCTCCTAAGGCAGGCATGGAGATAAGGACGAATACGGAGAGGCTGCGTAAATACCGTAAAATGATCCTGGAATTATTACTTGCGAACCATTGCAGGGATTGTACCACCTGTAACAATAACGGGAATTGTAAGCTGCAGGACCTGGCGATGCGCTTTCATATCGAAGGGGTCCGTTTCCCGAATACAGCCGGGCAGCCTAAGCGGGATGATTCCTCCCAGTGTATTACGAGGGATGAGAGTAAATGCATCCTATGCGGTGACTGTGTCAGAATGTGCGACGAGATCCAGAATGTAGGTGCCATTGACTTCGTACATAGAGGCTCTGATATGACAATCAGCACTGCATTTGGAATTCCGATCGCAGAATCTCCCTGCGTAGGCTGCGGCCAATGTGCGGCAGTCTGTCCGACGGGTGCCATCGTTGTGAAGAATGATGTGGGGAAGGTCTGGGAAGCCCTTGATGACAGAAGTACAAAGGTGACCATCCAGATCGCTCCGGCAGTCAGAGTGGCATTAGGGAAGGAGCTTGGTCTGTCTGAAGGAGGGAATGAAATCGGGAAGATCGTAGCCGCTCTCAGAAGACTTGGCTTTGATGAGATCTACGACACCTCCACGGGAGCTGACTTGACTGTACTGGAAGAAGCCAATGAGCTGCTGAAGAGATTGGAGGAGGGAAACCACGAGCTGCCCCTGTTTACCTCCTGCTGTCCTGCCTGGGTCAACTACTGTGAGAAGAATTATCCGGAGCTGTTGCCCCATGTATCAACCTGCCGTTCTCCGATGGAGATGCTGGCCTCAATCATCAAAGAGCAGGCTTCCTCCCGCAGAACACTCCATGTTGCTGTTATGCCCTGTACCGCGAAGAAGTTCGAAGCTGCCAGGGAGGAATTTAAAACAGATGGCGTTCCGAATGTTGATATCGTAATCACAACGCAGGAGCTGATCCGGATGATTAAGGAAGCAGGGATCGTATTCTCTGATTTGGAACCGGAAGCGGTCGATATGCCTCTTGGAACAATGACCGGAGCAGGGGTGATCTTCGGAGTGACCGGCGGCGTAACCGAAGCAGTGCTCCGCAGAATATCCTGTGATAAATCCAGAGCCGGCTTAATGTCGATTGCCTATCAGGGCGTCCGTGGCATGGAGGGTGTGAAGGAGACCAGCATCCTGGTCGGGAATCAGGAAGTGAAGATTGCGGTTGTCAGTGGTTTGCGTAATGCGGGTGAGCTGATCAAGCGGATTAAGAACGGGGAAACCTATCATTTTGTTGAGGTGATGGCTTGTCCGGGAGGCTGTGTCAGCGGTGCAGGCCAACCCTTTGCCTCTGCACAGATGAAGGAGAACAGAGGGAAGGGCTTATACTCAGCCGATAAATTATCCAATATTAAGTGCTCCGAAGAGAATCCTCTGATGATGTCCCTATATAACGGCGTATTGAAGGGCAGAGTCCATGAATTACTTCATACCAGCTACGGTCCGAAAAAGGAGGTTCATTAATATGCTCGAGTTAAGTGTCTGTATCGGAAGCTCCTGTCATCTCAAGGGTTCCTACAACATTATCCAGACCTTTCAGCAGATGATTGAAGAATATGGACTCCATCATAAGGTAGAATTTAAAGCTACCTTCTGCATGAAGCAATGTCAGAATCCCGGAGTATCGGTCTCGGTAGGAGGACAAGCGGTACATATTCAACCGGAGAGTGCAAGGGAATTCTTTAAGACTGAGGTACTACCCTTGCTGGCTATTTAGGTGAATAATGTTTCACCCTCATGGTATAGCGGTATTTAATATAGATGGAAGCCGTCTTTCAAGCTTAGCGTAATATAATATAAGCCGGAAGACGGCTTTTTTTGTTTTTTACATAGCTCTGTAAAATACACCAGGAACTCTGTACAAGTAGGGTTATGGAGGGCGGATCAACAACTAAGTGTTACAAGAAGAGTTATTGAAAACTACGTAACGAGGTTACAAATATTGCAAGTAATTGGTAATATTACTACGTTTTCGAAAATATTATTTTCAAAAAACCCAGATAAATCAGGTATTTCAGCAGTTAATACTTTGATAATCAAAATTTAATTTGTATATATTAATACACAGGTATATAATGTTAGTTATAATAGTTAAAAATATTGAACTATATAGTAAGCTGATAAGAAACGGAGTGAAACGGATGATTACATTGAAGAAGGATAAGTGCCAGGGGTGCGGCTTATGCATCGAGGTCTGCCCGAAGAAAATTCTGAACATAGATAAGTCCTCAGTGAACAGCAGAGGCTATACACCGATTGATATTACCGACAAAGACAGCTGTATCGCATGTGCGCTGTGTGCCATGATGTGCCCGGACCTGGTATTCGAGATTAGTAAGGAGGTAACGAATGGAACTGAAGCTGATGAAGGGAAATGATGCAATTGCAGAGGCGGCTATCAGAGCCGGCTGTAATTTCTACGCAGGTTATCCGATTACTCCTCAGACAGAGCTTCCGGAATACCTTGCAAAGCATATGGAGAAAGCGGGTGGGGTATTTCTGCAGGCAGAAAGCGAAATCTCCGCGATTAATATGGTATATGGTGCAGCAGGAGCAGGTGCCAGGGCGATGACCTCCTCCTCCAGCCCGGGGATTAGCTTAAAGCAGGAAGGAATCTCCTATATTGCAGGCAGTGAGCTGCCCTGTGTTATCGTAAATGTCATGCGTGTCGGACCCGGACTCGGCGGTATCCAGCCTGCGCAGTCGGACTATTTTCAATCGACGAAGGGTGGCGGACATGGGGATTACAGGTTGATCGTATTGACTCCGGACAGTGTTCAGGAGATGTATGACTTTACCCTGCTTGCCTTTGATCTCGCAGATGAATATCGGAACCCTGTCATGCTCCTGGCAGACGGCATCCTTGGGCAGATGATGGAATCAGTTGTCTTAAGTGTTCCGGAGACGAAGGAATACGATAAGACCTGGGCAACCACCGGGACCGAGATGAAACGGGAGCATAACATCATTAATTCCTTATATATTAAACCGGAGGAATCTGAAAGCTTCAACCTTCATCTTCAGGAGAAGTACCGGGTGATTCGGGAGAGAGAACAGAGAGTCGAGCTGATCAACCCGGAGGCGGATATCCTGCTGGTAGCTTATGGCATTGTGTCCAGAGTAGCAAGACAGGTGATTAAAGAGCTGGAGGAGGAAGGCTACAGCGTGGGTCTGATCCGGCCACAGTCCGTATGGCCGTTCCCATCCAAAGGTTTTGAAAGGATTGCCAAAGCATATCTGGTAGTGGAATTGAACAGCGGCCAGATGGTGGAGGATGTCAGACTGGAAGTGAATGGACGGGCACCGGTGTATTTTCAGGGAAAAATGGGCGGAGCCGTCATAACCGTCGAAGAGGTCAAGCAAAAGGTGAAAGAGATAGCGGGAGGGATCAAGCATGCCGGAGTTTAAGAAACCAGACTCATTAACAGACTTACAAATGCACTACTGTCCGGGCTGTACCCACGGTATCATTCACCGCCTGGTGGCTGAAGCATTGGATGATTTAGAGATAGAAGGCAGGACAATCGGGGTGGCCTCGGTGGGCTGTTCCGTATTCGCCTACAATTACTTTAACTGTGATATGCAGCAAGCCTCCCATGGCAGAGCGCCGGCTGTTGCTACCGGAATTAAAAGAGTTCTTCCGGAACAGGTAGTGTTCACGTATCAGGGAGACGGGGACCTCGCAGCGATCGGCACGGCAGAAATCGTTCATGCTGCAGCCAGAGGTGAGAATATTACAGTCATATTTGTGAATAATGCAATCTATGGTATGACGGGCGGCCAGATGGCACCGACTACCCTGGAGGGTCAGGTCACCCTGACCACTCCCAGAGGAAGGCGTCATCAGGAAGGACTTCCGATCAGAATGTCAGAGATGCTGGCAACCCTGGATGGACCGAGGTATATCGAAAGGGTATCCGTTCATGATCCTAAGAATGTCAGAAAAGCAGGGAAAGCAATCAGGAAAGCATTTGAACTGCAGCTAAAAGGGGAAGGCTTTACCATGATCGAGGTGCTGTCTTCCTGCCCGACGAACTTTAAGCTGTCACCGATGGGTGCATTGAAATGGGTGGAGGAGAACATGACCTCCTACTATCCTCTCGGAGTCTTGAAGGATGGAGGGATACAGTCATGAGGACGGACAATATTATTCTATCGGGCTTTGGCGGACAGGGCATCGTTGCTGCCGGCAAGACAATTGCCTATGCAGGGATGCTGGATGGTAAGAAGGTGTCAATGTTCCCTTCCTATGGTCCTGAAATGAGGGGCGGTTTTGCAAACTGCCATGTCATCCTCTCTGAGACGGAGATTTCCTCTCCCCTGGTCTCTAAAGCGGATGTCGTGATAGCCATGAGCCTTCCGGCAGTCCAGAAATTTGAGTCCTGGGTAAAACCGGGGAAAACCTTAATCGTGGACAGCCATCAGATCAAAAAGACCGATTATCGCAAAGATATCCGTGTAATAGAGATACCCGCTACTAAGATAGCAATGGATGCCGGTAATGTGAAATTTGCAAATGTGGTCATGATCGGTGCTATGATGGCGGTTCTATCGGTTCCCTCCTATGGGAGCATGGAAGCAGCGGTAAAAGACATGCTGCCAAAGGATAAGCAAGATCTTGTCCCCTTGGAGCTGCACGTTTTGGAGCTGGGAATGAACTATTTAAAACAGGAGATATAAGACATGGAGAAAAAAGCTGGAATTATTGGTATTGGCAGTTATGTACCAGATAGAATTGTAACGAATTTTGACCTGGAGAAGATGGTAGATACATCGGATAAATGGATTGTTGAGAGATCCGGAATTTCGGAGAGAAGAATAGCCGAGGAGAATATGCCTACCTCGGAAATGGCGGTAAGGGCAGCTGAGCAGGCAATAGCAAATGCAGGGATTAAGCCGGAAGAGATTGGACTGATCATTGTAGCTACTGTGACGCCGGATCATTTCTTCCCTTCCACCGCATGTCTGGTCCAGAACAGGATAGGAGCGGTCAATGCCGCTGCTTATGATCTCTCTGCGGCCTGCGCCGGCTTTATCTATGCCTTATCGAATGCCTGGCAGTATATCAGAACCGGAATATATAAGTATGCCCTAATCATCGGTGCGGATGCACTTTCCAAGATTACGGACTGGGAGGATCGCAATACCTGTGTATTATTCGGTGACGGTGCCGGTGCTTTTCTTCTGGGAGAGGTAGAAGAGGGCGGAGTTCTCTCCTCCCATATGGGCTCCGATGGTTCGGGAGCGGAATTCCTTACCTGCCCGGCCGTTTATTTCAGTCCTGAGGAAGAGGAGAAGAGAAAAGGGCGAAAGCATACCACCTGTATGAACGGACAGGAAGTATTTAAGTTTGCGGTTAAGATCATGCCTTATGCCTTTGAAAAAGCACTGGAGGGTGCAGGGATGAGTGCGGAACAGATCGACTGGTTCATACCACATC
Organism: Bacillota bacterium; assembly: GCA_023415595.1. GTDB lineage: Bacteria > Bacillota > Clostridia > Lachnospirales > Lachnospiraceae > Mobilitalea. Next base: position 34,621 of record JAEZJW010000142.1, read on the forward strand.
AGGCAAACTTAAGAATCATCGAAGCAGCAGCGAAGAAGTTCAATATCTCCATGGACAAATTCATCGTAACTCTTCAGAAATTCGGGAATACCTCCTCCTCCTCCATTCCGATCGCATTGGCAGAAGGAGTTAAGAACGGTCAGATTAAGAAGGGGGACACCCTGGCAATGGCTGCTTTCGGAGCAGGCCTGACCTGGGCCTCAGCGATAGTTCAATTGTAAGACCCTATATCATGAATCAACAAACCGCCCGTTTATGAACGGGCGGTTTTTATACATTATGAAAGAATGAATGAACTTGAGGGATCAGTAAAAGCCAGAGGTAAGATATCTGTCAATAGGTTACTAAAAGTAAGTAATATGTGGTTGAATAAAGAAGAATATGTAATATAATAAAATTAGTACTATTAGCCAGATAACAGCACTTTTTATTGAAAGAAGGTTCCATATGAGTATTACATATCGTATTGCAGGAACAGGCGATGCCGAAGAGCTAAAAAGATTGAATGATGAATTCAACGGTAAGGACTACAATACCCTTAAGGGAATACGGGAAGCATTGGCCAGAGAGGATGCTGAGACGGTATTTGTAGCAGAGGCAGAGGACAGATTGCTGGGCTTCTGCTGTGGCCAATTGCTGAAGTCCATCTGCTATGACGTGTTCTATGTGGAGATTACTGAGATCTATGTGGAGGAAGCATATCAGAAGCAGGGTATCGGAAAGGGACTGTTGGGTTATGCTGAGGAGTGGAATAGAGAAAAAGGTATACATGATTTTCAGCTGTTCACCGGAGGCGAGAACCTGAATGCCCAGAAATTCTATAAAGGGCAGGGCTACCGCCGGTCAGACGAAATCATGTATCGTAAGAGGGATTCCTGGAGCAAAAAGTAAGTACAGATACGATAAATCTTTCGGAGGAAACATAGATGGCAGAATACGACTGTTTAATTGTGGATGATGAGGTAGCATTATCACAGAGCACCTGTGATTTCTTTAATATGTTTGGTGTTAAGACACATTGGGTCGCCGATGAGAAAGCCTGCTTTGACTTCTTTAAGAGCAACAGTGCCGATCTGATCCTACTGGATATCAACCTTGGTCAATCCTCCGGCTTTCAGATCTGTAAGCGCCTCAGGGAGACCATGAATCTTCCAATCCTGTTTATCAGTGCGAGGACCAGTGATGATGATGTACTGCTCGCCTTAAATATCGGAGGGGACGATTATATCCAGAAGCCCTATTCCTTAAACATCCTGATGACAAAGGTGAAAACGGTGCTTAAGAGGTATCGGGGAAGTTCAGACGATCACTCGATCCGCTTCGGGAAATATACCATAGATCTTAAACTGGAAAAGCTTACGGGCGAGGAGGGGGAAATTCAGCTTAAATCCATGGAATATAAGCTGCTGGCTTATCTGATCAGGAATAAGAATCGTATCGTAACTAAGGAGGAGCTGTTCCAGAAGGTATGGGGAGATGTGATTACCGGGGACGGCACACTGAATGTACATATCAGAAGACTGCGTGAGAAGATAGAGGATAATCCCAATGAGCCCCGCTATATTAAGACAATCTGGGGAACCGGATATGTATTTGAGGAATAGGAGCAGAGAATGAAGATTTGGAAGATCATCCTACTGATCGTGACTGCGTTTGTGATAGATGCCGGTCTGACCTACTCAGTATTTAAGAACAGGGAGCAGGAGAAGCTGGATGTGGCGGCTGCCAATGATATTGTTCAATCCGTTGCGAAGCAATGGGAAACCATAAGCGGGAGCCCGCTGCCGGGAAGACAGTACGGTATGGATTATGCGGTTCTTGATCAGAATAATAAATTCCTCAGAGCCACCCGGAGGGGACTAAATGAGAATATTCCTGCTGCAATCGCAAACCGGGATACGATGATAGATATTACCCGGGAAGATGAGCTGCTTGGCAAACTGATCTTATATAATGACACCGGCGAGCGGTGGCGGCAGTACAGGGAGCACCTTCAGAGGAGGACATTCCTCCTTATGTTAGTGATTGCTGTCCTATGTACTCTGCATGTGCTCATGATTGACAGAACCATCCTAAGGCCCTTTCGTAAGCTAAGGAGCTTTGCCAAGAATGTATCCGAAGGAAGATTGGATCTGCCCATGGAGATGGACCGGGGAAACCGGTTCGGGGCATTTACGGAAAGCTTCGATATCATGAGGGAAGAACTGAAAAAAGCCAGAGAGAATGAGAAGCTTGCCAATCAGAGCAAGAAGGAGCTGGTAGCCTCCTTAAGCCATGATATCAAGACTCCGGTTGCTTCGATCAAAGCGGTATCGGAGGTAATGTATGCGAGGGCGGAGGATGAGACGATACGAAGCCAGCTGAACATCATTAATGCCAAGGCGGATCAGATCAATACCCTGATCACCAATATGTTCAATGCTACCCTGGAGGAGCTTAATGAGCTGAAGGTTACGGTAACGGAGCAGTCCAGCCAGGTCCTTTATGATTTGATCCGGAATGCCGATTACAACCATAAGGTAACGATTTCTAAGATAGAAGAATGCCTGATTATCGCGGATGCACTCCGCCTGGCACAGGTAGTCGATAATATCATCAGTAACTCCTACAAATATGCCGATACCTCCATCCATGTTACCGGCAGGATCAGGGATGATTACCTGGAGCTTTCCTTTGTGGATTTCGGCCCCGGAGTAGCTGCTGAGGAGCTGCCGCTGTTATATAATAAGTTCTTCCGGGCAGGTAACTCTGAGGGAAAGAGCGGCACCGGTCTGGGCTTATTTATTTCAAAGTACCTGATAAACAAAATGTCAGGGGAAATCCTCTGCGAAAATACTGACGAAGGCTTTGCGGTGAAGGTAAGCCTGTTACTGGCATAAAGATTTAAGAGGATTTAAGAATCAGTTAAGGATTGGGTAAAGACCTGTTAATGAGTCAGCAACTATAATAAGGCTGTAAGTTCAATACAGTCTTATTTTTATGAAAGGAAAAACTATGGCAAATGTAATCTTATCAACAAATAAACTTTGTAAAACCTTCTCTAATGGGGGAGTACAGCAGAACGTGCTTAAGAATCTGGATATCGAGATATATGAGGGGGATTTTACGGTAATCATGGGCTCTTCCGGTGCAGGGAAGTCAACCCTGATGTACGCACTGTCAGGTATGGATAAACCGACATTGGGATCGATCCAGTTTCTGGGTGAGGAGATCTCAAAGCAGTCCGATGACAAGCTGGCAGTATTTCGCCGGGCAAATTGTGGTTTCGTTTTTCAACAGGTCTTTCTGCTCGATAACATGAGCATCCTGGATAATATCCTTGCCAGCGGCCTGCTCATCAGTAAGGACAGGAAAGAAATCACGGCCAGGGCGAAGGAGCTTCTGAAGCAGGTCGGTCTGGAGGAGATCACCTGGAACAAGTTTCCGACCCAGCTATCCGGAGGTGAGGTGCAGCGTGCCGCCATCGTGCGGGCACTGATCAATCAGCCCAAGGTAATCTTCGCCGATGAGCCTACAGGAGCACTGAATTCCGCAGCCGGTAAGGCCGTACTGGATGTTCTTACACAGGCGAATGATAATGGGCAGAGTATCATCATGGTTACCCACGATCTGAAATCCGCCAGAAGAGGAAACCGAATCCTATACATCCGTGACGGTGTGATTCATGGGGTATGCAACCTTGGAAAATATGTCAGCGGTGATAGAGAGCGACATGAGAAGCTGCAGGCGTTTCTGTCTGAGATGGGTTGGTAAAAAAGAATTTTAGAAAATCAAAAAATTCTTGGGAAGAACTGCGAAACTCGCACATTGGTGCTCGTTCCTTGTTCTTCCGGACTATGAAGATGCCGCATAGCGGCATCCCTGGGAAAGGATTATTATGAATAAAATATTAATGTTAGCACGTGCGAATATCAGGAAGACGAAGGGGCACACTGTTTCACTGCTTCTGATGTTCTTCATCTCAGCGATGTTATTGAACATAGGGATGCTGATTTTCAGCAATTTCGGAAGCTATCTGGATAGGATGGTGGAAGAACTTCATACCTCGGAGCTATATTACGTTATGCCCGAGTCCTATTATAATGAGCGAATCGATGAGTATTTGAAAACGAATGATACGATTGAGGAAATGGAATCGGAGGAAGCTCTTTGGGGTTCGGCAAAGATGGAATTCAGGAGTGATGCTTCGAACGGACGTACCATCCTGATCTGCGACATGGAGCAGACCCGCAGCCTGTCCAGGTTTAAATTCATCGGAGAGCACCTGCCGGCTGAGGAGATGTCAATCTATCTTCCCTATCTGTTCCAGCTGGACGGTGGATATGAGTTGAACGATACGATAGAAATGGGATTTAAGGATGCGACCTTTGAATTTACTGTAAAGGGCTTTATCGAGGATGTCCTGTTCAGCTCACCGGAAACCGGTCCGATGGGAGTCTATGTATCCCATGATACCTACGCTAGGATATCCGAAGAACTTGGCGATCGTTATACAGCGAAGCTGATCTTCGCAAATCAGACGGAAGTGAATAAAGAAGTCGAGTCCGGTATCAGAAACCTAATCGATAAGGATGCTATTCTCCAATCAACGGAGCTTACAGATACCTTATTCAGCTTGGATCTGCCGCTGATTAAGCTTTCCCGTGTTATGATGCCGAGTATGGTATCCATCATGATCGTTGCCTTTGCAGCCATTATCGTAATTGTATGCCTGATTGTAGTCAGATTCAGAATTAATAATAGCATTGAGGATGATATGACAAAGATCGGCTCTATGAAAGCAGTGGGATATACCAGCAGGCAGATTATCCTATCCGTTGCCGTTCAGTTTACGATGATCGCTTTGATTGGCAGCATCACCGGAATAGGGATCTCGTATCTGACCTTACCCTCTTTATCGGATGTATTCGCACAGCAGTCCGGGCTCAATTGGGAACAGGGCTTTGATGCGGGTATCAGCAGTATTGCCTTAATTCTGATCTTAGTATTTATAGCTTCTGTGGCTTATCTGTCGGCCAGGAAGATTAAGAGGCTTCATCCGATCGTTGCGCTGAGGGGAGGTATCGTAACCCACAGCTTCCGTAAGAACCATATGCCCCTTCACAGATCAAGGGGAAGCCTTCCTGCGGTATTGGCTTTTAAGTCCATGCTGCAGAATAAGAAACAAAGTATCATGATCGCCTTTATTTTGATAGCGGTATCCTTTGCACAGACCTTTGCGGTCATCATGTTCTATAACACCACGGTTGATACAACCGCTTTCCTGGAAACGCCCGGTATTGAGCTTTCCAATGTCCTGACAGTATTTAAGCAGGGGCAGGAACAGGAGAAGATCGTGGCCGAGATCAGGCAGATGGAGGAGGTACGGAAGGCTCAATACATTGACGAGGTTATGCTGAGTGTGGATGGTAACGAGATCATGTCCTTTGTGATGGAGGACTATTCCGAGAAGGAAACAGACACGGTCTATAAGGGAAGATACCCCATTCATTCTAACGAGGTTGCCTTAGCCGGTCATCTGGCAGAGATGTTAAGGATAGAAATCGGTGATGAGGTTACTTTAAGAAGCAGGGACACCGAGGCGGCCTATATCGTTACCGGATTGTCCCAAGGAGCCTATAAGGGCGGCATGAATTCCTCAATTACTTATGAAGGAATGCTAAAGCTGGACCCCGAATTCAGACAGCTGAATTTGAATATCTATCTGGATGAGGGAGTCATTGCCGGAGAATTCATAGAAAAGCTCAAGAGTATCTATGGAGAAGCAATCGTATTTACCATGGATATGGACATCAATATGGAGCAGGGAGCCGGAGTGTATATCTCCATCGTTTCAAAAGTAGGAATTGTAATTCTTGCTGTAGCTCTGGCGGTTGTAATGCTTGTACTGTATTTTGTCATTAACTCTTCCGTTGTACGAAGGAGGAGGGAGCTGGGAATACAGAAGGCGATCGGCTTCACGACCTTCCAGCTGATGAACCAGCTGTCCATAGGGTTTCTCCTTCCGGTTATTCTTGGGGTAGGGATCGGCGGCTACATCGGCGCAACCCAGACGAACAACCTGATGAGCCTGGCACAGAGCAGCATGGGGATCATGCGGTCAAATTTCATCGTAACTCCGGTTTCGATTGCACTATTCGGTTTGGCTACCATTGTACTATCCTATCTCATCTCCCTGGTCATCACCTACCGGGTACGTAAGATATCTGCCTATGCGCTGGTAAGTGAGTAAAAAACTGTAATCTTAAATTTACTTCATAGCAGCCATATGCTATAATCGACTTTAATGAGCATGATGGAAAGGAGTCTGATACACCGTAATTATGGTGTATTACATAGGACGATGAAGAGTAAATTAAGAAAGAATATTGAAATCATATTGAAAGGGTATATCATTGGTTCGTCCATGAGTGTCCCGGGGGTAAGCGGCGGTACAATGGCGATCCTGCTGGGCATCTATGACAAACTGATCAGCTCAATCAGTAATTTCCTTAAGGATATTAAGGGAAATACCATTTTCCTTTTTAAATTTTGCCTGGGCTCCGTACTCGGGATCGGATCCCTGGCATTTGTAATCAGCTGGCTGTTGGAAAGTTTTCCGGTACCGGTATCCTTCTTCTTCCTGGGAGCGGTGATCGGAGGTATTCCGGCTCTCTATAAGAAGACCAAGGAATCAAAGCTGACGGCAGTGTCCGGACTATACTTTCTGATCGGTTTGGTGTTGGTCATTTCCATCGGATTTATTCCCACAGGTAATATTGACATCAGTAACAGCAGCGGCTTCACCCAGTATCTGATGATACTGGTAACCGGTATTATCATAGCACTGGCTCTGATACTTCCCGGTATCAGTACCTCCCATATGCTGCTGGTCTTAGGTATGTATGATTCTATGCTGGCTGCGATCAAGGGTTTTGATATCATGTATGTCGGAGTTCTCGGCGTCTCCACGGTAATCGGGATCTTTCTCATCACGAAGCCCATTGAATGGACGATGAACAAGTTTCCTCACCAGACCTATTGTCTGATCATCGGGTTTGTCCTTGGTTCTACGTCAGAGATCTTCAAGGATAAGATCATTCCGGCAGTACCTGACGGAGCGGGTATTTCCTGGTGGGCAGTTACCGCTGTTATATCCATCGTGACCTTTGTTCTTGGCTATTTTTCGATTATGTCCTTATCCAGATTTTCAAACGATTAACAAAATAATATTTAGTACGACAGGCTGTTACGAATCCTTATCCGTTTTGGGGATTTCGTAACAGCCTCTTTCGTACAGGAGCCAAGTGCCGGATAACCGATTACTCCATACCATCTCGTAAAGCAGGCACAATAACGGAAGGCTGACCATATGATATCCTGTAATCTATCATAAAGGAAGAATTGTATGCTTTATTCCGAAACCAAAAATAAATACTATAAGATAAAGCATAGCATTCATAAAGTCACCGGTGCTGTCTTAAAGAGACATGATCCTGCACCCAAGGTGAAGCTGGATCCTATGATCATTCCTAAGTATGTGAATCAACTGGAAAAGCCGCCGGTTTTTAAGCCATATAGCACCTGGACCCACGAAACCAATCGAGGTAAAAAAAGGAAGAGGATGCATAATTACTGCGTCGATATCGGGGTAACCAGGCAGCAGATGCTCCCTATGGGATTTCCAAAAACAAAGGTCTATGGTTATGGGGGTGTAACCGTTCATCCGGATACAGGTAAGACCGGTTATACCATATGTTCACCCGGCCCCACCTTTGAAGCCCGAAGAGGAACACCGGTAACGGTGAAATGGAACAACCGGATTAGGGGGAAGCATTTGCTTGCGGTTGATCCGACTCTGCACTGGGCTAATCCTAACCATATGCCGATGGACCCTCCGAAACCCTGGCCTCCATATCCGCCGGGATTTTGGGAAGCACAGAAGCCGGTACCCACAGTAACGCACCTCCATGGAGGCGAAGTTCCTTCGGAGAGTGACGGGCATCCGGAGGCATGGTTCACCTTTGATAAGCACCATGGTCCGGCTTATGCATCCCGGGAGTATCATTATCCGAATGAACAGGAAGCAGCTACTTTGTGGTATCACGATCACACCCTTGGAATGACCAGGCTGAATGTATATGCGGGGCTGGCAGGCCTCTATCTGTTACGTGACGGCAGAAAGAACAGACACCTCAAGCATTATACAGAAGGAAGACTCAATCTTCCGCAGGGGAAGCATGAGATGCCTTTGATACTTCAGGATAAGCTATTTAATACCGATGGCTCAATTCTATTTAATAACAGGGGCAATACACCGGAGGTTCATCCTTATTGGGCTCCTGGTTTTTCCGGCGATACTATGGTAGTGAATGGCAAGGTCTGGCCGAACCTTAACGTGGACCGATGCCAATATCGATTCCGCGTTCTGAATGCATCCAATACCCGATTTTATAACCTGTTTCTGTCCAACGGTATGGAGTTTACACAGATAGGCTCTGACGGAGGCATATTGAATAAGGCAGTCAGGCGATATGAGCTTCTGCTAGCACCAGGGGAACGTGCAGATATTCTGGTGGATTTCTCGAAGACGGAACCGGGAACTAAGATCAGGCTCTTAAATGATGCAAGAAATCCCTATCCGTTCGGACCTAAGCCAAATCCGGATACAGTGGGCCAGATCCTTCAGTTCACAGTGCCCTCAGACGCTCCAAACCCGGTAAAACCACCGAAGCTGCCGAATAGATTGAATTGTATCCAGACGCTGGCCCCGAACGTCTCGAAGAGAATCCTGACACTGAACGATATTGCCGGTCCAGCCGGTCCTGTTGCTATGTTCCTGAACGGACAGAGGTGGTCGGCTCATGTTACGGAGAAGCCCCGGGTAGGTTCGACAGAGGATTGGGAGATTGTCAGTATGACGGCCGGTGCTCATCCGATTCATATCCATCTGATCCAATTTCAAGTTTTGAACAGACAGAATATAAAATCGATTGAGTATGCACAACGATGGAGGGAAGTAAACGGTCCGTTGCCTCTGCATCATCCGCCTCTGGCCATTCCGATAGAGCCATACCTGCTCGCTAAGCCGATACCTCCGGACGAGAATGAGAAGGGTTGGAAGGATACGGTCATCATTAATCCGGGGCAGATCACCAGAATCAGGATTCGTTTTGCTCCTCAGGGTGTCATGAACTGTCAGGTGGAGCCGGGAGATAATGATTTCCCGTTCTCGCCCTGCGAAGGTCCTGGATATGTATGGCATTGCCATTTATTGGACCACGAGGACAATGAGATGATGAGACCGATGAAGCTTGTTCCATAAGCTCTTTGGAGCTCTTAATACACATTCTGTAAGAGAGGAAGGATTCCGTTAAATTACTGGGATCCTTCCTCTCTTTGTTAATGCATGATAAATATAACCCCTTATTATCTGAATTATCACAGGCTTCCTAAGACAGAACGGACTGCCCCCATCTGCTCTGCGGTCAGTGGACCGAATTCCATGGCCTTCGCATTCTCCTCCACCTGCTTCACTGTTTTGAAGCCCGGAATCGGAATGGTTGCATTGCTTTTTGCCCAAATCCAGGACAGGGAGCCTTGGGCAGGAGTCCTGCCGCCGATGGTCAGGATGTCACGGACAGAATCGAGGGTTCTTATGGCTTCCTCGGCAGGCCTTCCCTCCCGGAAGAGATTATCAGCCCATAAGTGCCCTGCTCCTCTGACATCCTCCCTGGAGAGGAAGGAGGTACGATCATATTTACCGCTCAGCAATCCCATGGCAAGGGGACTACGGTTAATGCTGGCCAGATGCTTCTCCTCACAAAAGGTCACCAGATAATCAAAATCTTCAATGATATTCAGTCTATGCTGGATGGCACTGCAATTATCCTGCTCTGCAAATAGCTTGGCACCGCCTAGAAGATCCGTACTCCAGCCGTAGGTCCGGATCTTGCCCTTATCAACCAGCCGGTTCAGAGCTTCGTGGACGGCGCTGATTTCTGAGATGCTGATTTCCCAGACATGGAGCTGATACAGATCGATATAGTCGGTCTTCAGCCTCTTCAAGGATGCCTCGCAGGCCCGCTCGATGTAGTCGGGAGTTACATTGTAGCCCTGAAGGGTCTTGGTGGCTTCGTTTCCGAAATAACCGAACTTCGTTGCGATGACAGCCTGGCTTCTTCTTCCCTCCAGCGCCTTGCCGATGACCTCCTCACTATGGCCGATGCCGTAAGCGTCCGAGGTATCCAAAAAGTTAATCCCCAGATGAAGGGCGGCATGGATCGCGCGGATGGATTCCGCATCCTCTACCTGGCCATACCCGTCAATCTTCCCATCCATATAGAACTGTCCCCCAATTGCCCAGCAGCCTAATCCCATGGGACTGACTTCAATACCCGATCTCCCTAAAACTCTTTTTTTCATGTGAATTACCTCCTTTATATTCAAGTACGCGCGAACGTACCTGTGATTGGGTTTGTTACTAATCGCCGATAGCGAAAGGTGTGTCACAATAAATATAAACCTACCGGTTGGTAGTTTAAATAGCAGAAAGTATGGAGTGCAGATATGATTGCTTTGGAACTGCACTCCTTAACATCAGGTTTATTCAGCCTTCACACCCTCCCAGAAAACATGAAAGCATTCCTCCATATCCTTAAGCCCCTGCTCCTTCTTCATCAGATCGGCAGATAGGCCGATACAGGTCAGAACATAATAATAGGATTTTGCCATAGAAACAGCTCCCAGTGGCCGGAGCTCCTTACGGCGTATGGCCTCCTCCATAACAACAGAAAGCTGAGTTATAAAGGCATTCTCGACCTCCATTGTTTGGGTAATGATTTCCTCCCTCATAGTGGCGGGAGGGAAGTAATACATACGGTTCCAGAAATCCATCGCAGTATTATTCCAGTTGTATGAGATATATTTATCATAGATTACGGTAAGGCGCTGCTTAATCGGTAAGTCCGCTGCCTCAGTAAGTATTTCCTTTAATTTGACCTGATAATTGATAAGGATCTGTCTGAAGAGAGCACGAAAGATATCCTCCTTACTTTTAAAATGAAAATAGAGAGAGGCTTTATTTATTCCTACCTCTGAAGCAATTTTCTCCATCCGCGCTCCTTCAAAACCATTTTCAGCAAAGATTTGAAGAGCTGTCTGAAGGATTCGTTCCTTTGTTACAGAACCGTTGCCCATGTCTGTTTCCTCCTATAGATTAAACTACCATTTGGTAGGCAATCTCATTGTAATTCCTTTCCTCTGATATGTCAACTATTTTTACCAATAATCTTCTGTTTTGAATTTGTAAAAATACTAGATATTTCCATTTGTATCATGTATAATAATTGGTACAAGAAATTAAGAAGGAGGAAAAAAATGAAACATACCAAACGATTATTACAGATGCTGGCGCTTGTAATGGCATTAGCCGTTCTATCGCCTTCTATTATACCCTTAAGCTATTCATCTGTTGCACAGGCAGCTACGATAAAGCTTAGTAAGAAGACCCTTACACTTGAGGTTGGTAAATCACAAACGCTGAAGATCACGGGGACGACGGCCAAGGTAACCTGGTCATCCAGTAATAAATCCGTTGCTACGGTAAGTACGAAGGGTAAGGTCACCGCCAAGAAGGCAGGGAAAGCTACCATCACAGCCACTGTCAGCAAGAAAAAGTACAACTGTATCGTAACTGTGAAAAAGGCAGAAAGCCAGTCCGTCAAGAATGCACCGTTCACTGCCCAGGAGACTACACTCGGGCACATCAGGTTCGTATATCCGAAGGATTGGACGAATAATGTCGTTATGGATGAAGCCAGTCAGGCAATGTCTATGCTTTATCCGAGCAGCGCAAATATATTTGAAGGAACCTCCAATATTGCAATCGTGATTTCGGAGACCGGTATGGCAAAACCTGAGCTGAGCGATGTACAGGAGTTCATTGACAGTACTTATACGCAGGAATATCTTGCAGAGCAGTATGGGTTAGCCCTGAATGCAACCATTTCGAATCTTAAAACTAGTGAATATAAAGCAAATCAGGGTATTGCCTTTAAAGTAGAATTCGATACCACTGTCACAGAGGGAGCATCCATTACGATGCACCAGTGCATCTATGCACTCTTTTTGGATAGTTACATGTTTATTTTATCAGCCACCGATATAGGGAACGGCAAGGAGCTGAAGCTTACTGAGATTGCAGAATATATGGTGAATACCGCAACGGTAGTAAAATAGATTTAAACGAAAGAAGCCTTCGGCCCAAAAGCACAGAGGCTTCTTTTTTTGCGCAAACTCGTCTCCGAACTATCGAAACTAACAAAGCGTGATTTTTCTGGATGGTGAAACTGCTGAATATGACACGACAAAATAATTAAATAACACTAGTAATTTCCAAATTATGGGTTTATAATATCTGATGTAGCACATTAATGTGGGGGATTTACATAGGAAGGACTGTCAGCGCTACAGGCTGCCGATCTCTGAAGACCGGGCAGCTTAGTTAAAAAAGGCAGGAGGAACAGGGATATGGGTCAGTTTAAAGGGACCTTTCAACGATATGAGGAGAAGTACTTATTAAATGAGATGCAATATGAGAAGATCATTCAGAAACTTAATGATAAGCTTACGGTGGACGAGTATGGCAGGACCTCCATCTGTAATATTTATTTTGACACACCGGATCACAGACTGATCAGGACCTCCCTTGATAAACCGGTATATAAGGAGAAGCTGCGGCTTAGAAGCTATGGGACACCCTCCGGGAGTGATACAGTATATGTGGAGCTTAAGAAGAAATATAAGGATGTGGTCTACAAAAGACGTGTAAAGATGGATCTGGTTACTGCCGAGCGCTATCTGTATGATTACGTTCATCCTGCCAAGGTATCTCAGATCCTGAGGGAGATTGATTGGTTCCTTTCATTTTACCCTAACCTGCAGCCGTCTATGTACATATCCTATGACAGGGTTGCCATGTATGGCATTGAAGACCCCGAACTAAGAGTTACCTTTGACTGGAACATACTTTATAGGAAGGAAGAGCTTTGGCTGGAAAGCGGAGCCTGGGGCAATCCGATCCTCCCGGAAGGAGGGCGGCTGATGGAGATAAAAATGCCCGGCTCCATGCCGCTCTGGTTATCCCATATTTTGAACGAACTAAGGATATTCCCTGTCTCCTTCTCCAAGTATGGAAGGGGATATCAGCTCTCACTTCTCGAAAATCATAAAGTACGTAAAGGGGGCATTCTATATGCTTAATTCTGTTTTAAAGGATACCTTCTCATTGGAGATTTTTATCATCTGTTTACTCTGTTCTGTATTGTTGGGAAGCCTGCTTGCCCTGGTTCATAAGAGATTTAACACCAGCAGCAAGGGCTTTATCATTACGTTAGCTATTCTTCCTTCTATTGTCCAGATGGTAATAATCATGGTAAATGGCAATCTTGGCACGGGAGTTGCTGTGATGGGTGCTTTCAGCCTGGTCCGCTTCCGGTCTATTCCCGGGAATGCCCGGGAAATTAATAGCATCTTTCTTGCCATGGCCGTTGGCCTTGCAACAGGAATGGGTTATCTGGCCACTGCCGGGATATTTGTTGTTATCATCTGCGGTATCAGTATCCTGTATAATCTGACAGCCTTTGGCGAGCCGACGCACAGGATGAAGGAGCTTAAGATCACAATTCCTGAAACGCTGGATTACAGCGGAGTTTTTGATGATTTATTCGAACAATATTTAAAGAGACAGGAGCTGATTCAGGTGAAAACCTCAGGTATGGGTAGCCTGTATAAATTAACATACCGGATTACCTTCAAGAATCCGGCGCAGGAGAAAGCTCTGATTGATGATTTGCGCTGCAGGAACGGTAACCTTGAAATCACCTGCGGCAGAGTAGCCTACAATAGCGAAGAGCTATGAGGAAAGGAAGGATAGCATGTTAAAAAGATTAAGCCTTTCAGTGATAATACTTCTGGCTATCGTAACAGTACTCGTCGGCTGTTCCGCTAAGAAGGAAATCAAGGCAAATAGTATTAATGATGGAGAGGACGCAGTAAAAGCGAGCGCGGACATAGAGAATAGCACTATGAATCCCGGAGCCGGTACACAGGCTGCTGCGGTAGTGATGACTCCGGTATCGGTGGCTGGCCCCTTTGGATCCTCAGCAGTTATAGTGAATACAGAGTTTTCAGACCGGGATGTCAGGATGACATATGAGGACAGCTCCGCTACCCATATTACTCTGGATGGGACTGATATTCGTATAGAGGGAGAAGGCGCAGTGGCTTCTGACGGGCTTCTGACGATTAATTCCGAAGGTACCTATGTATTAACCGGAACCCTGACAGACGGACGGCTGATCGTCGATGCCGGGGACGAGGATAAAATCCAGATCGTGTTACATGGTGTTAATATTAACTGCAAAGACAATGCTCCGATATATATTAAGAAAGCGGATAAGGTATTCCTTACCCTTCAGGAGAATACGGAAAATACTCTGACTGATGGAAAAGAATATAATCAAGAGGATGGGGACAATGTGGACGGAGTCATATTCAGCCGGGCTGACCTGACGCTGAATGGGGCTGGGAGCTTGAATATTACGGGTAACTATAAGCATGGGCTGGTTTCCAAGGACGAGCTGTTGATTACCGGAGGAACCTATCATATCACAGCTGTTAAGGATACGATAAGCGGCAAGGATTGTGTTATGATCAGGGACGGAAGCTTCCTTCTGAATTCTCAGACAGGGAAGGGGATTGAATCTAAGAATGAGGATGATAACACCAGAGGATATGTCTATATCTGCGGTGGAAGCATTAAAATTACCAACTGCAGGAAAGGCATCGACAGTACGGTGATAGCTGTAGCCGGAGGCGTTCTTGATATTACAGCATCGGAGGAAGACACCGAATCATCCGGTGAAGTCAGCCAGTAGCTAAACCGAGCAGGTATAACCAGACTTTTTGAGCGAGGCAAGGTTTTAGGGGGATGAAAAATTATGAAAACAAGCCAGTTCAGGTTTGTAATACTGATATCATTCATGATATTTGGATTGGCAGGCTGTAATAAAATTAATACGAGGACGGTAATGGGAAGGTCAGAAGTCTCACAAGCCGTTGTTACAAAGAAGACGGAGAAACCTTTGGATATCACTGTATCAAAGGATGGATGCCTCAGCTATTCCCTCACAAGTTCCTTCATTTATAATGATTCTGAGCTTACCATTCTGAGTAATAAACCGGGTAATATCTATTATACGCTTGACGGTACCGATCCGGATGAAGCCCAGAGCATGTATCAGGAACCGATTAAGCTTGTTGCGGCAGAAGGAACGAAGGTGGTCTGTGTCAAAGCGAAAGCATATTATTCGGACGGCGGAGAATCAGATACCATTACACGGACCTACTTTGTAGGAAGAATAGTAAGAAGCCGGTTCAATACTCTGGTTTTTTCAATTACCAGTGACCCATATAATCTTTATGATTATGAAAATGGAATTCTTGTGGAGGGAAAGCTGAGAGCTGACTATATTAAGGGGCACCCCTATGATAAAATCCTGCCGAAGAATCCTGCAAATTATAATTTACGAGGAAGGAAAAGCGAGAGGGAAGTCTTCCTGGAGGTCCTAGAGCCGGATGGTACAAGAGTTGCGGCCCAGGCTGCAGGCATCAGGGTCTATGGCGGCTGGTCAAGGGCACCCCTGCAGAAATCACTTAAGATCTACACCAGAAAGGAATATGACAAGGAGAATAATAAACTCAGGTATGAGTTTTTTCCATGGAAGATTACTCCGGAAGGCGAACCGGCGGATGCCTTTAATCATTTGGTCCTGAGAAATAGCGGAAATGATTTTGGCCGTGCCTTTATCCGGGATGAGCTCATGCAGACACTGGCAGGGAAGGCCGGATATATGGACTATGAGGCAGTGCGTCCTGCTGTTCTGTACATAAATGGAGAGTACAAAGGAGCCCTCTGGCTTCATGAGGTGTATGATGATGAGTATTTTGATGAGAATTATGGAAGCTATGATGGAAGCTTTCAGGTACTGGAGGGAGCCGAGAAACATAAAAAACTGGATGAGGATAGGGAGAATGAGCAGGCGGTAGCCGATTATAATGCGATGTATGCTTACGCAGAGAAGGATCTGACCGATGAAGCAGCCTATCAGGAGCTCTGCAAACTAATGGACGTTCAAAATTATCTGGCTTATTATGCATTGGAGATTTATGTAAGCAATGAGGATTGGCCACATAATAATTATAAAACATACCGTTATTATGCTGAAGAGGGAGAAGCCTACCGGGAAGCACCCTTTGATGGGAAATGGAGGTATTTGCCCCATGATCTTGACTTTAGCTTTGGGATCTACGGTACCGGCGCCCTGGTTGATAATCTATGGAAATACATTGGAAATAAAGGAGAAATCAGAGAGAAATGCCCTATGTTTAGCCGGCTGATGCAGAGGGAGGATTGTCAGGAATACTTTGTCGTAAAGACAATGGACTTAATTAACAGTGCCTTCTCACCGGATAATCTAAACCAAACACTGGAGGAGATGATGACATCCCGGATCAGGGAACAGAAGCAAATGTCTGAAGAACTGCTGCCGGAATGGATGCAGCTAGAGCGGCTGCAGGCTGAGGTTGAAACAATCCGTACCTATGCCAAGCTGCGTGCGGAGCACATTCCAGAGACACTTAAAAATCGGTTCGGACTGGGAGAACTATACCGTTTGACCGTACAGCCGGCAGAAGGCAGCAAGATTAAGATAAACTCCATAATTACGGAAGAACTATTTGAAGGCTCCTACTTCCCGGATTACGATACTGTGATCAGCCCGGTTCTCCCGGAAGGAAAGAAGTTCGATTATTGGCTGTTAAACGGCACAAAATATGAATCTGAGAAATTAGTAATAACTGCATCTATGGTGAAGGACCGGAAGGTTGAAGCCATCTGCTTCCTGAAGTAAGATAATAAATGGATTTAACTATGATATGCTCCCTGGCAGCGAGAGGTAATACGGCTTACTGCACAGAGGAGCATATTTGCGCTTTTACCGAATATTAATCTTTAGTATGATGCAGCCGGATAAAAGTTCTTAAGAATAGACAAGTACTGCGGTCTTGGTAATAACATACAAGAATCTGTCGCAAAATCAGAAAAAAAGCACATTCCATATTCCAGAAAACTATTATATAATCAATAGCATATAGCTGGGAAAAAAGGACAGATATGGTTACAGGATTAGACGAGGGGGATTATAGATCATGAAGGTAAAGCGATTAAGGTATCTTTTGCTTCTAACGGTCATGCTGTTTAGCTTAAGTGGCTGTAAGAAGGATACCGCACAGCAGGATAATACAGTTGTTTTGGCAGACGATGATGAAACGGGCACAGAGAATCAACCGGAGGGAGACCAGGGCGGCAGGGAACAGGGAGATGGTACTGCACAAGCTTCTTCCGGGGATCCGGTTATCATAGAGGACAGTATCAGCATTTCCCCTGGGGATACATACATCTCCGAGGATACGGAACTGATCCTTCAGGGCAGCAAGCCGGGTAAAATCTATTATACTCTGGACGGAACCGATCCAGAGGAAGCTAAGACCCTTTATGAGAAGCCGGTCATGCTTGATGTCGGTTTGGGAAACAAGGCGGTCTGTATTAAGGCGAAGGCATATTTTGAGGATGGAAGTCAATCGGAAACACTGGTCCGGACTTATTTTACCGGACAAAATATCACCGACCGTTTCAGTACACTGGTGTTCTCCGTGATAACGGATCCCTATAATCTTTATGATTATGAATATGGTATCTTTGTGGAAGGAAAGCTTCGGGATGATTATGTCAAGGAGCATCCCAATGAGAAGATAGATCCGCCGGCTCCTGCGAACTATAATTTGCGTGGACGGGAAAGTGAAAGGGAAGTATTCCTGGAGGTCTTCGAGCCGGTTGGAACCAGAATTGCCGCACAGGCAGCAGGCATACGTACCTATGGCGGATGGTCTAGGGCAAATAAACAGAAATCTATCAAAATCTATACCAGGAAGGAATATGACGAAGATAATAATAAGCTCAGGTATGAATTCTTCCCCTGGAAGCTAACCACCGAGGGTAAGCCGGCAGATGCCTTTAACCGTCTGGTATTGAGAAACTGTGGCAATGATAACGGCTTTGGTTTTATCCGTGACGAGCTGTTCCAGACCCTGGCAGGTCAGGCCGGTTACATGGATTATGAAGCAGTCCGCCCGGCGGTAATGTATGTGAACGGCGAGTACAGAGGTGTGTTCTGGCTCCACGAAGTATATGACGATGATTATTTTGACGAGAACTATGGCAACTATGACGGGGAATTCCAGGTACTGGAGGGCGGAGAAACCTTCAAAACAGAGGAAGAGGACGGAGAGAATGTACAGATCATTGCAGATTATGAGGCGATGTATACAACGTATGCTAATCAGGATCTGACCGATGATGCAGTCTATCAGGAGCTAAACAAGCTGATGGACGTGGAGAATTATCTATCCTACTTTGCACTTCAAGCCTACATCGGCAATGAGGATTGGCCCCATAATAATTATCGAACCTACCGTTATTATGCATCGGAGGGAGAGGAATACCGGGAAGCACCTTTTGATGGAAAATGGAGATACCTGCTACACGATCTTGACTTCAGCTTCGGTATCTACGGCAACGGAGCGCTGATGGATAACATCTGGAAGTATGTGGGGGTAAATGGCGAGATCAAGGAAGAATGTCCCCTGTTTGGTCAGCTGATGAAGAGAGAGGATTGCAGAGAAATCTTTATCACCAAAACGATGGATCTGATCAACGGAGCCTTCTCACCGGATAATTTAAACAGCGTTCTGGAGGAAATGAATAACTCCAGAATGAAAGAACAGGAAAACATGTATAATAAGGATCTTCTGGAACCCTGGGTACAATTCGAGCAGCTGGAGGGAAGGCTCGAGGAAATCCGCACCTACGGATATCAGCGTGCCAATAACATCCCTTTGTCCTATCAGAAGCATTTTAAGCTTGGGGATCTGTATCAGCTGATCGTACAGCCGGCAGAGGGTTGCGGAGTACAGATCAATTCCGTGGTAACGGAGGATTTATTCACAGGAAGCTACTTTGCAGATTATAATACGGTAATTACCCCGATTATCCCGGAGGGTAAGGAGTTTAAATACTGGCAGGTGAACGGTAAGACCTATGAATCGGAGGAGCTGATCATCACTTCTGCCATGCTAAAGGAACTGAAAGCAGAGGTAATCTGTGTAATCAAATGACATAAGGAGGTAGCCGGTGGGCACACATCACCACCGGCTGTAACAAGTATATAGGGAGGGAATGCCTGCCTGGCAGACATTACTTCCCGGGGTTTACGAAAGAGTAAGGTCCTTGAGTATGAGAGAGATTAATAGAAAAAAGAGAATGGGATTCATCATTATCCTGATTATCGTATTGGCAGCCCTGCTGGGATTCATAAGAGTGCTTACTGCCGATAGGGAACAGATTCAGGTGAAAGACGGTATCCTTGACTTACAGGGCTGGAATCCGGCCAGCGGCAGTGCGTTAAACTTAAACGGCCGCTGGCTGTTTTATTGGGAACATTTCCTGCAGAGTGCAGAGACAGAGGTTCGGGAGCCCGACCTTATGGCTGATACACCGAATGTCTGGAACAGCTATCAGCTAAGAGGAGAGAAGCTGCCCGGCTTCGGCTATGCTTCCTATCGCCTGAAGATCATTAATGCTCCTATAGGTGAGCCCATGGCCATCAGAATCCCTACCTTTTCAACCGCCTACGAATTCTATCTGGATGGAAGACTTGCAGCACAGAACGGCAAGGTTGGAACGGATAAGAGCACCTCATCCCCTTGGTATCAGCCGGAAACCGTCGAGTTTACGCCGGAGTCCTCCAGTTTTGATCTGATATTCCATGTGTCCAATTACACCTATGCCAGAGGAGGGATGTGGTATACGATAAACCTTGGCACCCCGGGCCAGATTCATAGGATGAATATGATGATGGTATACAAGGATGTCTTCCTGATCGGGGCTTTGGCAGTGATGGCATTTTATTATCTGATTATTTTTCTGTTAAGGCGGGAGGACAGAAGCAGTCTGTTCTTCGTATTCATGTGTGCTCTGTTCACAGGCAGAACCCTGATCTATGGCAGTTACCTCATCAATTTATTGGTTCCGTTCATCGGCTTTCGTGCAATCATTATTATTGACTATTCGTCATTATGCCTATTCCCTGTCTGTGCGGTATATATGATCTCCGTACTCTTTCCGGAGGAGGTTTCCGGAAGAATTCTTAAGTGCATCCTGATCTATGCTATGATTATGGTCTCCATCTTCCTGTTTACACCCATATCGTTTTTTACCGGCTTAATCTATATTACTCAGACAGGAGCCATGTTAACGGGCGCCTATGCGGCCTTTATCACCGGTAAGGCCTTACTTAGAGGGAAAAAGGATGCGTTACCTCTGCTTTGCGGTGCTATCGTGGTTCTGTTATGTGCGTTCCATGATATGCTGTACCAGAACGATGTAATTATCAGTGATATCGGAGAATTGGTTTCTTTCGGATTATTTATTCTTCTGTTGACGCAGTCCTTCGTTCTGTCGAGAAGATTTGCGGAAGCCTTCCATAGCGTCAATGACTTATCCAGGAAGCTATTGAAGCTGGACAAGGTCAAGGATGAATTTCTTGCGAATACCTCCCATGAGCTTAGAACTCCGCTCAGCGGAATATTAGGAATTGCAGAAGGAATGCTGAAGGGAAGTGACGGAGAACTAAATAGCGGGCAGAAGCAAAACCTGTCCCTGATTGCCGGCAGCAGCCGCAGACTTACGAACCTTGTGAACGATATTCTGGACTATTCCAGAATGAAAAATGGTGATATTAATCTGAACTTAAAGCCGATACAGTTAGAAGGGCTAATTCATACGGTAGTTAACGTATTCAAGCAGCTGAACAGCAATAAGGAATATGATATCAGTGCAGAGCTTCCTACCGAATTACCTTACGTTTGGGCAGATGAGAACCGCGTGATTCAGATCCTATATAATCTGGTGGGCAATGCCGTAAAATATACCGCAAAGGGTTCTGTTACGGTAACGGCAAGAGTAATTACAGGAAAGGTGGAGGTATGTGTCGGCGATACCGGAGAAGGGATTCCGGAGGACAAGCTGGAGGATATCTTCAAGTCCTTTGAGCAGGTGGATAACTCCATTACACGCAGACATGGAGGGACCGGTCTTGGCCTCCCCATCACGAAGCATCTGGTGGAACTGATGGGTGGCAGGATCGAGGTAGACTCTAAGCTGGGAAGAGGCTCGCAGTTTTATTTCAGTCTGCCTCTGGCAGAGCTGCAAAAGGACGAAGCTGAGGAGGAGATTACCTTA
Organism: Bacillota bacterium; assembly: GCA_023415595.1. Lineage (GTDB taxonomy): Bacteria > Bacillota > Clostridia > Lachnospirales > Lachnospiraceae > Mobilitalea. The sequence continues at coordinate 56,021 of JAEZJW010000142.1, forward strand.
CAGGAACCGATGGTGGTATATGACACTGAGCTTGCAGGCACCATTGAAGGAACGGACGGAGGCAGCCGTATCCTGTTAGTGGATGATGATGCGGTCAATCTCCAATCCGCAGCTACGATCTTAAAGCTGGGAGGGTATAGCGTAACCTTTGCCAATGGAGGGAAGGCGGCTCTGACGGAGCTGGATAGGCATAAGGATTACGATCTTGTCCTACTAGATGTCATGATGCCGGAGATCTCCGGATATGATGTATGCAAGAGAATCAGAGAGAGTAAATCCGTCTATGAGCTTCCGGTCCTGATGCTGACCGCGAAGGCATCCACTGAGGATATCGTTCTTGGTTTTGAGGTAGGAGCAAACGATTACCTGCCCAAACCCTATGAACCGGAGGAGCTGCTGGCCAGAGTGCGTACCCTGGTGAACTTAAAAATCTCAGTGGATAAAATGATGGCGGCAGAAGCTGCTTTCATTCAGGCGCAGATAAAGCCTCATTTTCTCTATAATACCCTAAATGCAATCTCCTCCTTCTGCGATACCGATCCTGCGAAGGCGCAGCAGCTGATAGATGAGTTTTCCTCCTTTTTGAGACTGAGCTTTGATTTTAAGAGTCTGGAGACGTATGTGCCGCTGGAACGGGAGCTTACTCTGGTGAGATCCTATGCCCAGATAGAGAAGGCACGTTTCGGAGATAAATTAAATATAATACTTGATACTGATCCAATGATAAAATCGAAAATTCCGATCCTGACGATACAGCCACTGGTAGAAAATGCAATCCTCCATGGTCTGAGAAAAAAAAGTGGAACTGGGTCAGTTCAGATATCCGTGAAGAAATGCCCGAAGGGAATTTTAGTTACGGTAGAAGACGATGGGCAGGGAATTCCACCTGAGAAGTTAATTGCTCTGCTTCAGCCTGATCCTGAACAGGGAATTGGTTTGTGGAATATAGACAGAAGACTTAAGAAATTATTTGGTATCGGTCTGGAGGTTTCAAGTGAACCGGGTAAGGGCACGAGGGTTTCCTTCACCATACCGTCGGAGGTGGAGTAAATGCTGAAAGTTGTAATCATTGATGATGAGGAGCCCTCCTTAGACAAGCTGGAAAAGCTGCTAACGGAGAGTGGTGAAGTATCGGTCGCAGGAAGATTTACTGAGCCTTTGGCAGCTTTGGAATTCTTAAGATATAGTCGTGTGGATGCTGCATTTCTTGATATTGAGATGCCTGAGATTGATGGAATTGAGCTGGCAGACCGCATCATCGACCTACACTACGGGATCGATACCATCTTTGTGACTGCCTATAATCAATATGCGGTTGAGGCATTCCGTCTGAATGCCATTGATTATCTCATGAAACCCGTAACAGCCGCCAGACTCGCAGAAACGCTGGGCAGGCTAACGGCACGGAGAAGAAATCCGGAAGCTGTATCAGGTATGAAAGCGGAATGCTTCGGCAGATTTAAGGTGACCTCCCCGTTTGGTGAAGTGAAGTTTCGTACGGAGAAAGCGGAAGAGCTGCTGGCCTTTTTGATTGACCGCAGAGGAAGCTATGTAAGCCGCAGTGAAATCATTGACCATATCTGGGAGGACTTTGATGGGGACAGGGCAATCATACATTTTAATACCACACTCCACTATATTAAGAAAGCTCTGTATGACCATGGGATAAAGCTGAATATCAGATTTGACAGGGGTAGTTACCAGCTTGAGCTGAAGGAACTGGATTGTGATTATTTACTTTTCAGCAGTTATCTTGATCGGGTGGCACCCATGAACCGGGATACCATAGAAGAATATGTGAAGATTGCTGGGCTTTATCAGGGGGATTACTTATCCGGCTGGGAGAATGACTGGGTAGCGGTCAAAAGACTGCTGTTAAAGGAGCAGTATATCGGACTTCTTCTCGAACTGGCGGAATATGATAAGGCTGAGGGTAATCCCTGCAGAGCAGCCATATGGTTGAAGGAAGGGATTGTCCGGGAACCTCTCCACAGAGAGCTTAATTACCGGCTGGTCGAGCTGTTGCTTTCGGAAGAAGAGCTGGTCATGGCAGAAAATTACTTTAAATTATACCAGGACGGAATACGAAAGAAGCTGCTGAAGGAACCGGATGAAGCCTTCCGCAGGCTTATGAAATAAATCCAAAATTAGAATTATATTAAAATAAATAATTTTCTATTGACCGAATCGGTTTATGGTGCTATGATCAGACCATAAACCGATTCGGTTTATATACGAGAAAGCTATTTATTCGTAAGCTGGTTTTCATATACGTAAGCAAAAGGAGGTGATTCAGGTGGAGAAGTTCTTAAGTCTGCCCAAGGAAAAACAGACGAGTATCATTGATGCTGCATTAGCCTGCTTTAGTAAAAACGGTTATAAGAAAGCATCTGTGAGTGACATCGCAACAGCAGCCGGAGTATCAAAAGCAATGATTTTCCATTACTTTGGCTCCAAAAAGGAGCTTTATGGCTATCTGATCGAGTACTGTAATGAGATAATGCGGAGGGATATCGCTGAGAAATACGATTACAGCATAACCGATTTCTTTGACAAGATGAGGATGGGAACCGAACTTAAAATAAGAATCCTGGAGGAGCATCCCTTCATTCTTACCTTTTATAACAGTGTATATCATGAAAAGGAGGAGGAGGTTCAAAATCTCAGAGAGGAAGTGCTTAAAATGAGGAGTGATTACAGCGGAAAAATCGGTTTTATGAACATGGACACAACGAAGTTTAAAGAGGGTGTGGATCCTAAGCTTGTACTGAGTATCTTAACCGGGATCAGCGAGAATCATTCCAACCAGTTAAGTGCAGGACGTTCTGCGGAGGATGCGCTTCATGAGTTTCATGCATGTCTGCAGTTATTAAGAAACAATCTTTATAAGGAGGAGTATTTATGATAGAGGTAAACGGACTTTCATTAGTGTACCCCAGCGGAAAAGGAATCTTTGATGTGGATTTCAAGGTGAAGAAGGGCGAGGTTCTTGGGTATCTCGGACCGAACGGAGCAGGCAAGACCACTACCATCCGCGCTTTGCTTGGGTTTATGGCACCTGATAAGGGCAGTAGTACCATCAACGGGCTGGATTGCTGGAAACAGGCACCTCAGATTCAGAAGAGTCTGGGTTATATTCCGGGTGAAATTGCCTTTCTGGATGGGATGAACGGGGATGAATTCCTAAGGTTCATGTGCGAAATGAGGGGGACGAAGGATTTTACCCGTCAGAAACAGCTGATAGATATGTTTGAACTTGATACGAAAGGAAGAATTAAAAGATTCTCCAAGGGGATGAAGCAGAAGGTTGGAATTGTAACTGCCTTCATGCATGATCCTGAGGTACTCATACTCGATGAGCCAACCAGCGGACTGGATCCCCTGATGCAGAACCGCTTCGTGGAGCTGATCCTGGAAGAGAAGAAGAAGGGCAAGACGATCCTGATGTCCAGCCATATGTTTGAAGAGGTGGAGCGGACCTCGGATACAGTTTTGATCATCAGGGATGGAAGACTGGTGAAGCAATCCGATGTGCAGAGCCTGAAGGAGACTCAGAGAAAATGCTATATTCTGAAGGCAAAGAACCTTGGGGAGGCATATGGAGTACTAACCTCCTCAGGCTTTGAGGTGAAGGAAGCAGAAGATAATACCCTAGAGATATTTATTAAAACAGAAGGTGTGGACCGCTTCCTGAAGACCGTTTCGCAGTTCACGGTACAGAACCTGGATGTTAAATCACAGTCTCTGGAAGATATCTTTATGCATTTCTATGGCAAGGAGGAGAAATAGTATGAGCCTAACATTATTGAAAACTACGATAAAGAAGAACTGGATCCTGCTGCTGATCTTTTTTGGTGTACTTACTATGTATATGTCAATTATGATATCGATGTTTGATCCGGAGGACATGACGGCATTAACCGCCATGCTGGAGATGCTTCCGAAGGGAATGATGAAGGCCATGGGCTTCTCCCAGTTGGAAACAGACTTGACGGCATATCTGGCCAGCTGGCTGTATGGAATGCTGATGATAGCCTTCCCCATGATCTATAGTATCATTCTGGGTAATAAGCTGGTTGCGAAGATGGTAGATAACGGGTCCTTTGCTTATCTATTGTCTACCCCGAATTCCAGAGTGAAAATTATTATCACACAGGGCATTTATGCACTTGGTTCCCTGATTGTTCTCTTCTTCGCATTATTCGGTCTCGGAGTGGCTATCAGTAATGCTTTGCTTCCGGGTAATATAGATGTAGGTGCATTTCTCTCCTTGAATGTGACTACGATGCTGGTGAATATGGTGGCCTTGATGATCAGCTTCTTCTGCTCCTGCCTGTTCAATGAGGCGAAGCTGTCCACCGGCTTTGGAGCCGGCCTGCCGATTATGTTTCTGTTGCTGAAGATGATCAGCGGTGCTGCCGAGGACCTTAACTTCCTTAAGAACTTTACGATTTACGGGATCTATGATCCGGTAAAGGTGGTAAAGGGAGAAGAGGTTTTGGGGGTCAACCTGCTCTTTGTAGGAATCATTCTGTTGCTTTTTGTAGCGGGAGTAATGATATTCAAAAGAAAGAGACTGCCCTTATAACTGTGAACGAAGCTAAGTCCTAAACAGGCTGTGATATTCTCATGTAACAGTATCATTTGGCTTAGTGTTAAGGAAAGTTTTAACCATGATTATTGCGGAAAAAAGACAAGGTGTCCTAAGAGAAATGGGATACCTTGTCTTAAAATTAATGATTCAAAAATACCTGCGAAGCGGATATTTTTTGAATCGGTTTGAACAAAGTGAAGCGTACATTTACCGGTTCTTAAGTTTTAAGATAACCATCCCACATCTCCAGAACCCGGTCTGCTTTCTCCAGGATGGATCTGTCGTGGGTTACCACCAGAAGGGTTGAGCTGCCGCGGTGTTCTGTCAGCAGATCCATTACATCAAGGGCTGCTTCATGATCCAGGGACGCGGTGGGTTCATCCGCGAAGATCACAGAGGGCTGATTCATCAGAGCCCTTGCAATTGCTACCTTCTGTCGCTGCCCTCCGGATAAACCGGACGGCTTCTTCCCGGATAGCTTCTCCATTCCCAGCTGCCGTAACAGGTCTGCCGTATCTGATTTGGCTGCTTCCGGATCCTTCTTATTACTGGCCAATAAGACATTATCGAAGACGGTCATATAATCAATCAGAAAATGCCTCTGGAAGATAAATCCGAAATTCTGCCGCCGCAATTCCGAACGTTTCAACTCACTTAAGGATTCGATATCGATATCCTGATAATATACAGTTCCCATGGTTGGGGACTTCAAACCGGAGAGAAGATAAAGCAGGGAGCTTTTGCCGCTGCCGGAGGGTCCGATGACACCGATGGTCTCTCCTGCGTTCAGCTTAATATTAAGATTTCTCACAGCATAGGTCTCATGCTCTTTTCCCAGGTCATAAATCAAACTTAAATCAATTCCTTCAATCAGCATCCGGCTATCTTCCTTTCCCTATTTTATATAATACCAGATTATAGCATCGATCCATCGATGATGGAGATCGGATCCAGCTTCTTTAGCATCCTCCAGACGGGAATCAGACTGAATAATGTAACAAAGAGCGGCGAGCAGGCTGCTCCCAGGATATATCTTAGGTTTATGATTTCCAGGGAATCACCGATGGGTTTAAAATAGGTTATATTCAATATAATACCGGTCAGGATTGAAAGCAGAATTCCAAGAGCAAATCCCAGCAGGTTGATCCCATTAATCTCCGCAAAGGCGCGATTGATTACCTTCTGCCTGGAATATCCGATTGCCCATAACAGGCCGAACTCACTCCGTCTCTGTGTAAAATAAATGTAGCACAGGAACCCGATGCAGGAGGATACGATGATAATGATGAAGGTACAGACCAGCGTAATGAAAAGCTCAACCTTCGCTTCGGAATTTTTCAGCCAGGCCTTCTCTGTGTTAATGGTATTGATCTGGTAGTTTGATGGGACCATCGACTCCAAAGCCTGATTCATCTCATCGAGTGCACCACTCTCGGGGAAGATGATACCCCCGTAGATATACTCGTAGGGAAGGTGATAGGTATTGATATATTGCTTGATGGGTGCGAAGGAGAGGATATGCTTACCCTCTAGGATTCCTACGATATGATAAACGCCCGGAAGAGTTTCCTCCTTGGAAACCATTCGGCCGATTATGTCGCCGATTTTCAATCCCTTATTAGCCGCCACCTGCTTATGAAGGACGATTTCATTCCCGGCTTCCGGAAGTCTGCCGCTTTCCAGTTTCAGGTCCAGAAGCTCCATCATTTTAGTTATTTCTTCCGGCTCAATGGAATAGATCATCGCAGCATAATTAGAACCTATTCCCGCCCTGACTGACGTACTGTCGAAAACACAGGGGATTACTCTCCCTACCCCCTCGGTATGTTCGATGGTGGTAATGATACTCCTGTTTAGCACCTCACCCTTGGGGGATATCGTTGAGAAATACTTTCTTGGTTCCGTATAGAGATGATGTCCCAGCCGGAAGGAGGAGTAGATTACCATCTGTACGATATATAACAGGATTACACTTAAGGTAACCGATATCAATACGGATAAGAACCTCTTCCGGTTGTTCTGATAGTATTTTAAGATGGATAAGGGCTTCATGGCTGCCTCCATAACTTCATGTTATTGACGTTTCTTACAGTTCATTATAAAACCGTAGCACCGGATAAGATAGTTACTCCTGTCATCAATTTTATATGACGGTGATAATATTCAGATTGAATTAATTGATTCCATGATCCTTAAGATAAAGGACTGCCTGGGTACGGTCGCTGATTCCCAGCTTGCTGTAGATGTTGCTGATATAATTCCTGACGGTACCCTCCGAGATATGGATCATCAGGGAGATCTGATTATTCGTAAAGCCTTGTACCATCATCGAGCAGATTTCCAGCTCTCTTTCCGTAAGGTCCAGCTCTGCCTGTGAGGCTTCTTTCCTTCTGCCTGAGGAGGAGATCCTGGTGAGTCCTTCGGCAAGCTTTACAGCCACCTCCTGAGGGATGATCGTTCTTCCCTCCACGCAGTCGCGAATCGCCCTGATCAGCTTCTCCATATCAATATCCTTAAGAAAATAACCGCTGGCACCGCCTGCCAGAGCATCGATAATATATTCCTCATCATTGAAGGTAGTAAGCATAATTACCTTGGTCTCCGGGTGTTGCTGCTTAATCTTCTTAATACAGGTAACACCATCCATTTCCGGCATGCGGATATCCAGAAGAACGACATCGGGAGGTTGCTTTTCCATCATTCTGATTGCCTCCAAACCGTTTGAGGCAGTGCCGGTCACTTCGAAATCCTTCTCCAGGGAGAGCACGGTCTTTAATCCATCCCTCATCAGGGTCTGGTCATCTACAATTAATATCCTTATCTTATTCGGCTCCATGATTTTCTTCCTCCCCTGCCGGTATCGTAACGCTGATCTTAAAGCCTTCTCCGGGTGCAGTCTGGATCTTTAAAACTCCACCGGCTTCCTTGACTCGTTCTTCCATCGCTCCGAGGCCGAAGCCCTTTACCAGGGCATCGGTTCCTGTCCCATTATCCTGAAGCATGAACCGGATATTGCCATTCTCATATTCCAGGACGAATACGAAGGCAGTGCTTTTGCCGTGCCTGATCCCATTGGTCAGGCCTTCCTGAAGCGCTCGGTAGATTGCCTTCTCCCGGGAGTGCGTCAGCCCTGGCAGATCCTTAATTTCATACTTGATAAACACACCGGCATGCTTCTTGGTTTCTTCGATCAGAAGGATCAGGGAAGGGATAAATTCCATCAGCTCCTTACCTGACTGCAGGGTTTTTACTGATTCCCGGATATCCTGCAGGCCGTTTCTGACCTGGGCCTTGGCGAGTCTCAGTTTTTCAATGGCTTCCTCCCGGTCAACGGGAATTAATCGTTCACCGGCCTCCATTTCAAGCAGCACGGTAGTCAGCGTATGCCCGACAGTATCATGAATTTCCCTGGCAATCCGGTTACGTTCCTTTACGATCGTCAACTCCTCCAGCTCCTCTGAATTATCCTTCAGCTTCTGATAAGCGTTCTCCAACTGCCTGGATTTCAGCTTTAGTTCATACATGGTTTCCGATAGAATCTTACGTTGCCTGATCTCATATCTCAGGATATACATGATTACATAGACTGCCAGGAAGGAGAGGGAGTTAATGCCTATCCTGGGTAACAGCACCTTAAGCTCCGATCCGCCCGCCTTAATGAACTCTGACAGGTGTAAGGCAGCGAAGCACAGGAAGGTAAAGCATCCCGTAAACTTAGGGGAATATATGATGGCACAGTCGGCGATCAGCAGGTAGAAGAAGATGGCTGAGCTTGTACCACCGTCCAGAAGTCGGAGGACAGATACCAGCAGAAGATCCAACAGAAGAGTTGCTTTGCCGAACTTAATATACTCTTCCGAGGGATAGAGCACTGCATTACGGACCGTTACAGAGGCAATAACCAACCCGGATAGAAGCAGGATTAACCAGGGATCACTGAGGTTCTGGGCCAATACGTACAGAAGAACGACAGTTAAAGACAAATATAGAATATAAGTAAAAATACTTTCTGTTTTCTGATCCATGCTCTGCGGCTCCTTCGGATATGTAAAATACTACTATTTAAAACAATTTTATCCTAACGGCAAGGGATTATCAACCGGAATATTATCTTAATTAAGTATACACTGATCTGGTATTAAGCTTTTACAGTGCTTCGGCGGAGGCAGGGCTTGATATGAAGAAGGTGTCATATGACAGCTGTAATATAAAATAGTGATAAAACCGATGACGGCAGACACTTACCGCCAGCGCTTTCTTCAGGTATGATGATCCCAGGATGCCGGGAACGGCATAATCTGGGAGGTGGAATTACGAGTATCACAGGGAAGTACATTTTAAAAAGTATCATGGAGAAGAAGCTGCGGACGGCATTGATCATATTATCAATTGCGATATCCGCTGCACTATATTTCGCTTCAGCCTCCATCTCGGATACCATGGTCAAGGTTCAGACGAAGAGATGGAGAGCAAACGTTGGGTACACGGACCTTTTAGTACAGGCCTGGTGGGAATCCCCCGGCAGGTATTTCAATCCGGAAAGAATATCAGGTTTGGAGGAATACTTCGATTATGCGATCGGAACCGTCTCCGGCTACGGACAATACCGGTATGGTAAGGAGAGGGACCAGGGCTTCCGGTTGTGGGGTATCGATTATGACGATATGAACCGGATCACTACTGTTGGCTTACGGGAAGGGACGGAAGTTTATCCCTTTACCGGGAAGAAGATCATCATCAGTACCGAGACTGCAGATAAATACGGACTCCGGGCCGGAGATCCGATCACGCTTACCTTGAACGGCTTAAGACAGAAATTCCTGATCTGCGGTATTGCGTACCGGGAGGGACCATTTCTGGGAGAGGGGGAGACGGTAACGGGAGTTGTCCCTCCGGATACCCTACAGTCCCTATATAACGTCCGAGGCAAGGTGGACACGATGTATGTTAAGCTGAAGAACCCTGCGAATAAGCAGCAGATGATGAGTATTCTAGGGCGTAAGTTCCCCAAGTACCATGTCAGCGAACCCTTTACCGAGCAGGAGATCAGAAGCCAGAATAATAAGATCCGCATGCCCTTCCTGGCATTGACGATTATCTTAAGCTTCATGAGTATCTACATCATTAGCTCTACCTTTCGGGTCATCACCTCCCAGAGGCTTCCGGATATCGGTACCTATTTAAGTATTGGTGCCGGAAGAAGGACCATTAACCGCATGCTGCTGACAGAAAGCCTGATTTACGGCGGTGTCGGGGGAGCAGTGGGATGTCTGCTTGGAATTGCAGCACTTTATCTGATGTCCATATTTACGATGCCCTCCTGGGATGGGGGATATAAGGCGGCCATCTCCTTCGAACCGAAGCAGCTGCTCATTACCTTTGCGATGGCACTTCTGCTGTGCCTGGTCAGCTCCATTAAGCCGATCCTATCCGTCCATCGGATAGCCGTCAAGGATATCATTTTAAATATGGTTGAAAATGCGAAAGCAAATAAGAAGCTGAGGGCAGTGGCAGGCTTTGCGTTTCTGGGTATCTGCAGCTTGACGCCACTTCTTGTTAAGGGGAAGAACAGCATGTATCTTAATGCCCTGTGCATTGTGGGAGTGATTGCAGCCTCCGTCCTGATCGTTCCGTTTTTGGTACACTGTCTGATTGGACTTCTGGGGCGGGTATATGGTGCACTCTTCGGTAATATCGGAGGAATCGCCGTGAAAAACCTAAGGGATAATAAGAGCATCAACGGCAGCGTCTCCTTGTTGGCAATCGGAATATCCTGTGTATTGTTTGTTAATACCCTAAGCTACAGTACCTTACAGGAGCTGGTGAATTATTATGACCGGAACCAATATGAGATCTACATGTCAGCGAAGGAGATTGACAGGGAATACCTGCAGGAAATCAAGAATACAGAGGGTGTAAAGGAAGTAACAAAGGTTATGGGCATCGGAGGCATCGAGCTTGTTGACCAGAAGGATACCCTCGGGCTCATGGTGGGAGTCGATACGAAGAAATACTTAGATTATAACAATCTTCAGATATCAGGTGACCGTGATGCGCTATTCAGTCTTCTTGAGCAGGGCAGAACGATCCTCTTAAGCAACCGGTTGAAGAATCGTCTGGGCGTGAATACAGGAGATGTACTCAGAATCAGGGCTTGGGGTAAGATTTCCTCCTACACGGTTGCCGGCTTCTTCGAAAGCATCGAAAATAATGGGAACTTCGCCATCGTCTCGGAGAAATACATGAGGCTGGATATGGGCTGGAAGGACAGCTTCTACAGTACGATCCTTATTAAGACAGAGGGTGATCAGGGGAAGGTACTGGAGAATCTGAACGATCGGTTTGTCAGGCAGCAGCCTTACCTTAAGACGATGCAGCAGATGAAGTATGAAAATATCCGTTATAATGAGCAGATTTTCCTGATTGCTAAGGGCTTTTCAGTCATCACGATGCTGGCAGGAATTCTGGGGATCTTTAATAACCTGATCATAAATTTCATAAGAAGAAAGAGGATCCTCGCCATGTTCCGCTCTGTTGGAATGAGTAAGCCCCAGATCATCCGAATGATCTATGTAGAGGCACTCTCCTTAGGAATTGCCGGAAGCATGGCGGGTACGGGGGCAGGGCTGCTGATGCTGATCTCAGGAGCCGGATTACTGAAATCATTGGAAATGGAGACGAGTATTCATTACTCTGCGATACAGATCGGCTTATGCCTGGCACTCGGTATAGTGATATCAGTCCTTGCGTCCATCTGGCCGGCACTGAAATCCTCTAAATTAAATCTGATGGAGGCGGTGAAGTATGAATAAGACGAATATAAGAAATGAGGTTGGAATGGAGATCGTAAATGCAGTGGAAGCAATCGACCTGTATAAAAGTTACCAGCTGGGCCCTGTTGAGGTGGAGGTCCTGAAAGGAATTAATCTTACTATAAAAAAGGGAGAGTTCGTATCCATCATGGGACCCTCGGGCTCAGGAAAGAGTACCTTCCTCTATATGCTCGGCGGACTGGATAAACCCACCAGTGGAAGTATCCGGGTGCAGGGAATGGAGCTTTCCCGGATGAAGGATAAGGCAGAGAGTATCCTGCGACGCAGGACCATCGGTTTTGTCTTCCAGTTCTATAATCTGATCCCGAAGCTCACGGTGGAGGAGAATATCCTGCTCCCTGTGCTGCTGGATGGCAAGAAAGCGAAGGATTATAAGGAGAAAATGGATGAGATACTTGAAATTGTCGGAATGACGGACCGAAGGCATCATACACCCAGGCAGATCTCAGGAGGCCAGCAGCAGAGGGCAGCGATTGCCAGGGCGCTGATGAATGATCCTGATATTATCCTTGCAGATGAGCCAACAGGAAATCTGGACACGGAATCAGGAACCGGCATCCTTAAGCTGTTACATGAGGTTAACCAGAAACAAGGTAAGACCATAGTCTTGGTAACACATTCAACCGAAGCCGCAGGCTACGGTCAGAAAATAATAAATATCAGGGATGGAAAGGTGTGTGAATTATGAAGAGATTATTATATGCAGTTGCTTTGATAGGAATCATCACATTATTCGGAGGCTGCAAGGCAAAGGAGGTAGCCACTAAGCCGGACATTATTAATCTGGGGAACCAGACAGAGAAGCAGGCGGTTGAGGCTTATGGTATCCTGCGGTGTATGGATACCGTGGATGTTACGATGGATTTTGGTGCCTCCGTGGAGAGTGTCAATGTAAAGAATGGCCAGAAAGTGGCGAAGGACGATACTCTGATGGAGCTTAATCTTGCAGATTATAACTTACAGGTGAAGGAGCTTGAAACAGAGCTTAAGCTTTTGAAGGAGCAGAGTGAGGAGTCAGAGCTTCCGGAGGAGAAGCTTAATCTTCTGGAAGAGAAGTTGGATCTTGCCAAGGGTAGGCTTAACCGGGAGAATTTCGCAGAGAACAGGATCGTATCGGAATTTGAGAATGGGATTGTATATAATGTTGATTATTCCAAGGGCGATCTCCTGTCGCCGGGAAGCCGGCTGCTTACTCTTGCTGATCTTGATAGTATCCGGGTTATGGCTGATATTGACCAGCAATATATCGGGTATGTTCAGGTAGGAGCGGCTGTGGAGATCATACCGGAATATAATAAGAATGCAACTCTGAAGGGGACTATAAGCTATATCTCCTCCAAAGCCTTCACCAATAACGGAGAGACAGTTGTGCCGGTGGAGGTAACCTTCCAGGATAACGTAGAAGGACTCCTCCCGGATTCTGATGTCCAGGTAAAGATTTATCCGGTTAAGTAAGTAACAGACATAAAAAACTCCATAATTTTATATAATTTGCAGATTTGGTTCTTGAAAATTGCGGAAAAGAGGACTATGATTGTAAATTGTCGTAAGCTTTATCAGAGACTATCGTTTACGGAAGCTTAACTTAACAAATTGTGGAGGCGTAGGATAAATGAACAAGTTAAAGCCAAAATTGTTCTCGGTCATGAAAACCTATTCAAAGGATCAGTTGGTGAAGGACATCGTGGCCGGTATCATTGTAGCAATCATAGCATTACCGCTGTCAATCGCGTTGGCATTGGCATCGGGTGTAACACCGGAGAGAGGACTGTATACGGCAATTGTAGCCGGTTTCATTATCTCCTTCCTGGGCGGAAGCCGGGTTCAGATCTCCGGACCGACCGCAGCCTTCGCTACTATCGTAGCAGGTATCGTAGCCAGAAACGGTATGGAAGGGTTGGCAGTAGCAACCATCATGGCGGGAATCCTCCTGATCCTTATGGGATTACTGAAGTTCGGGAAATTATTGAAATTCATTCCGTATACCATAACAACCGGCTTTACGCTCGGTATTGCTGTAACGATCTTTATTGGTCAGATTAAAGATTTTATGGGCATTACCCTTGAGACGAAGCCGGTTGAAACCATAGAGAAGCTGAAGGCCTGTATTGAAGGAATCAGTACGGTCAATCTACAGGCATTACTGATTGGTGCAGTCTCACTCATCATTCTGATCCTTTGGCCTAAGATTAATCGCAGAATACCGGCCTCCTTGATCGCAGTCATTGCAGCAGCGGCAATCGTAAAGCTCTTTGATCTGGAAGTAAATACGATCGGAAAGCTTTTTGACATCTCCTCTAAACCACCGGCTTTTCATTTTCCTACGATGAATTTACATACCATAGGAAGCCTTATGCCCGATGCAATCACGATAGCGATACTGGCAGGGGTGGAATCCCTGCTGTCCTGTGTCGTTGCAGACGGAATGATCGGAAGTAAGCACCGTTCTAATATGGAGCTGATCGCACAGGGCACCGGTAATATCTTCTCCAGCCTCTTTGGCGGCATTCCTGCTACCGGAGCAATCGCGAGAACAGCGGCGAACGTGAAGAATGGAGGAAGAACACCGATTGCGGGCATGGTCCATGCGGTAACCCTATTCCTGATTCTGGTGGTATTCATGCCTTATGCATCCCTCATACCGATGCCGACGATTGCAGCCATTCTGTTCATGGTAGCCTATAACATGAGCGAATGGAGGGAATTTGTTTCCCTGCTGAAAGCATCACCGAAAAGTGACATCCTGGTCCTGGTTGCTACCTTCGTATTAACTGTGGCATTTGATCTTGTCGTTGCGATTGAAGTAGGAATTCTTATGGCAGCGATCCTGTTCATGAAGAGAATGGCGGAGGTTGCCGATGTACAGAGCTGGAAATATATCGATGAATCCGACGAG